>CAZJOZ010000001.1:0-73127 GCA_964547775.1 uncultured Leucobacter sp.
GACCCGCGTGTACGCAGCGTGCCGTAGCGCACGGTGACGTCACGCACCGCGAGCCCCGCCTGCGCAGGCATCCCTGTTGCATCACTCATAGGTCTGACGCTACCTCCCCTCGTGAGCGCTCCGCGAGCAGCATCACCGTTGCGGTCAGCAAACCCAGCACCACCGCTGCGGCAAGCGCCATGCCGTAGTGGTCCGCACCCTGCCTCCCGATCAGCGTTGCCACCATCACCGGGAGGGTCTGGGCATCGGGTCTCACGAGGAATGCCGTCGCACCAAATTCACCCAACGACACCGCGAACGCAAACCCCGCAGCGAGCCCCAGCGGCCGTGCTAGCACCCGCAGATCGATGGTGCGAAGCACCCTCAGTGACGAGGCACCGAGCATCATTGCCGCCTCCCGCTGGCGCTGATCGAGACCCCGCAATACGGGCAACAGTGTGCGCACCACCAGCGGCAGCGCAATGAGTGCCTGGGCGACCGGGATCAACGCCACAGACGTTCTCAGGTCGATCCCGAGCCCGAGTGGCCGGTGCATCGTCAGCAAGAGCCCGAATCCAACGGTCACTGCTGACACACCAAGCGGGAGCATAATGAAGCCGTCAAATACGTCGATCGCTCTGCGAAGCAGCGGGCTACGCGGTGTTCGTGAAGCGACCAGCGACACGAGTACCCCCAGCAGCATGGCGATCGCGCAGGCCTGCACCGCAAACTGAAGCGACAACAGCACCGATTCGACGACCGTCGTGTTCAAGCGCACGTGCTCTGGTGGGGCGAACAGGTAGCGATAGAAATCGAGGGTCAGGGTGCCATCCCGTCGTTGCACAGAACGGATGAGGAGTGCCAACAATGGGAGGAGATGCAGACACAGTGTCGTGGCGGTAAACACCAGCACTGCAGGGAGGTGGAACCGCTGCGGCCGCACTGCGCGGGTCGGTGCAAACCGCATCGCGACGGTGTGCTCGCGGCGACGACGCAGGCGACTCGATACCGTGATCGCCGCGGCGACGATCACCAATTGCACCATGGAGAGCACCGCCGCAGCACGAAGATCCAAGTACTGCACCGTCAGCCGATAAATCTCGGTCTCAATGTTTGCAAAGGATCTCCCGCCCAGGATCAGCACCACCCCAAACGAGGTTGCACAGAAGAGGAACACCAGCGCGGCGGCAGAGGTGAGCGCAGGCGCCAGCCTCGGCACCGTCACGGTCAAGAAGACCCTGGCTGGTGACGCACCGAGCATTCGTGCCGCTTGTTCGGTGCGCACATCGAGCTGCCCCCAGAACCCGCCAACCGTTCTGGCGACCACCGTCACATTAAAAAATGCGAGCGCGAGCACAATAGCTTGGAAGCTCTGGTCGAGACCGAGCCAACCGAGCGGAGCGCCCTCACCAAGTAGCGCAGCAAACGCCACACCGACGACGACCGTGGGAAGCACAAAGGGCACCGTGATGAGGCCTCTGAGCAGGCTGCGCCCCCGAAATTCGAGGCGATACAGCACACATGCCGCAGGCACTCCGAGCACCAGCGACAGCACCGTGCCCCAGAACGCTTGTGCCAGAGTCTGGGCAATGACCCCCCACGTTCGAGGATCCTCGAGCACCGCAAACACCCCAGCGGTGTCAGTCGCGCCGTCCGCGCCATTCAGTGAACCGGTGATCCCAACCCACAGGAGGGAGAGAACCGGCCATACGAAGAAGAGAGCGAGAAACGCGACCGGCACAGCCGCAGCCAGCCCCCAAGCGATGCCGCTTGGGAGTGCTCGGCGACGGGTTCCGACGTTCACCAGCCGGTTGCGTCGCTCCAGGTTTTCAACCATGTGTCTCGGCCCGCACCAATCTCACTGGGCGTCAGATCGTAGGGATGATCGGGCAGCGGCGCGAACCGCTGCCACTCCTCGGGAATAGCCGCCGTTTCCAATGCGGGGTATACATACATGGTGTCCGCTACGGTGTCTTGAAAATCGGACGACAGAAGGTATTCGACGACGGCCGCCGCACCTTCAGGATTGGCACTCCCAGCGAGGACTCCCGCGTACTCCATCTGCGAGGAGCACGTATCGAGAAGCGCCTTCGTTGTCGATTCCGAACCGTCATCGGTGAGCGTCCACGCCGGTGACGAACTGTATGACAGCACAATGGGGTAACTTCCACCCTCGCCACCCTGCGTGAAATTGCCGTTGTACGCCGCACTCCAGCTCTGCTCAATGCGCACATCATTTTCTGCGAGACGCTGCCAGTACTCAGCGAATCCGTCTTCACCAAAGCGGGCGACGGTGCCGATCAGAAACGATGCGCCGGTGGTTGACGTCGATGGGTCCAGCAGCACCGTCAAGCCGCGGTACGTCTCGTTCGCGAGATCTTCATAGGTAGCTGGCTCGGCAATCTCCTGTTCGGCGAACCACGCAGGATCAATATTGATGCAGGTCGCACCGCGGGTCACCGGTACCACGGGGTGGGCAGACTCATCAGCGACCCCCGCGTCGATCAGACGTGAGAGGTAGACCTTGTCGACGCCGAAGAACGCGTCAGCAAGCGGAGCTGAGGCGGTCAACACCAATTGACTCGTAAGTTCCCCGCCGTCGCCAGCACTGATGACGCGAACGTCATACCCGGTGGCGGCGCTCGCCGCGGCCTCAAACTCCTCGTTTGGGAAGGAATCGTGGACGATCAGGGTGACCTGCTGCCCAGCCTGACTGCCCCCAGCGCTGTCAGGCTCTGGTGTGGACAACGCGCAGGCTGACAGCGTCAGTGTGGCTGTCGCCACGGTAGCGATGACGGTGAACAACCGTCGTGGACCGAATGTGTGAGCAGACATGGTCGAAGTGTCCCTTCCTCCGCTGGCATTACCCAGATCAGGTTGAACGGTGAGAACGCGCGTCGTTCACTCTCAGCCCGCCGCGTGCGGGCCCCCGTGGATTGCACCGCCTACCCTAGCACCTCTCACTCAGATTCGCGCGTTGTGCGGCGCCAGCGTGCGAGCCCCCGTTGCTCTGCCGGTGAGTCCTCGACATCGGGGGTGGCATCTGCAGGGGTTTCCCATGAGTACGCTTGCAACAGGGGGTCAACGGGGTCTGGCTGATTGACCGAATCAAATGGCTCGAGCGGTGCGATCGGTCGCGTATCAGCATCATCCTCATGCTCATGCTCATGCGGCACCGCTGGTTCGCTGTCTTGGGAGCTGTGCGGCCCCGATGCCTGATACGGAACAACGTGATACTGGTCGGCCGGCAGGTCATCTCGTGCCTCACTCGAGGCCGCAGGGACCACCCGAGTGAGGACGGCGGTTTTCATCCTTGCAACATCGACCTGACGGGCACCAATGCCGATGAGCATGCCGACAGCGAGTTCAATGGCGATAGCGCCGCCGATGACCCATGCCTGCACGCCAGCGACCTCGAGACGACCGGGCCCGATTGACCCGCTGGCAAGCCAACCCAGCAAGGCAATGACAAGCCCCGCAAGAGCGGAGGCTGCCACAGGGATCGTGAGTGTTGCGATAACCGAGGACCGACGCAGAATCGCTTGCCCCGCGGCAACTCCGCCGATGATTGCCCCGAGAACGACGATGAGCACCGGCGCAAGCGCCCCCGCCCAACCCCAGTCATTGGGTAATGCGCCGAGGAGCGGAAGCGACGGAAGAGGCCACACCAGCGTGTCAAAGGGAGTGAGCGAACTCCCGATTCCAATGGCAAAACCTGGGCCGGCGAACCACGCGATCGCCCAAATCCATGCAATGGGGAGCAGTGCGAGCTGCAAGATACACACCATGAGCGCGCCGAGAACATCGAGGTGCAGGCTCTGGCTCAACGCAATGACGTCAACATACTTCACGCACAGCAGCACGGTGAAACCCAACGCGCCGAGGCTCACCAATGATGCGAGGGCCACGAGGGCGAGCCGCAGGGTCTCAGCGGCACGCTCTGGGAGCGCTGCGGCAGCGGGGCCATTCACCGGCTCCCACAGTCGCTGAATCGCTCGCACTCCACGGCGCCACCAGTCTTGGCCTGCCAGCGCAGCCCGGGATACGGCCCCAATCGCCAGGGGGATGGCGTACACCAGCGTGGGCACTACGACGGTGAGCCATACCGGCCATGCGGCATCGCGTGCGGTCAGTGCGACGGAGCATGCGGCGACCGCAAAACCCGCTGCACCTCCGACAATGGCCCACCCGATCTCACCACGCTGTGAAAGGCGCCAGCCGGATCGTGCCGCAAGCGCCACCGTGACAGCGGTGAGGCCGAGCGGCGCCAGTGAAATGGTGAAGTGGATGTCTTCAGCAGGAAGACCCATTCCGAGTGCCGTCACTGCTGGAATATCGACGGTCATTGGGATGAGGTGAACCAGTTGCCAAATCGCGACAACAACCGAAAACAGGCTGGGAAGGTCAGCCTCGAGATCGAAAGCGATCCACCACACGAGTACCGAAGGAACCGCGATAACAGCGAAGCCGGCCACCGCTACGGCAACCGCCTCAATCGCGGCAATAACCGCAGTGAACAAAGCTTTCATTGCACTAAGGCTAGCGATCGCACCCTACGACGGACGAGCGGCGCGCGGAATGCGTTCGGGGTGGGTGCAGACCGCACCCACCCCGAACTTTGCGCGACGTTACGCCACCGAGTTACAGCGCGTTCACCACTTCGCGAAGCAATTCTGCGGTCTCAGTTGGGGTCTTACCCACTTTGACACCGGCCGCTTCGAGCGCTTCTTTCTTCGCCTGCGCGGTGCCAGCAGAGCCAGAAACGATTGCTCCGGCATGCCCCATGGTTTTCCCCTCGGGTGCGGTAAAGCCAGCCACGTAACCGACCACAGGCTTGGTCACATGTTCGCGAATAAACTCAGCTGCGCGTTCCTCAGCGTCGCCACCAATTTCACCGATCATGACGATGGCCGTCGTTTCTGGATCAGCCTCAAAGGCGGCCAGAGCATCGATATGGGTGGTGCCGATGATGGGGTCACCGCCGATGCCGATCGCTGTCGAGAAGCCGAGATCACGAAGCTCATACATCATCTGGTAGGTCAGGGTGCCTGATTTCGATACCAGCCCGATGGGTCCTTTACCGGTGATCGTTGCCGGCGTGATGCCAGCGAGAGCCTCACCTGGGGTGATGATGCCGGGGCAGTTCGGGCCGATGATGCGCGTGTTTCCACCGGTCGCTTTGGCGTGGGCCCACAGCTCTGCGGTGTCCTTCACAGGAACACCCTCGGTGATGATTACCAGCAAGCCGATGCCCGCGTCAATCGCCTCGACGGCAGCGTCCTTCGTGAATGCCGGCGGCACGAACACGACGGACACATCTGCGCCGGTCTTCTCCATGGCTTCAGCGACCGTCGCAAATACGGGCAGCTCCACGGTGGCACCGGAGGCGTCGGTATGCGACACCGTTGTGCCGGCTTTGCGCGCGTTCACGCCACCGACAATTTGGGTACCCGCAGCGAGCATCCGCGCGGTGTGCTTGGTGCCCTCAGCGCCGGTGATGCCCTGCACGATGACCTTGGAATCTTTGTTCAGAAAAATCGACATAGTGCTACAACTCTCTTCGTCTCGTGCGGCTTAGCGGGCGTTCGCCAGTTCGGCTGCCTTATCGGCGCCTTCATCCATGGTGGAGGCCTGAATGACCAACGGATGAGCTGCCTCGTTCAAAATTCGACGCCCTTCTTCAACGTTGTTCCCGTCGAGGCGAACCACCAGCGGCTTGTTCGCTGCGTCACCGAGCTTTTCCAGTGCCCCGACGATGCCGTTTGCGACTGCATCGCACGCGGTGATGCCACCGAACACGTTGACAAACACCGACTTGACCTGAGGGTCACCGAGGATCACATCAAGTCCGGCTGCCATTACCTCGGCTGAGGCGCCACCGCCGATGTCGAGGAAGTTAGCGGGCTTTACTCCGCCGTGGTTCTCACCCGCATATGCGACCACGTCAAGGGTCGACATGACCAAACCCGCGCCGTTTCCGATGACTCCGACTTCGCCGTCAAGCTTCACGTAGTTGAGATCCTGGGCCTTCGCCTTCGCCTCCAGCGGGTCCTCCGCATCTTTATCGGCGAGTGCCTCATGCGCCGGCTGACGGAAATCAGCGTTCTCGTCAAGTGACACCTTGCCGTCCAGCGCGATGATGTCGCCAGCACCGGTGAGCACTAATGGGTTCACCTCGACCAGGGTGGCGTCTTCGCCGACATAGACTTCGTATAGCTTTTGGAAGACCGGGGTGACTTTTTCAATGAGCTCTTCGGGGAAGTTCGCTGCCCGAGCGATTTCCTCGGCCTTGGCTGCGTCGATTCCGGTGTTGGGATTCACCTCGATACGCGCGAGCGCTTCCGGCTTTTCGACAGCCAGCTGCTCGATCTCCATGCCGCCCTCGACACTGCAGAGCGACAGGTACGAGCGGTTTGCACGGTCAAGCAGCACTGAGAAGTAGTACTCGTCTTTGATATCGGCACCCGCCGCGACCATCACTCGCTTCACCGTGTGGCCTTTAATATCGAGGCCAAGGATCGCCTGTGCGGCCTCAAACGCCTCATCGGGGTTCTTTGCGACCTTCACGCCGCCGGCCTTTCCACGACCGCCGGTCTTCACCTGAGCTTTGACGACAACCACACCGCCAAGCTTTTCAGCCGCTTCACGCACCTCCTCGGGGGTATCAGCGACGATTCCAGGGAGCACCGGCACCCCGTATCGTTCGAAGAGATCTCGTGCCTGGTACTCGTACAGATCCACGTATGTTCCTTCAACGCTAGAAAACGGTTACCGAGCGAGCTCACCCGATGGCGTACTTCCTCGGCCCGGCCAACTCCCTAGCCTAGCACCGGCTGCATTACCAAATTTTCATTCTGAGCGCGAAGTGCGTGCGCGCTTCATTTCGTACAATTCAGCATCGGCGCGAATCATCAGATCGTTGAGGTTGTCGGTTGGCGATGCCTCTGCCAGTCCCCACGACCACGAATGGGTTGCCTCATTCCTGATGCGTTGCAGAGCCGCTGTTGCCTCTTGTCTGTTCCCATGGATCAGCAAGACAAATTCGTCGCCGCCGGACCTGGCAACGAGATCGTTTGGTCCGAGCCCACGCACCCACCCCTGACTCGTCACACAGAGTGCCTCGTCACCAGCAGCGTGACCACCAGAGTCATTGACCGCTTTGAAGTCGTCAAAGTCCGCAACCGCGACAGTGATATCGTGCCCTGCAGCGAGCGCGCGGCGGAGGACTCTCCCACCGATCTCGTCGAGCCCCCGGCGGTTATACACGCGGGTAAGCGGGTCGCGCAGGGCACGGAGCTCAGCCTGTCGTCTCCGGTAGGAACCGGCTTCGAGGCAGAAACCCGCGATGAAGAAGGAATACATCAGTGGCACCGCGACCGATACGTCGAGGGTCAATCCACCCGATCGGTCAATCGCGGCGCCGGTCATGATCAACCAGTACGCAAGCATCGCTACTCGAGCCGTCCACGGTCGATAGAACCAGCCGAGATAGAGAGCGACGACGGGTATCTGCAGCACCGGTAGCACCTCGGTGCGACCAAAACTCGTCGCAGACATAAACATCGCCGACCAGAATGCGTAGTATCCGACGCCCACCAGCCCTGCCCAGCGGGGAAAGTATCGGCCTAACGCGAGAGGGGTGATCGCGAGAAACGTAAACGAGAAGATCCAAAATAGCGACCAGCCACGGGAGATCTCGTCTTCTGCTCCCCAATAGGCCGCAACAAAGGTCAGCAAGAGGGTCAGCGCACCGAGCGACGTCACATAAGAGTACGTTTTCTGCCACCGACGCGCGCGCTCCCACAGGGTGACCAGCCGCTGCTGTGTGGAGCTCCAGAATTCGGCGTCTTGACGCATTTCTCTATGCGAGTGCATCACGTCTCCGCTTCTGTCGGTACAGCTGATTGTCTGCACGTTCGAAGAGCGATTCGGCAGTGTCGGTCGTGCGGGCCTGCGCAATGCCCCACGACCAGGCAAATGGGGAACTCGCTCGGAGTCGCTTCATCACCCGCTGTGTTGCCGTGGCGTCTGTCCGGCTCAGCATAATGGCAAACTCGTCGCCGCCGGTGCGGCCCACCACGTCGCTTGCGCGGAGCTGGTTCTTAAGATAACGAACGGTTTCGGCCAGTGCGGCATCCCCCGCAGCGTGCCCCTTCGTATCGTTGAGCCGCTTGAAGTAGTCAAAATCGAGCACAACGAGACACATCGGTGCTGCCGAACGGGTGATGATCGTGAGTTCTCGGTCCAGTCGTTCTAAGAACCCATCGCGGTTCAGCGCTCCGGTAAGCAAGTCGGTGTGCACTTTGCGCCGACTTTCGCGCCACAGCAGCGAACCCACTTCAAAACAGAATGCCATCACGATGAACATCTGCACTGCGGTTGCGACGCCGAGCTCTCCCCCGGGATGGAAAACGGGGTTTGACGCCACCACGATGATCACCACGATCGAAATGACCGTCATCAAGATACGTCCGACGAGCGGACGCAGAAACCATCCGAAGTAGAGAGCGATCAATGGGAGTTCTTGGCCGCTGGCGATTGCTGATTCAGCATTATTCATCGGTCCAATGAAATACAGGGTTGAAAGAAAAAACATTCCGGCGGCAATCAGGCCCACCCACTGAGGGAGGCGCTTGCCGAAATATAGTGCGATCGCGCCGACACTCCAGCACAGCAGAATCAGCACGATGTTCATTCCAACGCTGAGTTCTGAGCGGTCAAAGAAAAAATTGCTGAACAGCGTGGTAGAGAGCAGGACGGCGGCACCAGCGAGGAAGAACGAGTGCGGATTCTGTCGCTGTTCAATTGCGGACAGGAGTTTTCTGGCACGCCCGAAAGGCGTCGTCTCCGACCAGGCAGAACGATGCGCCACTACTCTCCTCAGCTGCTGAGCTTTCGAGCCCTACCCCCACCCCAAAGTCGCCTTTGGTGCGAGGGGCGCGCTACCCAAGCTTCTGTATGGGGGCAAGCTTCACGAGCAACTTTCGTTCGCCCACCGAATCAAACACCGCGTGCGCAATGCGCTTTGAGCCTTCTCCGGTGACCGCGGTGACTCGCCCCTCACCGTAGTCATCATGAACGATGCGGTCGCCTGGCGCAAGTGTTAATTCACCATTGTCGCGTAATCCAGCGCCCACCATATTGGGGAAACCACCACCGTTCCGTTGCGCTTCTTTCGCGCGACGTTTTCTTTCCCGCCACTGTTCGAGCGCCGACTGCATGCCCCCGCTCGCCGGTTCACTCACGGCTAGGCCCGAAGAACGAGCAGTACTTGCACCGAACGTCACCGATGAATCACTGGTTCTCCTCGAAGCCCCTGAGCCGCTTCGTGCCGACCAGCCCTGACCCCGCGGTGCATTGAGCGCACGCGATTCGGTGCCGCCTCGGCTCGTCACCTCTCCTGGGGACTGACGCCATTCGATGAGTGACTCTGGGATGTCTTGCAAGAACCGAGACGGCATAGCGACTTTGATATCGCCAAATGTTGAGCGCGTGCTCGCGAGCGTGAGAAAGAGTCGCTTGCGGGCACGCGTGATTCCGACATACATCAGACGACGTTCTTCGTTGATTCCCCCGATTTCGTCGATTGACATCTGGTGTGGCAGGAGACCTTCCTCAACGCCGGTCACGAACACCACGTCGAACTCAAGACCCTTTGCCGTGTGGAGGGTCATCAACGATACCGTTCCGCTCGAATCATCGAGATCGTCAGCTGCGGCCACCAGGCTCACCTCTGTCAAGAACTCGAGCAGGCCCGCACCGGGGTTCCGCACATCAAACTCACGTGCGACCGACACCAGTTCCTCAAGGTTCTCCGCCCGAGCTTCATCCTGTGGGTCACGTTTTGCGCGCAGGGTGGCAAGGAGATCAATCTCGTCGAGAATGAGTTTCAAGACATCTGCCACCGGTGCCGGCTGCTTCTCCGGGTGTGCGTCTCCCCCGCCTGCAGCCATTCGTGAGGCACGAACGAGCAACTCGCCCAGGTTTTTTACCGTGGCCTGAAGTTTTGGGCCGAGCCCGATTTCTTCGACGCGAAGCATCGCTTCATGGAAGCTCACGCCCTCGGCTTCTTGGAAGTTTGCGAGGTGCGCCTCGGCCATGGGTCCGATTCCCCGCTTCGGCACGCCGAGCAGGCGCGACCAGGCAATTGGGTCATACGGATTCGCGAGGCTTGTCAGGTAGGCCATCGCATCCTTAATTTCAGCACGCTCGTAAAACTTGGTGCCACCGAGCACTCGGTACGGGATCGCACCGCGGATCAGGAGCTCTTCAAGTGCTCGAGTCTGAGAGTTCGTGCGATAGAACACCGCCATGTCACCATATGCGATGCCCGTGTTGCGAAGTGTCTCAATCTCTTCTGCGACGAATCGGGCCTCGTCATGCTGCGAATAGCCGGTAAATCCGACGATCTTCTCGCCGTCGCCCTCTGTCGTGAACAGGTTTTTCTCTTGCCGGTCGAAGTTCCCTGAGATGACCGCGTTGGCGGCACTGAGAATGTTCTGTGTCGAGCGGTAGTTCTGCTCAAGCTTGACGACTTCTGCGCCGGGAAAATCTCGCTCAAACTCCACGATATTGCGAATATCAGCGCCACGGAATGCATAAATCGATTGATCGCTGTCACCCACAACGGTGAGACTCGCTCCAGGAATCTGCCCCTGAGCGTTTCGCTCCGCATCCCGCACGGGCGGCTGGAGTGCGTCGACAAGGTCCACATCAATCGTCTTGGTAAGTTCTCGAATGAGTGAATACTGGGCGTGGTTTGTGTCTTGGTATTCATCAACCAAAATATGGCGAAAACGCCGTTGGTACACCGCCGCAATATCGGGGTGCGATCGAAACAGGTAGACCGTTTGCCCAATCAAGTCATCAAAATCGAATGCGTGTGCACGTCTCAGGTGCTGTTCGTACGCATGGAACATTTCGACGAACAGTCGTTCACGCGGGTCTTGTTCATTCGCTGTCGCCGCGTAGCTCGCCGCATCTTGCAATTCGTTCTTCAGCCGTGAAATTTTCGCCCCGGTGTTTGCCGGGGTAAAGCCATAACTATCGGCCTCGTGCTCTTTGATGATTCGTTTGAGCAGCGCACGCGAGTCCGCAGTGTCATAAATAGTGAATCCAGAAACATAACCGAATCGTTCAGCCTCGCGGCGCAGAATTCGAACGCATGCTGAGTGGAATGTGGAGATCCACATGCCGCCAGCAACCTCGCCTCCAAGTAAGTCCTCAATGCGCTCCCGCATTTCCGCGGCTGCCTTGTTCGTGAAGGTGATGGCGAGAATTTGGCTTGGCCATGCCTCTCGATTGCGAATCAGCTGCGCAATTCGATGTGTGAGAACCCTCGTCTTTCCTGAGCCCGCTCCAGCGACAATTAACAGGGCCTCCCCGCGCGCTTCAACCGCGCGTCGCTGTTGAGGATTGAGACCAGCCAGCAACGGATCATCTGCGCCCCCGTTCAGGTCGGTGGCCGGACTTCCTAACGGCATCCCATCAGGAGCAAAAAGTTCGTACTCAGTCATTACTCAACAGTCTACGAGCAGCGACTGACAGCCCCGTATTTCCCCACAATGACGGGGTGCGAGAGAATAGCCGGGTGACAGCTGCTTCGTCGTCTCCACCTACCGTGCTGGTGTTTGCTACTGGCGGCACCATTGGCATGCGAGAAACCCCGCAGGGTCTCGCTCCTGACCCGCAGTTTGAGGCTGTGCTGGAGTCGATGGTCACGAATATCTGCCGCCCGCTCGGCATCGAAGCTCGCATTAACCACCTCACTCCAGCAATTGACAGCGCGAACGCCGATGCAGAGACGGCACCTCGAATCGCGCGAGCAGTGCGCGCCAGAGTGCGCACCTGGAAGCCGAGGGGGGTCGTGATTACTCACGGCACCGATACCCTTGCGTTCACAGCAGCTCGGCTGGCGTTCGATCTCGCGGGGATCGGTGCCCCGGTCGTGCTCACGGGAAGTCAGCATGCGCACGGCGCACCCAACAGCGATGCCCCAGGGAATTTGTCCCTTGCCATCCGTACCGCCATGCGTGCGGCAAGCGATGCACCCGCTGCGATCGCATTCGGCGGAATGATCCTTCCCGCGGTTCGCGCCACGAAAGCTCACGCAGAGGCGCTCCAAGCTTTTCGTGCCGAGCGGCCACTGGGTCCGAGGCGTAGCGGCATACCAGCGACACTCCGTGGCGGCACGGAACGTTCCACGCCAGCCCGCGTGATCACTTTTCGGTTCACACCTGGCATCACCGCAGCCGATCTTGCGGGCGCTGTCGCGGGTTCACCAGATGGCCTGGTGCTCGAATGCTACGGCAGTGGGAACGCTCCGATGGCGCGACCAAACATGGCATCCACGCTTCGCGAGATCTGTCACTCGATTCCCGTGGTTGCGGTTACCCAGTGCGCTACCGGCAGCGTTGACGCCGGCCGCTATGCCGTCGGCAATGAGCTCGCAATGACGGGAGTGATCGATGGGGCCGACATGACCGTCGAGGCGGCCGTAGCAAAACTCGGCTTCGGGTTAGACGCTGGCCTCGATCACGCCGCGCTGCGGAGCTTCATGCAGGTGAACTTCGTTGGGGAGCGTCATTAGACCTCCCTCACCCGATCGACTTGGAAGAGGCCCCAACGAGGAGGTAACGGAGCGCTACAGGCAGTGCTTCATGAAGTGGCACCTGATGAGTGGGCGCGCGCTGCTAGCTGGCGCAGCAGGTCGGGATGATCGAGAAACACTCCGTCGACCCCGGTCGACAGTATCAGACGCCACTCGTCTTGCCACGCTCCCCAAGAAGACCGGGACCGCCCGCGTCTGAACGCGGGTGCGAGAAACTGGTTTTCCGGCCGCAGGGTCCAGGTAAATACCAAAAGCCCTCGTTCATGGGCGCGATCAACCGTGTCAAGCGTTGTCGGCATCCTTCCTCGTACGGGTTCCCTCATCAGATCACGCTTTGCAAGACTCACCCCGTCCACTCGTGCAGCGAGAGTATCGAGCCCTTCACGACTGCGGTACCAGTCGTAGGTGCGAGCGGTTCCCGCATTCCTCGCGATCTCATCCGCGGGCGACCCTTCGCTTTCCAAGAGAAAAATCAACGATGCTTTGACTCCTGCCTCACGGAGACGATCGAGCGGGCCACATTCGAAAGATTCAATCGTCAACAGTTCCGGCCTGTCATCCCAGCCGCAGCGCGCCAAGGCATCAAGGGTGAGTGCAACGAGATCGAGTCCGAGCTCCTGAAAATACTGTGTGTGCTTCAGCTCAATGACGAGACCCACTTGGCGTTCGTGGGCAGCGTTCCACGCGTCCACGAGAGCTACGAGATCCTCAAGCCGCAGCAACCGCTCCACTCGATTCCACTGAGCATTCCTTGGTCGCACCTCAGGAATGCGCTCCCGACAGGTCAGCGTGGCAAGCTCATCCCAGGTGAAATCTTCCGTGAACCACCCGGTGATCAGTTCGCCATCAATCATCGCCGTTCGTTGCCGGTCAGCAAATTCTGGCCGCTCTGCGACATCAGTGGTGCCCGATATTTCGTTCTCATGGCGAATGATAAGCACTCCGTCTTTCGACGCAACGAGATCCGGTTCAACCGCGTCGACCCCCTGCTCGAATGCCAGCCGGTACGACGAGGCCGTGTGCTCCGGCCGATATCCTGGGGCACCACGGTGCCCGATCACCAGAAGATCGCGGCGGGAAGCCAGAGACTGCAGAGTCATACTGTTAACCATAAAGCGGAACGACCCAAAGCTCGGGCTCGCGTGCCATGAGCGAACAGTGGCAAGATCTCCTGCCAAATCACAGCCGACGAGTGCCCTTGCCTCGATAAGCTAGAGCCACGTACCCGACCCGCAAAGGATCCTGTGACGCATGAGTAATCCAGCTCTTTCGAATAATCCAGCTCTCAATGGCAAGACCCTCACCGCTGAGGAACTGCAGAGAATTTATGATCAACCCGCCGCGAATGTGCAGCGTTCGGGGGTTGATGCTGGCGCCGCGACCGCTGCCGGCGTCGCCGCCGCCAGCCAGGGCGTACAGTTCGGTGTGGGCGGTGGGAGCTCCCAGCCGATGACCTATGAAAACACCATCAGTAAGACGGTGTTCCTGTTCATGGTCGTGGTGGTGAGCGCCGTAGCCGGGTGGTGGATGATGTCCATCTTCCCCGCCATCGTGTGGATCGGACTCGCGGTTGGTTTTGTGCTCGGTCTCGTGAACGCGTTTAAGAAGGAACCTAGCGTTCCCCTGATCGTCGGTTATGCCGTCGGCCAGGGCCTGTTCCTCGGCGGCCTGTCCATGATGTTCAACACGATGTATGACGGCATCGTGACTCAGGCAATTCTCGGCACGTTCAGCGTGTTCGCGGTCACCCTCCTGCTGTTCCGCAGCGGCAAGGTGCGTACCAGCCCGAAGATGAACAAGATCGTGATGATCGCCATGCTCGGCTACCTCGTGTTCTCGCTCCTGAATCTCGGGCTGATGATGTTTGGTGTCGTGACGAATCCTTGGGGGCTGCGTTCCGGCTGGATCGGTGTCGCAATTGGCGTGGTTGCCGTGTTGCTGGCCGCTTACTCGTTAGTGATGGATTTCGAACTCATCAAGAACGGCGTAGAAAATCGTGTTCCGGAAAAGTGGGGTTGGTCGGCCGCGTTTGGCCTCATGGTCACCCTCATCTGGCTCTACGTCGAGATCCTGCGCATTCTTGCGATTATGCGAGGTGACTGACTCACGGTGATACCTCGCGCTCGATGAGGCGCGGGGTGCTTCCGATTCACTCGAGAAGTCACCAAGCAAAATGCCCGGCACTGTGCCGGGCATTTTGCTTCTCGGTTACTCCCACTCGATCGTTCCGGGTGGTTTCGATGTGATATCGAGCACGACGCGATTCACTTCGGGCACCTGGTTCGTGATGCGGTTGGAGATTTTCGCCAACACGTCGTACGGTACACGGGTCCAGTCAGCGGTCATTGCGTCCTCCGACGAAACCGGTCGGAGCACGATGGGGTGACCGTACGTGCGACCATCTCCCTGCACACCGACTGAACGGACATCGGCGAGCAACACGACAGGACACTGCCAAATCTCACCGTCAAGCCCAGCTGCGGTGAGTTCTTCTCGTGCGATCGCATCCGCAGCTCGTAGCGTCGCGAGCCGCTCCTCCGTGATCTCGCCCACGATCCTGATTCCTAAGCCAGGGCCCGGGAACGGTTGACGTGACACGATGACTTCCGGCAGGCCAAGCTCACGCCCGATCGCCCGTACCTCGTCTTTGAACAGGTCCCGCAAGGGTTCAACCAGTTCAAAGGTCATGTCTTCTGGGAGGCCTCCCACATTGTGGTGACTCTTAATGTTGGCGGTACCTGATCCTCCTCCAGACTCCACAACGTCTGGATACAGCGTTCCCTGTACGAGGAACTTGATCGGGTCACCGTCTTGGGCAGCCGCCTCAGCAACTAACTCCGCCTGCGCTTGCTCGAAGGTGCGAATGAACTCGCGGCCGATAATCTTTCGTTTCGTCTCCGGATCGGTGACCCCCGCGAGCGCCGCGAGGAAGCGCTCTCGCGCATCTACCGTCACCAGGCGCACGCCGGTTGAGGCCACATAGTCTTCCTCAACCTGTCGGCGCTCGTCTTGACGGAGCAGGCCATGGTCGACGAATACGCAGACGAGCTGGTCGCCGACGGCTTCGTGGACGAGTGCGGCAGCCACAGCCGAATCAACACCGCCAGATAGCCCACAAATGACCTTACCTGTGCCAACTTGCGCTCGAATGCGAGCAACCTGGTCTGCAATCACGTTTCCTGCATTCCAGTCGGGCGCAATGCCAGCGATATGGTGCAGAAAGTTTTCGATAGCCTGCTGACCGAATTCACTGTTCTTGACTTCCGGATGCCATTGCACGCCGTACATCTTGCGTTCCTCTGACCCAAATGCTGCGACCGGTGTGACGTTCGTACGTGCGAGCACCTCGAACCCCTCGGGTGCCCGCTGCACCGCATCCCCGTGACTCATCCAAACGTTTTGGGACTCAGGGGTGCCGCGCAGCAACGCTCCGCCGTCACCCACCACACTGGCGATGGTCGCGCCGTACTCGCGATCCCCCGTGTGGTCCACGGTACCGCCGAGCGCTCGCGCCATCATCTGAAAGCCGTAACAGATGCCCAACATGGGCACCCCTAGCTCAAAAATCTCAGCGTCGAACCCTGGCGCGTCGTCCGTGTACACCGAGGACGGACCACCCGACAACACAATGCCCAGGGGGTTCTTCGCCCGGACCTCGGCAGCGGTGATCGTGTGCGGCACGAGCTCACTAAACACGCCTGCTTCACGTACCCGACGTGCGATGAGCTGCGCGTACTGCGCCCCGAAGTCGACGACGAGCACCGGTCGGTGCGTGGGAGTTGCGTTCATGCGCGACCTTCTGTTCCGAGTGTTGATGGAGTCGATGATACTGGTTCGCCCGGTCGAGGATCAGCCTCGTGGGAGTCCAAGAATGCCGTCACCTCACGTGCGATGCGAACCTCAAGGAAGAAGGAGAGCAGTGGGATGACCCCACCAAGTGCGAGCAGGATGAAACGCCAGAAGTTCCACCGCATTGGGCTCCACAGCATAAAGTTTGAGATCAAATAGATCACGTAAAACCAGCCGTGCGCGATCAGAAAGGCACGGAAAAGGTTAAACCCCTCAGGCTGAAAATCTGATTCGACGCCCTCCGGTGGCAACGGTTCAAATGTTGCGAATCCCTCAGGAGTAAACAGGAACAGTTGCACGTGGAAGGCATACTTCATGACCATCACAGCGCACAATAAGAGCAGCATTGTGCCGGTAATCACCGAGGTAACTTTGTAGATGCCAAGTGCTCTGCGTATGCGTGGATAATCAGAAGGCTTGGGTTGCAGAACCATGATGTTCAGTCTAACGAGCCCGCATGACGGGAAACTGCGAGGACGGTGCACCGCCCAGGACTCTGACGTATGGCGAGAGCAACCCCGCTCACTGCTGGGCTGTCTCGCTGAGGAGTTGGAGCTCGTGAATCTTTTCCCAGTCGTCTCGCACGAGTCGATACCAGAAGAACACAGCAAAGCCTGCAAAGACGACCCATTCGACCGCATAGAAGAGATTCAGCCAGTTAATCGTCTCCACCGGCAGTGGCGGAACAGAATCAATGGGATCGAGCTTCAGCGCAGAGAGCATTTCGACGTCAATACTGCTGTCGCCCGGGTGTAACACCAGGAAACCGGGGTAGCTCAGCCCATCAAACGGTTGCCAGAGATTCACCAGCTGGGCTGGCGCCATGCTGGTCACACGTTGGGTTTCGTCGCCGGGTTCCGGAATGACCGCTGCATCACCTGGCATGTACCGGCCCACGAGCTCGACCCGAGCACCTTCGGAGCGCTCTGCCAACGCGGCACGGGCGGACTGGGCGCTCTCGTTCGAGGGCGCCCAGCCGAGGGCGACCGCGAGATGACCAGGATTCTCGTCACCGGTGATGAGGTGCCCTACGACCCACGACCCGACTTCGCCGTCGTTGGATCGCGACTCAACCAGCATGAAGTCCTCGCTGACGAATTCACCACTGGTCGAGAAGACGAAACCCGCCGACGCATCAGTGATAACCTCGCCTGGTCCCGTCACCTCGGTGAGTGGTCGCACCTCTTCGACCACCGCCGCTTGCTCATCTTCCAAGGTGATCGCAAACCCAAGTTGCCATTGGCCGAGCCAGGCAAAGACTCCCGCAACGAGCAGTGCGAGCAGTAACGCCCCGATCCACTTCGGTTTCCGCATCACCGCGGTGAGGGTGGGATCGCCCTCGTACTGTGGTCGAGTGCGCCGGCTTCCCTGTGAGGTCATGCGGACTCCTGTGTCGTGCGCGGGTCTGGTTCATTACTCAGGCCCGGTTCTGGCGCCATGAGGCGCACGCGATCTGCAGCCGCATCGGTGAGCTGGCGTTGGCTTGCCCGTTCCGCTTCGACCCGCGCTAAGTACTTTTCGACCTCATCCTGCGTGCGAGTTGGCGACCATCCGAGCACCCCCGCCATGAGCGTCGCCGCGACCGGTGCCGCAGATACTCCACGATCCCACGCTTCGATTGAGATTCTTGTTCGGCGAGCGAGCACATCATCCAGGTGCAGTGCCCCTTCATGGCTCGCAGCGTAGACCACTTCTGCACCGAGGTAATCATCTGCTCCTGGGAGCGGTTCGGCGAGTTCTGGGCGCGCTTTGATCAGGTCAAGGAGCTCATGCGCCAATGATCCATAGCGTTTGAGCAAGTGTTCAATACGGCTTGGGTGCACCCCGAAGGCACGCGCGATGCGATTCCGCCGGTTCCAGGCGGCTCGATACCCCTCCGCACCAAGCAACGGCACTTCCTCAGTGATGGATGCTGGCACCCTGCCATCGAGGGCATCCGCCGCGGCATCAATGGCATCCTTGGCCATCACCCGGTACGTCGTCCACTTCCCGCCGGCTACCATTACCAGCCCTGGCACGGGCTGTGCGACCAGGTGCTCACGCGAAAGTCGCGAGGTGTCGTCGCTCTCACCTGCAAGAAGGGGGCGAAGCCCGGCGAAGACACCTTCCACATCATCCCGGGTGAGCGGAGTGCGCAGCACCCGATTGACATGCCCGAGGAGGTAGTCAATGTCGGTTGCGGTTGCTGCCGGATGTGCTTTATCGAGTTCCCAGTCGGTATCAGTGGTGCCGATGAGCCAGTGTCTGCCCCAGGGGATCACAAACAGCACGCTCTTTTCGGTACGGAGGAGCAACCCATACTTTGAGCGGAAACGGTCACGAGGTACGACAAGGTGAATGCCCTTTGAGGCCCGAACAGAGAAGGTGGCGCGCTCTCCAACAAGTTGCTGCACGTCGTTGGTCCACACGCCCGTCGCATTGACCACCTGTTTCGCACGAATCTCGAACGTCTCGTCAGTCATGAGATCTCGTGCGGTGACACCCACGACCCGTTCTCCGACTTTGACGAACCCTTCGACCCTCACACGATTCGCAACGTGCGCGCCGTATGCCGCCGCAGTGCGGGCAAGCATCGCCACGTAACGCGCGTCGTCGACCTGTGCGTCACTGTAGGTAAGACCGCCTCGGAATGCCCGAGGTCGAAGCCCAGGGGCGTCTCTGCGAAGACGCTTCCGCCCCACATGCTGGTGCCACGGCACGCCCGGCGCTCTGCCACCGGTTCGTGCGAAGAGGTCGTACAGCATCATCCCCGCACCAACATAGGCCCGTTCCACAAGCGGCTTTGTTACCGGGTATAGGAAACGTACCGGGCGAACGAGGTGAGGTGCGATGCGTTGTAACAGCAAACCCCGCTCGATCAGCGCTTCTCTCACCAAAGAAAAGTTCAGCTGCTCCAGGTAGCGAATACCGCCGTGCACAAGTTTTGAGGAACGACTCGATGTGCCGAAGCCCCAGTCTCTCGACTCGACAAGTCCTGTTGAAAGCCCTCGTGTCACCGCGTCAAGCGCCGCGCCGGTGCCGGTGATTCCGCCGCCGATGACGAGCACATCAAGCTCATGCTCAGGATCACGGAGTGTCGCGATTGCGGCATCCCGCTCGCTTGCGCCGAGTTTCGTAGTCACCGATCTACCGTTCTGCGTACACAACGCCGACCCGCTGGAACTCCTTCAGATCGCTGTAGCCTGTCGTCGCCATCGCCCTGCGGAGCGCGCCCATCAGGTTTGCTGACCCGTCTGCGATGTGTGCCGGACCCGCAACAATCTCACTCAGCGGAGCCACGCTGCCGACGTGCATGCGCTTGCCACGAGGGAGTTCCTCGTGGTGGGCCTCTTGGCCCCAGTGCCACCCGCGACCGGGAGCGTCTGAGGCACGAGCGAGTGCCGCGCCGAGCATGACTGCGTCTGCTCCGCAGGCAATCGCCTTGATCAGGTCGCCTGACGTACCGAGTCCACCGTCAGCAATCACGTGTACATAGCGGCCACCAGACTCGTCGAGATAGTCGGTGCGGGCGCCTGCCACGTCGGCGATCGCACTCGCCATTGGTGCGCGAATGCCGAGGGTCGCGCGGGTCGTCGAAGACGCTCCCCCACCAAAGCCAACCAGCACTCCGGCTGCGCCGGTACGCATCAAGTGCAACGCAGATTGATAGGTGGCAACGCCCCCTACGATAACCGGCACATCGAGCTCGTAGATGAACTGCTTCAGGTTCAGCGGCTCGCGCTCAGGAGTGGATACGTGCTCTGCGGACACCGTGTTCCCACGGATCACGAAGAGGTCAACACCGGCCTTGATGACCGCATCGCTGAACTCTGCCGTGTGATGGGGAGCCAATGCACCGGCGACAGTCACCCCTGCATCGCGGATCTCTTGTAGCCGGTCACGAATGAGCTCAGGACGGATCGGGGCGGCATACATCTCACGCATGCGCTTGACCGTCTGTGCGTCGTCACCAAGTGTGGCAAGTTCCTCAAGTAACGATTGTGGGTCGTCGTGTCTCGTCCACAGACCCTCAAGGTTCAACACACCAAGCCCACCGAGCTGACCAAGTGCGATCGCGCTCTGAGGCGACATCACCGAATCCATTGGGGCGCCAAGCACGGGAATATCGAATTGGAACGCGTCAATCGACCACGCGGTTGAGACGAGTTCTGGATCTCTCGTTCGCCTCGTTGGCACGATGCCAATCTCATCGAAGGTATAGACGCGCCGTGCGCGCTTGCCACGGCCAAGTTCGATCTCGTTACTCACGGCTCTAGCCTATCGACCACGGCTGAACAACGGTTGAACCCTTCGCCGAGATTACGTGAGCGACTCCCGACTAGGGTGCTACTTCTTGTAGTTCGGGGCCTCGACCACCATCTGCACGTCGTGGGGATGCGATTCCTTGAGGCCAGCGGCCGTGATTCGCACGAAGTTTCCGCGTTCCTTGAGCTCTTCAATGGTTCGCGCGCCGACGTACATCATGGACTGCCGAAGACCACCGGTCAGCTGATGAGCAACGGATCGCAGGGGGCCCCGGTAGGCAATTTGCCCTTCAATACCCTCAGGAATGAGCTTCTCATCGCTTGGGGCATCCGCCTGAAAGTAGCGATCCTTCGAGTAGGACGTGCGTTCACCGCGGGTCTGCAGCGCTCCCAGCGAACCCATGCCACGGTAGTGCTTGTATTGTTTCCCGCCCATGAAGACGAGATCGCCGGGGCTCTCATCAGTGCCTGCGAACAACGAGCCAATCATCACTGAGGAGGCACCCGCTACCAATGCTTTGGCAATATCACCTGAGTACTGCAGACCGCCGTCGGCAATAACCGGCACTCCCGCTGGTGTAGCCGCCTTTGCTGCTTCGTACACCGCGGTCACCTGCGGCACACCCACACCGGCAATCACTCGAGTGGTACAGATTGACCCTGGGCCGACCCCCACCTTCACGGCGTCAACGCCAGCCTCAACGAGCGCCTTCGCACCATCGAACGTCGCAACATTGCCACCGATCACGTCGACATTCGCAAACGCCGGGTCGCCCTTCAGCTGGCGAATGATATTCAGCACGCCTTCGCTGTCACCGTTTGCCGTATCGACCACCAACACGTCAACGCCGGCCTCGACGAGTGCACCGGCTCGATCCCAGGCGTCACCGAAAAAGCCCACAGCGGCGCCCACCCGCAATCGACCAGCGTCATCCTTTGCAGCGTTGGGGTATTCCTCAACCTTGTCGAAATCTTTGACCGTAATCAGGCCGGTGAGCTTGCCGTGATCGTCCACAAGCGGCAACTTCTCGACGCGATGCTTCTTAAAGAGCTCCGCTGCCTCTTCACGGGAAATGCCTGGTTTCCCGGTCACGAGCGGCATGGGCATCATGGCGTCGCCAACCCGTGTGGTCTTCCGTTCCTCTGCCGACAGGAACCTCATATCGCGGTTGGTGATGATGCCAACGAGCACACCATCACCGTTGACGACGGGCAAGCCCGAAATACGGTATTCACCGCAAAGCGCGTCGACCTCAGCAACCGTCGCGTCGACCGTCGTCGTCACTGGGTTGGTAATCATGCCCGCTTCACTGCGCTTTACCCGATCAACCATGTCAGCTTGATCCTCGATGGAAAGGTTGCGGTGCAGAATACCGATGCCCCCGTTGCGTGCCATCGCCACTGCCATTCGGGTCTCGGTTACCGTGTCCATGGCCGCTGAAATGAGCGGCATGCCAAGGCGAATACGCTTCGTCAACTGCGTCGAGGTGTCTGCCTCACTCGGAATCACATCGGTGTGCGCTGGCAAGAGCAACACATCGTCATAGGTGAGACCAGTGAAAGCGAACGGGTCACGCTGTTGCATAGTTGCGCCTCTTCTTCGGGTTGGTGGTTCGGAGGAGTGTGAGAACGACGCTGTTCACGGCCGGTTGAGCCGTACATCCCAGTCTAATCATGGGGCATGCGAATCTATTCCCGCGAACATCACGAGCTTCGTTATCTTCGCCCACCCAGCTACGGCACAGGTTGAGTCGCGATCTCCCCGGTTGCGGCCGGAGGCTCCTCCAGCGAGGTTCGGGAACCCTGTCGCAGTCGCCGCACGATATCGACGATGAGTACGATCAGCGCAACCCACACCGCGAGGAAGCCGATCCAGCGCGCTGGTGACATCGGTTCATGAAAAATGAAGTAGCCGGTGAGAAAGCTGAGGACAGGCGTTGCAAACTGGATGAACCCCATGTGGGTGTGGGGAAGTCTTGGGTTCCCTGCAGCAAACTGGAGCAGCGGAATCGCCGTGCCGGTTCCGCTCACAAGGAGCGGAACCGTCACGGCAGGGCCGTAGTCAAATGCCGACAACTGGCCGAATACCGCGAGGATCACGCCGAGTTGCGCCACCGCAATCACCGTGCCGTAGAGCGTTTCGATCGTGAGCCCGGTCAACGCGTCAATGTTTTCGCTCACCTGCTTACGAACGGCCCCATACAGTCCAAAGCTGAACGCAAGGCCGAGCGCGATGAACGGAAATTGGCCGTACGCGATCGCGCTCACCAGCACGCCGATCGAGGCGATCGTGACCGCCGTCCACTGCATCGCGCTGAGCCGCTCTTTGCGAATCACCACACCGATCAGAATGGTCACAATCGGGTTGATGAAGTAGCCGAGGGACGTTTCGATAATGTGACCGGTCACCACCCCCGCAACAAAGATCTGCCAGTTCGCATAGAGCAAGACGGACGACAGCGCAAACCAACCGAGCATGCGAGGCGAACGGAAAATAGCGATGATCGGCTTCCACGCCCGCATCACTGCTACCGCAATCACACAGAACCCGAGCGCGGTAATGACCCGCCAAGGCACCGCTTCCAGCGGATCAAGAGCCGCAAGCAGCATGAAAAACAGAGGGAACGTACCCCAACACAGGTAGGCGGCGATGCCATAGACGTAGCCGAGACGGTTGCTCACCGCACCAGCTTAGTCCCGCACACACAACAAAGGGCCGGTGAACACTCACCGACCCTTTGTTGTCATGCTCAAGCAAAGGCCTGAGCGTGAACTGTTTTAGCGCTGGACGATAGCAAGCACGTCGCGAGCAGAAAGCACCAGCATTTCCTCGCCACCGTACTTCACTTCTGTGCCACCGTACTTCGAGTAGATCACAACGTCACCCACGCTGATGTCGAGGGGTACGCGGTTACCGTTGTCGTCAATGCGACCGGGGCCGACGGCGATAACCTCGCCCTCCTGCGGCTTCTCTTTCGCGCTGTCAGGAATCACGAGACCCGACGCAGTGGTCTGCTCTGCCTCGACCTGCTTGATGACAATGCGATCCTCGAGCGGCTTGATGCTCACCGACACGTTTGACCTCTTTCTCACATGGTTTGAAGAACATGCGATGCCCATCCGGACACCCTGCGAATGAGTCTATGGCCCCAATTGGCACTCTCGCAAGGCGAGTGCCAATTGTTTCGCGGCTGGATCGCCGCCAGCGAACAACGAGCCAGCTGTGTGATCTCTCGTCAGACACTATCCCCTATGGAATACTAGAACCGACTGCCGGGCACCGGGTCCCGCAGCACAATTGCAGGAGCACCACTCACCATGTCGAATCCCACTGATCCGAATCTTGGCCAGCCGGCTGCAGCACCTGACGCCCAGGCCGCCCCACAAGCCCCGCGCGTCGAGGCTCCACAAGCGCCCCAGGCGCCTCAGGCGCCTCAGGCGCCGCAGTACGAAGCTCCGCCCGTCGCCGCACAGCCCTACAGCGCACCGGCATCGCAGGGCGCAGCAGCTCCCCAACCCGCACCGTACGGCGCACCAGCGCCTCAGTATGCGGCGCCACAGCAGTATGGCGCACCGACAACGACACCACCGACGAACACCATGTCGGTCATCTCGATGATTTCGTCGATTGTCGGATTCTTCACCTTTGGCCTGTTGTGTCTGCTGGGCGTCATTCTCGGCCACATCAGCCTGGGTCAGATCAAGCGTAATAACGAAGGCGGCAAGGGATTTGCCGTGACCGGCCTCGTGGTCGGCTACATCGGCATTATTGGCTGGGTGATTGCTCTCATCGTGATGCTTATCTTCTTCGCTGTCTTTGGCGCGGCGCTCACCGACGCAAGCTTCATGGCTGAACTCGACTCGATGAGCTAACCACACCGATGGCTCGAAACGCTGGAGAGAGGCCCCGGGCGGTACGCTCGGGGCCTTCTTCGTGCACTGCAGCGAGGCCGTTCAGCACGCAGATGCCACCGGGGTGGGAGCAATTTTTTTCCGTTGAGGGCATGGATCGCCTTCATGCCGTTGAAGACGCGCTTGCGCAGGGCGAAAACGCGGTACATCTCGGCGCACGCCTGCGATCCGAAGGAGCCTCCGGTGATGAGGTCGCGGCTCTCCTCTCCCAGGCTGCGCTCCGCAGAAAAGCAGAGAGGAAGTTCGGTCCGCAGGCGCGCACCCTGCTGTTCACTCAGGCCGGGCTTGAGCAAGCAAGCCGATCACAAGTTGCTGCACTGCATGCCGCACGCTTCCGAGCGGCTGGATGTCGCACGGTTGCCGACCTCGGCTGCGGCATTGGCACCGAATCACTGGCCCTCCTCGCAGCAGGCATCACCGTTCGTGCGGTCGAAATCGACCCGTTCACGGCCAGGATCGCCGCCGCAAACCTCGCCACGGTTTCCCACAGCGCAGGCTCAGGCGCTCCGCATTCCGAAGTGATCACCGCTGCCGCAGAAGACATTCCGCTCACAAATATCGATGGCATTTTTCTCGACCCTGCACGGCGCACCCACGGCAATCGGGACACTCGGCGTCTGACACATCCTGACGACTACTCCCCTTCTCTCAATTTCGCATTTGGGCTGGCAACGCGTTTCCCAACCGGCATCAAACTTGGGCCAGGTTTCAACCGTGAACTGATCCCTGCCGATGCCGAAGCTCAGTGGGTTTCTGTCGACGGTCAGGTGGTCGAAACCGGACTGTGGTTCGGCCCACTCGCGCGGCCTCATCTCACCCGGTCAGCACTCGTATTGCGCGGGGGCTTTGCCCATGAGCTCTCTCACCACGGCGATGCCGCTGATGTCGGGGCGCGTCCGCTCGGAGAAGTAATCTATGAACCGGATGGCGCGGTAATCCGAGCGCGACTCATCGGTGCACTCGCTGCCGACCTCCAGGCGGGGATGCTCAATGACGGCATTGCATATCTGACAGCTGACCAATTCATCCCCACTCCCTTCGCTCATGCATTTCGCATACTCGAAGTGCTTCCCGCGGGAGAGAAACCGCTGCGTAAAGCCCTCGTGCAACGGAACATCGGCACGCTTGAAATTAAGAAGCGCGGAGCAAATATTGACCCCGCTGCCCTTCGCAAACGGCTTCGCCTGAGCGGTTCACAGTCGGCAACGCTGATCATGACCCGCATGGCTGGCAACCACGTTGCGTTGCTCGTAGAACGACTTCCTGACCCGCCCGTATCGACACAGACGCCCACCTAGGGGAGCACCCGGGGAGCAGGCAGGGGGTGGTCTCCGGCACAACGCACCGGAGACCACACGTTCGCGACGGAGTGGGCAGGTCCGCCGCGAGGGCCGCTAGTCCGTCGACTCAGCGGGGCGTGAAGCCGCTGCGAGCGATTCCTCGTCGGGCACATAGCCCGCGATGTGGCGCTCGTCAGGGCCGTTATACGCAGACAGTGGGCGGATGAGCGCGTTCGAAGCGGCCTGCTCCATAATGTGTGCGGTCCATCCGGTCACACGCGAAGCGATGAATAACGGAGTAAAGGTGAGGGTGTCAAAACCCATGAGGTTATATGCCGGACCTGACGGGTAATCAAGATTCGGATAGATCCCCTTGCGGGACACAAATTCCTGTTCAAGGGTTGCGTACAGTTCGCCAACATCGGGGCGCCCATAGTGCTCGATCAGTGTGTCAAGAGCCGCCTTCATGGTGGGCACACGGGAGTCGCCACGCTTATACACACGGTGCCCAAATCCCATGATCTTGCGTTTCTCCGCCAGCGCTTCGTCAAGCCACGGCACCACTCGATCCGCGGAGCCGATCTCTGCAAAGATGTGCATCACTGCTTCGTTTGCGCCGCCGTGCAGGGGCCCTTTGAGCGCCCCGATCGCGCCGGTCACCGACGAATACAGATCTGACAGGGTTGACGTGATCACCCGAGCAGTGAAGGTCGATGCATTAAACGAGTGTTCAGCGTACAGCGTCATCGAACGGTTGAACGCATCGACCACAGTCGGGTGCGCCTCTTCGCCGAACGTCATCCACAAGAAGTTTGCAGCATAGGGAAGGTCGTCGCGAGGCTCAATAAGCGCTTGGCCCCGACGTCGACGCTGACCGTAAGCCACGATTGCCGGCAGGGCAGCATAGAGACGAATACTTCGCGCAAGGTTCTCTGCGGGACTTCCAGCCGCGTCGAGAACCGAACCTGAGCCTCCGACATCCGCAGCTCCGATCACGCTCACCGCGGTGCGGACTTCATCCATCGGGTGGGAGTTCAATGGCAGCAGGTCGATAGCGGCCTTCACTGACGGGGTGAGGGCCCGGTGACGGCGTTCTTCTGCGCGAAGTTCCGCGAGCTGAGCCTCGGTCGGGAGTTCGCCGTTCCACAGCAGGTAGGCGACCGCCTCGAAGGGCTGCGTTGCAGCAAGCTCTTGCACCGGGTAGCCGCGATACAGCAGCGAATTCGTCTCGGGATTCACCTTGGAGATCGCGGTGTAATCGACAACGACTCCGGCAAGCCCTTTCTTGATATCGGGTTCAGTCATGGTGAGTTTCTCCTTGAACAACGTGGTGAGACGGGTTGCTAACGCTCGATTGAAAAGTTGAACACGCTCGTGTCGAAGTGGTTGTAGTCTTCATAATCGATCAGGTCATACAGGTCAGCACGGTGTTGCATTTCATCCAGCTTGTGATTGAGATGACCATCATTGATGAGCGTGTCGAGGGCTCGACCTGTGGCTCCCATGGCAATACGAAGCATGGACACTGGCCAGATGACCATGTTCATGCCCACATCGGCGAGCTGCTGTGTACTGAACAGCTCGCTCTTGCCGAACTCCGTCATATTGGCCAGGAGCGGCACGTCGACGGCAGCCCGAATCGCTTCAAACTCCTCGAGTGTTCGCATCGCTTCGGGAAAAATCGCGTCGGCCCCCGCGTCAACGAGCGCCTTTGCACGATCCTGCGCAAGTCGAAGCCCTGCGGCGCCGTCAGCGGTGGCTCGAATATCCGTACGGGCCATGATGAGGAAATGCTCATCGCGTCGCGCATCAACCGCCGCGCGAATACGTTTCAGCGCAGTCGCCTCGTCAACCACGGCCTTTCCGTCAAGATGACCACAGCGTTTCGGGTTGATCTGGTCCTCGATATGACATCCTGCGATGCCAGCGTTCTCGAGGTGCTGCACGGTCCGTGCCACATTCATTGGCTCACCGAACCCGGTATCGGCGTCGATGATTGCGGGGAGCTCCGTCATCCGCGCTATCTGTTCGCCGCGTGCCGCGACCTCGCTGAGCGTCGTCAGGCCGATGTCAGGCAAACCGAGGTCTGCAGACAACACCGCGCCTGAAATGTAGACTCCCTCAAAGCCCTTCCGCTCGATAAGGCGAGCGCTCAATGGGTTGAATGCTCCGGGAAACCGTAACAGCTTGCCGGTGGCGAGTTGCTCTCGCAGATACCGGCGCTTTTCGCCAGGTGATGTCTTCGAATACAGCATCAGAAGAGGCCCTTCGGCGCAGCAGCGAGGTCAAGAAGACCGGGCTTCGCGACGATGTTCAGTTGGCGCACTTCGTCAACGGTGAGCTCTGGCAGTCGCTGCACCAGTTCGAGGAATCGTTCGATCTCTGCTTCTTCGAGCACCGGCTCAGCAAGCAAGCGGAACTTTCGGATGTACTCCGCACGAGCAAACGGGCGCGCACCCAACGGGTGAGCGTCAGCGACCGCAATCTCATCAACGATGCGCGAACCGTCTGCGAGTTCGATCTCAACACGTCCACCGAATGATTTCTCATCGGGATCTTCTGAGTGGTAGCGGCGAGTCCACTCGGGATCTTCCGCAGTCGTAATCTTGTGCCACAGCGCAACCGTGTCGGGGCGCCCTGCGCGCTCGGGAGCGTACGAGTCGACGTGATGCCATCCACCGTCTTGCAAAGCTACCGCGAAAATGTAGGGAATCGAGTGGTCCAGCGTTTCACGGGAAGCCTTGGGGTCGTACTTTTGCGGGTCGTTCGCGCCCGAACCAATGACGTAGTGCGTGTGATGGCTGGTGTGCAGCACAATAGCCTTCACGTTTGCCGGGTCAAGGAGCTCAGGATGTTCCCCGTGGAGCTTCCGCGCGAGATCGATCCATGCCTGTGCTTGATATTCTGCGGAATGCTCTTTGGTGTAGCTGTCAAGGATTGCCCGCTTGGCCTCCCCCTTTGCCGGTAGCGGCACCTGGTAGCTCGCGTCCGGCCCGTCAAGCAGCCAAGCGATCACACCGTCTTCGCCCTCATAGATTGGGCTCGGTGACGTTTGACCACGCATCGCCCGGTCGACTGCCTCGACAGCCATCTTGCCTGCGAACGCGGGCGCGTGTGCCTTCCACGTAGAGATCTCGCCCTTCCGTGATTGACGCGTCGCCGTAGTGGTGTGCAGCCCCTGGCCTACTGCCTGGTAGATGGTCTCGACATCAAGCCCGAGCAGAGTACCGATGCCCGCGGCGGCGGAGGGGCCAATATGCGCGACGTGATCAATCTTGTGCTTGTGCAGGCAAATTGCGCGAACGAGATCCATCTGAATCTCGTACCCGGTCGCAATACCGCGAACCAGCGCACGCCCGTCGGTCCCAACGTGCTGAGCAACGGCCAAGATCGGCGGGATGTTGTCCCCCGGGTGCGAATACTCTGCGGCGAGGAAGGTGTCGTGGTAGTCCAGCTCACGAACCGCGACACCGTTCGTCCAGGCGGCCCACTCGGGACTCGTCCGTTCACGCTCAAGACCGAAGATCGATGCACCTGCGCCCCCAGTTGACACCGGGTGAGATAGCGCTTGCGCGCGAGAAGCCACAATTGGCGCCCGGTTGAGTGATGCTGCTGCAACAGCCGCGTTGTCGATGATGCGGTTGATGATCATGTCGGTTACTTCGGCGTCGACCTCAACCGGGTCTGCCGCAACTTCAGCGATCTTCCAGGCGAGCTGATCTTCTCTTGGCAGGTCTTCTTCGCTCTTGTACACACGAACGTGATGCAGCTGAGTCATGCTGATTCCTTCTGGTTGAGGGGATGGGGTGGAGAATTGTGTTGATTGCCGTCAAGGAGCGTGAGTGCGTGGTGCAGGCTACGCCGCAAATGCACCCGCACGGCGCTTGCTGCAAGCTCTGGGTCACGCCAGGCAATAGCTTCCGCAATGTCATGGTGCTCTCTCGCAGCCTCCGCGAGGCGAGAGGGTCGGTCTTGTGCGAGGCGGCGCACTCGAGCGAGGCGCAGTCTGACCCGTTGCAGCGACGAGGCAAGCGCGGGATTTGCTGCGGCCTCGTCGATCGCTTCGTCGAGTTCCGCAGCGAGCGCATAGGTTGTCGCACGATCGGCGTTCGGCCCATCGGCGCTCGGAAGTGAACGAGCGAGTGCTGAGAACTCTGATGCAAGGTGAGTGAACCGTGACGTTGACCCTCGTTCCGCGGCGAGTCTCGCCGCTTGGGTGTCGAGCGCTTCGCGCAGTTCGGTGAGGTGTCGTACGTCACCAGCTGAGATCGGCGCGACGGCAACGCCGCGGGCTCCTTCTTGGATGAGCAGGCCGTCTGCAAGGAGTCGGGCGAGTGCCTCGCGAAGCGGGGTTCGAGACACTCCCACTCGAGCAGCCGTCTCAACTTCGGCGATCACCTCGCCGGGCGTCAGTTCAAGTTCAAGGATCTGACGACGCAGCTCACGGTATGCGCGATCGCTCGCACGTTCGGTCACCCTACTCGCCATGTATACAAAGTTAGGGCAATTGCGAAAAATGTCAAGGGATATATCCGGCTTTTGTATACATAACATGCAGCTGCACCCGAGGGTGTTGCCCCAGGTGACTCTGCTCTATCTCACATTCCCGTTACAAAACAGCCAAGAAGCCCCAGGAGAATTCGCAACCCAGGCGAGTCCATGTCAGGATGAGGCGAAACAGTTCGATGCAAAGGAGCTCGATTTGTCTCGTTCATTCCCCCAAGATCCTCGTGTACGTCACCTGGTGCAACAGGCGCGGGCAGCTTCGCTCAGTCGGCGCGGTCTCCTGAAAACGATTGGCATTGGCGGCGCCGCTGCCGGCGCAGCTTCGCTCGCCGCGTGCTCCCCCTCGGGTGGAGGTGGCGCGGATTCCGCCGGTCATGTGCGCTGGGCCAACTGGACCTACTACCTTGACTTCGACGATGCTACCGGCCTCAATCCGACGCTTGAGGCATTCCAGGAAGACACGGGTATTCGGGTGGACTACTACGAAGACATCGACGACAACAAGATGTTCATCGCGAAAATCAAGGATCAACTGCAGCTGGGACAGGATGTCGGCTACGACACGTTCTGCCTCACCGATTCGACCCTGGTTCGGCTTGTTGAACAGGAACAGCTTGGCAAATTCGACCGCAGCCTGATGCCGAATGTCAATGAGCAGATGATCGAAATGGTGAGCCATGTAGGTTTTGACCCCGACCGAGAATGGACCATTCCCTATCAGGCGGGCATGACCGGTCTGGTATACAACACCAAGCTCTATCCAAAGGGCATACAGCGAGTCTCTGACCTCTGGGCTCCCGAGCTGCAAGGAAAGGTCAGCTTGCTCAGTGAACAGGCTGACACCATCGACCTGATCATGCTCGACCAGGGCGTTGATATTTCCAGCGACTGGGGTGACGATGAATTCTTCGCCGCCCTTGAAGTGGTGGAACAGCAGCTGGCGAACAGTCAGGTCTACACCGTGAAGGGCAACTCATACACTCAGGATCTTCAAACTGAAGCAGTGTGGGCTGGAATGGCGTGGTCAGGCGATGTCACCATGATCAATGACGAGGCTGGCGAAGAAATTTGGAAGTTCGTCGTGCCGGAGGCAGGCGCTACGCAGTTCATCGATTCATTCGCAATGCCGGTGAACACCGAAGCCTACGACCAGGTGCACGAACTCATTGATTACTATTACCAGCCTGAGGTCGCCGCAGAGGTCGCCGCCTATGTGCAGTACGTGACACCGGTGGCAGGAGCCCGTGAAGCGATGCTCGACATTGATCCCGAGCTCGCTGACAATCCACTCATTTTCCCGGATGACGAGATGGCTGCGCTCGTGTTTGATTCACGTCCGCTTACCGCGGAAGAAGATAACCGCTACTCGCAGGCATATCAGCGGGCTCTCGGGAACTAACTACCGCTCAAGTCGCTAGCTGGCGGCTACATGGAAAGGGCCGGGCTGCACGTGCAACCCGGCCCTTTCCCGTTCGGCATTCTCGCCTAGCGCCGATTACTCGAGACGATGCGCCTGAGACTATGCGCCTGCGATGAGAAGCTCGATCGGCCCCCGCGCGAAGTAGATCACGAAGCCCGCGGCCACGACCCACAGCAACCAGTGAATCTCACGAGCCTTCCCTGAGAGCGCTCGCAGAATCACCCATGACACGAAGCCTGCGCCAATACCGTTTGCAATGGAGTAGCTGAACGGCATGACGGTGACCGTCAGGAAGACGGGCAGCGCAACATCAAATCGACTCATATCGACGGCCTTAATCTGAGTCATCATCATCGCTCCCACGACGACGAGCGCGGCAGCCGCCACCTCGGTTGGCACGATCTCAGCCAGCGGCGTCAAGAACATCGCAGCGAGGAAGAGCAGACCGGTCACAATGTTGGCAAGGCCGGTGCGGGCTCCCTCACCGATACCTGAACCAGACTCGATAAACACCGTGTTTGACGATGAAGAGGTGAAACCACCTGCGACCGCGCCAATGCCCTCGACCACGAGTGCCGACTTGAGTCGTGGGAAGTTGCCCTTTGCATCGGCAAGCCCCGCCTCACGTGACAGCCCGGTGAAGGTGCCCATCGCGTCGAAGAAGTTCATGAACAGCAAGCTAAAGACCAGCATCACCACGGTGATTGCGCCGACCTTCCCAAAATCAAAGCTCACGGCACCGACCAAGCTCAGATCAGGCATGCTGAATGGGCTACCCGACAGGGTGGGCACAGTGAGGCCCCATCCGCCCGGGTTGTCTTGCGCGGAACCCAGGTTCCAGATGGCTTCGGCGATCACCGCGAGCACCGTACCGGTGACCAGGCCGATCAACAGCCCCCCGCGAACCTTGCGGGCGACGAGCACGCCGGTCACCAGCAAGGTGATGACGAAAAGCACTGTAGGCACGGTCGCAATCGAGCCAAAAATTCCGAGACCCACCGGAGGTGAGGCGTTGAGTGTTGCGGTCACAAAGCCAGAGTTCACGAAGCCGATGAACGCGATGAAGAGACCGATACCCACGGTAATCGCGATCTTCAGTTCCATTGGCACTGCGTCGAAGATCATGCGGCGAAGACCGGTCGCTGCAAGGATCACGATGAGCACACCGTTGATCATGACGAGGGCCATTGCCTCTGGCCAGGTCACCTGACCCACCATCGTGAATGCAACGAACGCATTAATGCCAAGCCCTGCGGCAAACGCAAATGGCAGACGCGACACGAGACCGAACAGAATCGTCATCACACCCGCGGTCAGTGCAGTCACCGCGCCAACCTGGCCGAACTCGAGTTGATCCCCATTAATGTCGGTGGTCGTCGTCAAAATGATGGGGTTCAAAATGACGATGTAGGCCATCGTCACGAAGGTCACAATGCCGCCGCGAACCTCTCGACCAACGGTCGAGCCGCGCTGCGTAATTTCAAAAAAACGGTCGATGGCGCCGTTCGGCTGCCTCGACTCTGTTGCTGTGTCAGCCTTCGGCTGGGTTTCTGCCACCAACGTCTCCTTTTGCGATTGTGGACACCTGATACAGAAACTTACCATTCAGCAAGCTCTCAGCAAACGAGGCGGCCCACCAAAGGTATGGTGGGCCGCCTCATACGCGTACCTGCGCAGAAATCTAGGATTAACTCACGGAGACGAGATCAATCACGAAAATCAGCGTCTTGCCGGCAAGCGGATGCCCGCCGCCAGTGCCATACGCCTGCGCGGGTGGCACGATAAGCTTCCGACGACCGCCAGCCTTCATCCCGGGAATGCCGATCTGCCACCCCTGAATGAGTGAACGCAACGGGAAGTTGATCGTCTCACCTCGGCTCCATGAGCTATCGAACTCTTCGCCAGAGTCGTAGTCGACACCCAAGTAGTGCACTTCGACGGTCGAGCTCGGGAGCGCTTCTTCACCGCTGCCTTCGACCACGTCAATGATCTGGAGTTCGGCGGGCGCTGGCCCGTCAGGGAATTCGATTTCGGGCTTCGTCAGCGGTGTGTCAGTCATACGTCCATCCTGACCGTGAACCGGCTCGGCCGCATCAGTGTTCGCTATGAGAGGAAGCGAGGCCAGCGCACTGTGCCCTCTCCACTGTATGCAGCGGGGAGGGGTAGCCTAGAGTTGTGAAGTTTGCACATGTGACCCGGGCAGGGAGTTCGCAGTCAGAACTCGTCATCATTCAACACGAACGAGCGATTCCGCTCTCTCGTCTGAATCAACCATTTGAGACCCTCCAGCATCTCATCGAAGCTGGGCCGGCGTCGCTCGAAGCGGTTCGTACGGCCGCAGCTGCTGCCCCTGATGACGCAGGGGTTCCGCTGAGCGAGGTCACGTATGGACCTGCCGTGGTCCACCCACCTATTGTGCTTGCTATCGGGCTGAATTATGACGAGCACGCCAGCGAGCTTGCGCTCGACAATGACTCCGGGCCCGTCCTGTTTTCCCTCTTTCCCAACTCACTCACGGGCCACGGCGCAGAGGTGCCGCTGCCCGAACGTCTCAGCCAGGAAATCGACTACGAGGGTGAACTCGGCGTCATCATTGGTACACCCGCCAGAAATGTCACTCCAGAACAGGCACTCTCTCACGTTTTCGGTTACACGGTGGTGAACGATATCACCGCCCGCAACATTCAGTTTTCAGAACCCCAGTGGTCACGCTGCAAGTCATTTGACGGGTTCACGCCGGTCGGACCGGTCGTGGTCACCGCTGATGAGATCCCCGACCCACAAGCGCTTGCACTGACCACCGATGTAGACGGACTCCGGGTGCAAGACTCCACCACCAAGTTCATGATTCGCACGGTGGCTCAACTCATCTCATCAATATCCCAGGCCACCACCTTGCTCCCCGGAACGCTGATTTCCACCGGTTCACCGGGCGGCGCCGGTCGCTCGCGCAAGCCGCCCCTCTACCTCGTTCCCGGCAGTGAAGTCACCGTCACCATCGAAGGTATTGGCTCGATCACCAATCGCTGCGTCCCTGAACGCCTCTAACCGTCACCCCAACTCGCCGGTGAGAGTCAGTAAGATGGCCACAGATCACGAGTGAATTCACTCAGATGGCTGGCTCAATGAGGTGAAAAGCCTCCTGTGCACACCGAACATGGCGAGGCGCATGAAAAGGGTGTGGCCTGGAATATCCCTGATACTTCCAGACCACACCCGTTCTCATTCGCCCGCTCTCACGAACTACCGCAGTCTGTCGTGGCGTCTCACAGCGGGCATCGCGATGAACTAGTCGTCGCGATTAATGACGTCAATCGAGCCGGTCTGCGGGTCTGGTTCCAAACCGGCGAGCTTCGCGGGCTGCAAGATGTCAGCCAATTGCGCCTCATCGAGCAACCCGTGGGCGATAACCAAGTCTGAGACGCGAGCGTTGCTCGCAAGAGCTTCCTTCGCAAGGGTTGAAGCAGCGGCATACCCGATCACGGGGGCCAGCGCGGTGATGACCGTCACCGAGCGGGACACCATGTCGTCGAGCCGTTCCTCGTTTGCCGTAATTCCGTCAACACAGTTTTCACGGAGCGTGGTGCACGCCCGTTCAAGCCAGGTGATTGACTGGAACAGTGAGTGCGCGATAATCGGCTCAAAGGCGTTGAGTTGCAACTGCCCTGCCTCGACCGCCATCGATACCGTCACATCGGACCCCGCTACCGCGTAGGCAACCTGCGACACTGCCTCCGGAATCACCGGGTTCACCTTGCCTGGCATAATCGATGAACCGGCCTGACGAGGAGGCAGGTTGATCTCTCCGAGCCCGGCCTGTGGCCCTGAAGAGAGCAGGCGGAGGTCATTTGAAATCTTCGACAGTTTCAATGCGCTGCGCTTGAGTGCACCCGAGAATGTAATAAACACTCCGGTGTCACTGGTTGATTCGATGAGGTCACCAGCGCTCACGAGGTCAAGACCGGTGATGTCGCGGAGATGACGAACAACAGCCTCGCGGTAGCCCTTCGGTGCATTAATACCGGTGCCAATGGCAGTTGCACCCATATTCACCTCGGCGAGCAGGCTCACCGCCTCCTGCAAGCGGTCGATATCTTCTCGAAGGGTGACGGCGAAGGCATTGAACTCCTGGCCGAGGGTCATCGGCACAGCATCTTGAAGCTGCGTGCGACCAACCTTAATGATGTGTGAAAACTCCTGCCCCTTGCGCTCAAATGCATCAGCAAGCAGCGCGAGTTCATCAAGCAGGCTTGTCAATGAGAAAGCGAGTGCCACCTTGATCGCCGTCGGGTAGGTATCGTTTGTCGACTGGCTGTGGTTGGTATGGTCGTTGGGGTTAATGAAGTCGTAGTCACCCTTTTCGCGCCCTGCAAGTTCAAGCGCGCGGTTCGTAATGACCTCATTGACGTTCATGTTGGTGGAGGTCCCTGCGCCGCCCTGAACCACGCCAACGACGAACTGATCGAGCAACATGCCCGACTTCACCTCTTCGCACGCGCGATCGATGAGCCGTGCGCGTTGCTCGTCGAGAGCCCCAATCTCAAGATTTGCGCGAGCCGCAGCTTGCTTCACACAGGCAAACGCCCGAATGAAATCTGGGTACACAGAAATAGGTCTGCGCGCGATCGGAAAGTTCTCCTGCGCGCGAGCGGTATGCACTCCCCAATACGCGGCTGCAGGAATCTCCACACTCCCGAGAGAATCGGTTTCAGTGCGGGTGTGGGCAGAGAGAAAATCACTCACGATGTATCGGCTCCGGTGGTAGAAATCATCGCGGTTCACACCGCTCATGCGTACTGCTCTAGCCTAGCCGTGTTGCGAGATTCTTGCTGCGCTATCGATGATCACGAGGGCGATCATCAGGACCGCCGGTCCTGCCGTCGTCGTCCGCGAGATCGTCGTCGGCATCAATGATGGTAATTGGCCCGGTCAGCCCCTCGCTGAGAGGCCCACTCTGCGGCGCAGAACTCGGCTCTGCCAAGATCACCGGGGCTCGCTTGAGCACACTCAGCGGAGCCGTGAGCGTCTCACTCTGCGTGGCGGGATCGTCATCGCGACCCGGCCTTCCTGCGTGGGTCACGTACAGCTTGCCGCCATGCCCCACGTGCAAGCGAAGTCGTCTCCCGACGATGAGCCACCCCATGCCGATGCTGAACGCGATCAGTCCTGCCGCCGCTGCGACGCCGAGACTCCATCGAGGGCCGAACACGTCGGCCACAGCCCCCACCACCGGTGCACCCACCGGGGTTCCCCCCATCAGCACCGCGAAATAGAGCGACAACACTCTGCCTCTCACATTCGGGTCAGTGGTCGTCTGCACAAAACCATTCGCTGTCGAGAGCAACGTCGCGGTGCTAAACCCGATGAGGACGAGGACCGCCGCAAAGGTCCAAAACGTTGGCATCACAGCGGCAAGCAGACTCGCCACGCCAAAACCAGCGGCGGCAATCACCACCGCACGGAATCTTGCTGCGGGACGCTTCGCGACGAGCAACGCCCCGGCGAGTGATCCCACCGCGAGCACCGAGGAGAGAAGGCCGTACTCCCCTGCCCCACGCCCAAATTCCACCGCCATGGTCGACGAATACACAGGGAAGTTCATACCGAACGCGCCGATCACGAACACCATAATGAAAATGATCAGCAGGTCACGACGCTTCACCACGTATCGGAATCCAGCCAGCAGCTGAGCGCTTCGCCCCTCCACTCCGGCGGTTGCCCTTACGTTCACCGGTGAGGTGCGGATGAGCGCCAAAGCAATCAGCATTGCCACGAATGACGCAGCGTTGAAGAGAAACACCCAGCCAGAACCAACGATCGCGATCAGTACGCCGGCAACCGCGGGACCGATGAGTCGCGCAGAGTTGAACGATGCCGAATTGAGAGCAACCGCATTTGAGAGGTTCTCAGCGCCGACGAGGTCAGAGACGAACGCCTGACGAGCGGGCGTATCAAACGCGTTGACGACACCGAGCGCGAGTGCAAATCCATACAGTTGCCAGAGCTGTGCATTCCCCGACACCAGCAACACGCCAAGGGCGAGCGCAAGAACCATCAGCAGCGACTGGGTCACCATCAGCACGCGTCTCCGATCAAAGCGATCCGCGACGGTGCCACTCAGTGGCACGAGAAGCAACTGTGGACCAAACTGCAGCGCCATCGTAATACCAACCGCGATCGCGTCGTTATCAGTGAGCTCGGTGAGCACGACCCAGCTCTGCGCGGTGGCCTGCATCCAGGCACCGACGTTCGAGATGAGTGCCCCAAAGAACCAGATGCGGTAGTTCCGCATCCGGAGTGACCGAAACATTGATGCCACGTTAGAACGAGCCGCCCATCTTCAGCAGGCGACGAATTCGGTCCGGGATCGGCGGGTGCGTGGCAAACAGACGCTGCACCAGGCCCGGTTTCAGCGGATCTGCGATCCACAGATGCGCCATACTGCTGTGCTGACGCTGCAGCGGGCGACCATACTCGTGCAACTTATGCAGCGCACTTGCGAGCGCCTCTGGGTGACGTGTGGTCAGAGCTCCCGTGGCGTCAGCGAGATACTCGCGCTGACGAGAGACGGCGAGTTGCACGAGCGATGCAACAAGAGGCGCTACCAACATGGCGATGAGGCCAAAGATCAGCACCACAGGATTGCTATTGTTGCGGCCGAAGAACGCGAACCGGAGCAGCATATCGGCGATCATGCCGACCGCTACCACGAGCCCGTACACAATCATCGAAACCCGAATATCGTAATTTCGAACATGACCCAGCTCGTGGGCCATCACGCCCTCAAGTTCAGCGTCAGTCATCATGTCAAGCAGCCCCGTCGTTGCCGCAACCATGGCGTGTTCCGGGTCACGACCGGTGGCGAAGGCGTTCGGAGCGGGATCCTGCACGATATATACCTCGGGCATCGGCGTGCCTGTAGTGATCGCCAAGTTCTCGACGATGCGGTACAGCCGCGGATTCTCAGCCTCGGTAATGCGCTGGGCTCCGCTCATCGAGATCGCTTGCTTGCCAGCCTGAAAGTATTGAAACAGGGCATACCCACCGGCAAACAGCACCACCCAGATGACGATCATCGGTGAGCCGTAGATTGCCGCCGCAAGCCAGCCAAGTGCGGCAATAATCCCGAGAAAAAGCAGAATGATGAGAACGCTGTTGACCTTATTGCGCCGTATCGCGCGGTACACGCTACCTCCTGCTTAAAACTGAATGCGCGGCGGTTCTGAAATGGCCGCGACGTCATCAACCTCGAAAAACTCACGTGCGACGAAACCGAACATTCTCGCGAACAGATTATTCGGGAAAATCTGGAGCTTGGTGTTGTACTCGCGCACGCCACCGTTGTAAAACCGGCGAGCCGCCTGAATCTTGTTCTCTGAGTCGACCAGCTCCCCTTGAAGCTGCAAGAAATTCTGGCTGGCTTGTAGCTGTGGATAGGCCTCGGCTACCGCAAAAATACTCTTCAGCGCCTGTTGCATGTGGTTCTCGGCTACCGCTGCTTCTGCAGGTGACTGGGCCGAAATCGTTTCCGCACGTGCCTGAGTGACGGCTTCAAATACGCCCTTTTCGTGCTCTGCGTACCCCTTCACCGCTTCCACGATGTTCGGCAACAGATCTGCTCGTCGTTTCAGCTGCACCGTGATGTCGCTCCAGGCTTCATCTACGCGTACTCGCAGGGTCACCAACGAGTTGTACGTAACCCAGACGTAAATACCAAGCAGGGCGACGATGCCAACAATGATTAGGGCGGTAAGCATGGCCAAATACTATCGTTCGTGCTTACGAGATCGCTGGGAACCGAGCGACGATTACTCGCCCAGCACCCGTTTCAGATAGTCATTCGTGAACACCCGATCAGGGTCGAGACGATCACGCACCGCAACAAACGCGTCAAACTGGGGATACCTCTTGCGAAGCGCTTCAGCGTCCATCGTGTGCATCTTCCCCCAGTGCGGCCGCCCCTCGTATGCGCGGAACAGTGCCTCAGCTTCCCGAAAATACTCGTGGTCGCGGTCGCGCCAGTACCGGTGGACGGCGATGTACCCGCTCTGGCGCCCGCTCGCGGTGGAAAGCCACACATCGTCTGCCTTCGCTGTGCGCACCTCAACCGGGAACGACACCCGAAACTGCTTTCGTTCGATGAGGCGCTGGAGGTCTCGCATCACCTCAGGGATCGATTCGAGGGGAAGGGAATATTCCATCTCGCGGAATCGGACGCGGCGCCGTGTCACAAATACCCGATGTGATTCATCGCTGTAGTCCCGCCTGCTCGACACCGCTTCTATGGCGCGGTTGATGGGAGGAGTGAACGACGGAAAGAACCGTTGAAAACCCACCACCGCCCCGAGCATCGCGTTATTCATAACCTCTTCGTCGAGCAACCGAGCGGCGGTGCTCAGTGGCTTCGTCGGGTAATCTATCGGGAACCGCGTGTTCGTTTTTGTACGGGTGCTCTCGGTGTGAGGGAACCAGTAAAACTCGAAGTGGTCGTGTTGCTCATTCCGCTCGACATACGTGTCGAGGACTTCAGCAAGCGGAACCGGCGCTTCAACGGCATGCAACGCAAACCGCGGAACGCACTGGATGGTAACGGTGAGCAAGACACCCAGCGCACCAAGCCCGAGCTGCACCGCCGGCAGTAGGTCTGCGTTTTCTGTCACATTCACGGTGAGCACCTCGCCGGTGCCAGTGAGCAAGGTGGCTCCCACCACTCTTGTCGCTAAGCCTCCAAATCGAAGACCGGTGCCATGAGTGCCTGTGGAGGTCGCACCCGAAATGGTTTGTCGGTCGATATCGCCCATGTTCTCCAGCGCAAGGCCCAGCGGATGCAAGATGTCGGGGAGCTCCCAGAGGTGCGTACCCGCCCACAGTGTGACTTGACGTCGTTCCAGGTCAACATCAACGAGTCCACGCAGCCGATCCATGTGCAGCCGCACGCCGTCGGTCGCTCCAATTGCGGTGAAACTGTGTGACGCGCCGATCGGTTTCACCGTGTTACCTGTTTCACGCGCTCGCTCAATGACCCGCACGGCCTGGGCAACGCTGCGTGGCGCAATCGCTAAAACCGGTTGCGACGCGGCGGTGTGAGCCCAGTTACGCCACGGTTTGCTCATACGAAGCACTTCCCTTCTCCCCGATAGGTCAGCATCGCGTCGCCGGCCACTGGGGCAATACGGTGTCCGAGATCGTCGGCCGTCACCGTGCGAACCGGGATCACCTGCGTGGTTCGTTCCATCGGCTCGCCGGACTTCGTGTGGCGCATCCACACCCGATCGCCGATTTTGAGCGTCTGTGCAGCACTTCCGATCAGCGGTGTCTGCACCTCACCTGCGCCTTCCCGCCCGGAGTAGCGAAGTCCAGCTGGCCACACCGGTTGCGGCAATCGATCAGTTCCTGCCGGCCCTGAAGCAATCCACCCACCACCCAGTGCGGTCACCGTGTCGACGTTCGGTCGTCGCACCACGTCGAGCGCGAATGCGACGGCCGGGGCGGGAGTGAATGCGCGGTAATTATCAAACAGGTGCGGCCCAAAAAGACCGCTTCCGGCCGCAATTTCGGTCACCGCTTCTTCAGCCACGGTCCGTTCAATTGACCCGGTGCCGCCGCCATTCACAAACTCAAGATTCACGATGGATCGTACCCGCGCGATTGCGTCTGCTCGCCGTTCTGCGAGTTCACGAGCACTCACCCGTTGCACCCGACGCATGATCGCTCCAGTGGCTGGCTTCCCGATGGGCTGGTCGCCGACACCGGCAATCTGAGATTCGTACGACATCACGCCAACAAGCTGGAACCCTCTACGCTGCAATACCCGCTCGGCAAGCCGACGAAGGGCCGCAGGCTCGTGCACCGGTGAACGTAGCGCACCGATGTCTCCAAGGAGGCGGGAGCGCCAAGACGCATCGAAATCAAGACACACACGAATCGAGGGCCGCTGGGATGGCGGACAGACATGATCAACCAGATCAAGCTGTTCAACACTGTCAATCATGATCGTGACGCGTTGAGCCGCACGATCATCACCGCAGAGTGCTGCGATCGCTGCTCGGTTCGTGCTCGGGTAAGCAACCAACACATCTTCGATCGATTCGCTCAGCCAACATGCTTCGTCGAGCGTGTACGCGAGCACACCGCGATACCCGGGGAGAGCGAGCACCGCATCCAAGACCTCGCGCACGCGAATTGACTTCGAGGCCACCCGAATGGGTGTGCCATTCGCGCGCCGAAGCAGGTCATACGCGTTGTGTGCCAGGGCCTCAACACCGAGTGCCACCACTGGTGCGCTGAATGAGCTGGTGGCATCGTTGATGGCGCCCCAGTACTTCTCGGGTCGATGCCACGGTCTGGTCTCCGCGGCAGTGCGCACATCGGCAGAGGCAAGATGAATCGCCATAGTCGCGATTCTAGACCGCTCTTAGCGCCTGCGGCGCATTCGCCGCACACGCATCACGAGCCCGAGCACGATGACCGTCACGATCACGCCGATGAGCACGATTTTTGCGAAGAGCATGTCCCCCCACTGGGATTCGAACCCAGACTGGATCGATTTTAAGTCGACTGCCTCTGCCGGTTGGGCTATGGGGGGCTGTCAGCGCTGAACTGCAGGAGTCCAGCATACCGACGAATGAGTGAGCCCCGCAGTTGGGCAGAACTGCAGGGCTCACGGTCTCGGTAGCGAGCTACGCGCTGAGGCGTGCGCGCAATTCGCGAAGCTCAGTGGTGAGCTCGGCTGGCAAACGATCACCGAACTGAGCGAAGAACTCCTCGGTCAGATCGCACTCTTCGAGCCAAGACTGTGGATCGATCGCAAAAATTTCTGGCAGATCTGCCTCTACCTCTTCGATGCCGTTGAGGTTCAGCTCGCCCTCTGCGGGAACCGTACCGATCGGGGTCTCGCGACCCTCTACTGTTCCGTCGACACGACGCAACACCCAATCAATGACGCGAGAGTTGTCGCCGAACCCTGGCCAAAGGTAGCGGCCGTCGGTCCCCTTCCGGAACCCGTTCACCTGGAAAATCTTTGGCGCCTTCTCACCGAGCTGCTTGCCCATTTCGAGCCAGTGTGCCCAGTAGTCGCCCATGTTGTAGCCGCAGAAGGGCAACATGGCAAACGGATCGCGGCGGAGCTCACCGACGGTGCCTTCCTGCGCCGCAGTCTTTTCTGATGAGATCGTTGCTCCGACAAAGACGCCGTGCTGCCAATCTCGTGACTGTGCGACCAGGGGAACGTTCGTAGCTCGACGGCCTCCGAACAAGATAGCGTCGATGGGCACACCGTCCTGTTCAAACCAGTCATCGGCGAGCGTTGGAGTCTGCTGAATGGGTACGGTAAAGCGAGAATTTGGATGCGCTGCGGGTCGACCGGACTCTGGGGTCCACTCGTTGCCTTGCCAGTCGATGAGGTGGTCAGGGATGTCGTCCGTTTTTCCTTCCCACCACACGTCGCCGTCATCGGTCAGCGCCACATTCGTGAAAATGGTGTTGCCCCACAGCGTCTCCATCGCTACCGGGTTCGTCGACTCGCCGGTGCCCGGTGCAACGCCGAAGAAGCCCGCCTCGGGGTTGATCGCGTAAAGTCGACCGTCCTTGCCGGGGCGAAGCCAGGCAATGTCATCACCAATGGTTTCGACTTTCCACCCAGGAATCGTCGGCTGCAGCATTGCAAGATTTGTCTTGCCACACGCGGAGGGGAAGGCCGCCGACACATGGTAGGCCTTGCCCGATTCCTCGTTGGTCAGCTTCAGCAGCAGCATATGTTCCGCGAGCCAACCCTCATTACGTCCCATCACACTGGCAATTCGCAGTGCGAAGCACTTTTTCGAGAGCAGTGCGTTGCCGCCGTAGCCCGACCCGTATGACCACACCTCAAGGGTGTCTGGGAAATGAGTAATGTACTTCGTATCGTTACAGGGCCACGCGACGTCTTCCTCACCCTCTGCAAGTGGTGCGCCCACCGAATGCACGGTGCGCACCCATTCGCTCCCGGGAGTGATACCGTCGAGCGCTGCCTGCCCCATGCGGGTCATGATCCGCATGTTCAGCACGGCGTATGGCGAGTCGGTGAGCTGAATACCGAGCTGCGTGATGGCGCCGCCGACCGGCCCCATCGAGAATGGCACAACATACATCGTGCGGCCGCGCATACTTCCTTCGAAGAGCGGCCTAAGCTCTGCCTTCATGTCAGCTGGAGCTCGCCAATTATTGGTCGGACCCGCATCAATTTCGTGCTCGCTGCAGATAAAGGTGCGATCCTCAACACGAGCGACATCACCAGGATGGGAACGAGCGAGGTAACTCCCCGGACGCAAGTCCTTGTTCAGAGGAATGAGCGAACCGGCTTCCACCATTTCGGCCGTGATCCGGTTCCATTCGTCCTGCGAACCGTCACACCACACGATGTCATCTGGAGTGGTGAGTTCGGCTACTTCGGTCACCCACTGCAGCACCTCGGGATTCGAGGTCGTCGCGAACTCGCGAACTCTTTCGCTGAACTGCTGTGAACTCTCAAGCGTCGATGCACTGCCCATGCCGTCGCGTCTCCTTGCTAAAAAATGACGATATGACCATTCTGGGTGAACGTTCAATGACCAGCATGCCAAATCAGGCTGTAAAGAACAACGAATCTTGACATATAGTAAAAATATGGCACCGGATTCCCTGAACGCGACTGCGGAACAAGAAATGCACCGCATGGTGCTCGGCAAGCGCCTTCGGCATTTTCGTACTGCAGCCGGTCTCACCCTCGATGCGCTTGGTGAACGCGTTGGGGTGGTGGGGAGCCAACTTTCGCTCATCGAAAACGGAAAGCGGGAACTTCGGTTCTCGCTTCTCCAATCCATCGCTCAAGAACTCAATATCGACCCAGCGGAACTCCTGCGACACGAAGCCCCCGATGAACGGAGCGCCCTAGAGCTGGAGTTAGAGCGTGCGCAGCGTTCCCTGCTTTACCAGCAACTCAACCTGCCTCGAGTCCGCACGCCACGCAGTCTGAGCGACGAAGCGCTCAAGTCACTGGTCGGCCTACACCGAGAACTTGCGAGCCGCACTCGCGCTGCCGCTGCAACCCCCGAGGAGGCGAGACGCGCGAACACGGAAATCCGATTGAAGATGCGTGCCGCCGGAAATTACCTCCCCGAGCTTGAGCGGGTCGCAGAGGAACTCATGCTCAGCGTGGGCCACACCACGACCAGCGCCGTCACCCATCGAACGGTGGCGGTCCTTGCAGAAAAACTCGGGTTCACCCTCATCTTCGTGGATGATCTCCCTTCAAATACGAGAAGCATTACCGACCTTGAGAACGGTCGGATCTATTTGCCTCCCGCGTCCATTCCGGGCGGCCATGGCCTCAGATCCCTCGCACTGCAAGCGATGGCTCATCGGGTACTCGGACATGAGGAACCCTCAAGCTACGCGGAGTTCCTTGAACAGCGCCTCCAGATCAATTACTTTGCGTCTGCCTGCCTGATGCCAGAAACGCGCACCGTGGAGTTCCTCCAGCAGGCAAAACGGGAGCGAAATCTCGCGATCGAGGATCTGCGAGACGCATTCGGAGTCACCCATGAGGCCGCGGCGCATCGATTCACGAACCTCGCTACCGCGCACCTAGGCCTCGAAGTGCATCACTACCGGCTTGACGCGGGTGGCGGAGTCGCTCGCGGATATGAGAACGATGGTCTTCCTCTTCCGACCGATGCCTCCGGCGCAATTGAGGGACAAATCGCCTGCCGAATGTGGACGGGGCGCACCGCCTTCGACCGGAAAAATCGAACGAGCGAGTTCTACCAGTACACCGACACGCCAGAAGGAACCTTCTGGTCCAGCGCGCAAATCGGCGAGCTGACACAGGGCGCGTTCTCCATCACCTGTGGGGTGCGATTCGACGATTCAAAGTGGTTCCGCGGTCGCGATACCCAGTTTCGCACCAGCTCGACCTGCCCAGACCCCTCCTGCTGTCGCACGCCGAGTGACGATCAGCTCGCACGCTGGCAGGGACGAGCCTGGCCGAGTGCCCGAATGCACGCCCACGTGCTGTCACCGCTTCCGACCGGCACGTTTCCTGGCGTTGATGATATTGAAATGTATGAGTTCCTCAGTGCACATGCACCGAAGGATACCGACTCGTCCGAGTAGTTCACCTGCCGACCATTCGTTTCTGCGCGCGCCGTGCGCCGGTTGCCATGGCGCGCGCGGTCAGGAATCAGCGGTAATGCGTTCGAGCACCAGTGGCCCGCGCGACCACGGCTCAGAGTCATCGATTTCCCACGCTTCTTCGAGCGCCTCCATCGCACGGGTGAACCGAGCGGCATCCTCGGCTGCGAGCGTAAAGAGTGGCTGCCCCTCGTGCACATGCTCGCCCGGATGTACGTGGAGCTCGATTCCAGCCGAGTGCACCACCTGATCTTCGGCTCGGGCGCGCCCCGCGCCGAGGCGCCACGCCGCGACTCCAAAGGGAAACGCGTCCAGTCGAGCCACGGTACCGGCCCGTGGTGCGGTGATGGTGAGCGTCTCAGGTGCCTCCGGCAGCGGAGCATCAGGGTCACCGCCCTGCGCGCGGATCAAGCGTCGCCAGGAATCCATTGCGCGCCCGTCATCGAGCGCTGCTTCCACGTCAGCATCCGGTTGACCAGCGAGCTTCAGCATTTCCCGCGCTAGGGCAACGGTCAGTTCGCGCACGTCAGCCGGTCCGCCGCCCGCGAGAATCTCGACAGATTCACGCACCTCATTTGCATTCCCGATGGCGCGCCCCAGCGGCACATTCATGTCCGTGAGCAAGGCGGTGGTGGCAACTCCGGAGTCGGCCCCAAGCTGGACCATCGTTTGAGCAAGCTCTCGAGCTTGGTCGACATCACGCATGAATGCCCCAGAACCATACTTCACGTCAAGCACGAGCGCATCGGTGCCTTCCGCAATTTTTTTCGACATAATGCTTGAGGCGATGAGCGGGATGCAGTCGACTGTCGCTGTCACGTCGCGCAACGCATAGAGCTTCTTGTCCGCCGGTGCCAGGCCTGCCCCAGCAGCACAGATGACCGCACCGACATCGCTAGCAAGCTGGTCGATGATCTCTTCGTTCGACAGTTCCGCCCGCCACCCCGGAATCGACTCAAGCTTGTCGAGGGTGCCACCGGTGTGTCCCAGCCCGCGCCCTGACAGTTGCGGCACAGCGACACCAAATACTGCGACCAGTGGCGCGAGTGGCAGGGTGATTTTGTCACCGACCCCGCCGGTCGAGTGTTTGTCAACCGTCGCTTTGCCGAGCGATGCGAAGGACATTCGCTCCCCTGACGCAATCATGGCGTCGGTGAGCACGCGGATCTCATCCCGAGCCATTCCCTGCTGAAAGACGGCCATAGCGAACGACGCCATTTGCGCGTCGCTGACGTACCCGCGAGTGTACGCATCAACCATCCACCGCAGGGCCGGCTCGGCGACGGTCCCGCCGTCACGCTTCGCACGAATGACATCGACCGCGTCAAATGGTTCTACGCTCACGGCGACTCCTCTCTTCTTGCGCTCGTTTCAAGATCGCGAGGCCCAAATGCGTCTGGGAGCACCTCGTCAATCGTGCGCAGCCCTGACACCGTGTGTAGCACCATATTCTGAGCCGAATGCTCATACAGCAGCTGGCGGCATCTCCCGCACGGCATAATGATCTCGCCCTCACCGTTAACGCACACGAACGCGATGAGCCTTCCGCCCCCGGTGAGGTGGAGCTGACCGACGAGCGCACACTCAGCGCACAGAGTAAGCCCATACGAGGCGTTCTCAACGTTGCAGCCAACCACAAGTCGTCCATCCTCAGTGAGCGCTGCTGCCCCTACAGGATAGTTCGAATAGGGAACGTAGGCGTTGCGCATTGCCGCTATCGCCTCTTCGCGGAGCTGATCCCAATCAATAGTCAAACGCGTCACCTAATTCTTCACATAAGGCTTGCCGCTGGCGGCTGGAGCCCTGACTTTACCCGCGAAGCCGACGACGGCCAGCACGGTCACCACATAAGGCAGCATCGACATAAACTCACCCGGAATCGGCGACCCGAGGTTCTTGAGAAGGGTTTGCAGATTCGTTGCAAAACCGAAGAGCAGTGCCGCGAGCGTTGCGCGTACGGGATCCCAGCCACCGAAGATCACTGCGGCGAGCGCAATAAATCCGAGGCCGCCCGCCATTTCCTTATCGAAGGAGCCAACTGCTCCGAGCGTGAAATATGCTCCCCCTATGCCTGCGATGCCGCCTGCGAGCAGCACATTCCAGAATCTCGTCGGATTGACCCGAATACCGACCGTGTCTGCAGCCTTCGGGTGCTCGCCAACCGCTCGCAGACGAAGGCCCCAGCGGGTGCGATACAGCCCCCAGGCAACGAGCGGGACAATAATGTAGGCGAGGTAGACGATGAGAGTCTGGTTAAAGAACACTGGCCCAATCACCGGGATCTCGCTGAGCCCCGGGATTGCCCACCGTGGGAATCTTGGCGGGGAATTCAAGGTCGCCGCGTGTGGCGCCATGATGGCGCCGTGGAGAAAGCTCGTCAGGCCTGTGACCAGCACATTGAGCACCACACCGACGATGACTTGCTCAACCACATACTTGATTGAGAACACCGCAAGTACGGCGGCAACGAGTGCGCCTGCGACCATTGCCCCCACGAGCCCGAAGACATAGCTGCCGGTGATCGTGCCGATCATGGCGCTGCTGAATGCGGCAAACAAGAACTGTGCCTCAATTGCGACGTTCACGACGCCTGCCCGCTCACCGATGACCCCACCGAGCGCGCCAAAAATGAGCGGGACTGATAGTGAGAGTGCACCGAACAACAGACCGGTGACCGGGACGAGCCCGTCTGCGGCGGACCAAGTCAGAAAGGCAAAGATCCCGAGCACTGCGAAGAGGATCGTCACCCACAGCGGGGTCGGCTGGTAGCGGCGCGCGTACCAGAAGGAAAGTGCTGTGAGCACCACCATCAGGATCGCGGTCACGAGAACAGTGCTCCCCGTTGGAACCTCAATATCGGGCAGTTCGAAGGAGGATGTGCGGTCAGCCAGGCGGAATGTGCTGATACCTTCTCGGGCGAACGGGATCGCCATGATGAGCATCAGTACGGTGACTGCGGCAAATGCGATGGGAGCTTTGAAGCTGCGCTTCTGCACCTTGTCGGTGTGGAGGCTCATGCGACACCCCCCTTCACCTGGAGTGTTCGCGCGCGATCGAAACGATTCAGGAAGAAGATCGAACGAACGAGGGGCGGTGCTGCGATGAAGAGGACGATGAGCGACTGTACCACCAGCACAATGTCGACCGGGATGCCCTCCGAGATCTGCATCGTAAAGCTCCCCGCCTTGAGCGCGCCAAACAGAATACCCGCAACAAAAATGCCTGGGGCACGACTCCGGCCGAGAAGAGCGACGGTGATCGCGTCAAACCCGATACCGGCATCAATGTGAGAGCCAAAGCCACTCGTGATCGTTCCCGCCATCTGGTTCACCCCGGCGAGGCCTGCGAGACCACCGGCAAAGGCCATCGCGTAGAAAATGATGCGCTCGACTTTGATGCCCGCGGTACGCGCGGCGTGCGGGTTCTCGCCGACCGCCCGCATGCGGAACCCGAGTGCTGAGCGCTCCATGAGCCACCACACAAAGACGGTTGCGGCGATCGCAAGCACAAATCCCCAGTTGGTTGTGAGCGGTGGACCAAACAGTAAGGGGAACTGCGCAGTCTCGGGAGTTGGGGGCGAAATCGGTTGGTTGCCGCCGGGACGTTGTAACAGACCTGGGGTTCGGAGTAACCACGACACAAAGTAGAAGGCAATAAAATTGAGCATGATCGTCAAGATCACCTCGTGCGCGCCCGTTCTCGCTTTCAATATGCCGACGATCCCGCCCCAGATCGACCCACCGATAACTCCGGCGAGGATGGTAAGTGGGAGATGAATCAACAGCGGAGCCTGCACCGTGAATGCGACTGCCGCCGCCGCCGCGGCTCCCATCAGCATTTGTCCTCGGCCACCGATATTAAACAGTCCGACGCGGAATGCGAGCCCCACACCGAGACCAGCTGCGATGAGAGGTGTGGCGTAGTTCAGGGTGTCGCTGAGTGGCTTCATTGCTCGCAGAACATTCGGTGCCTGATAGTTATAGATTGCGCCGCGGAAAAGCGCCGAATACCCTCCCGCCACTGCCTGCCAGATGGCGGCAAACGTATCGCCCGGGCGGGAGAAGAAGTAGCCCGCAGCCTCTTGCACGTGTTGGTCGGTTGCGGCGATCAGGATCCCACCGATAATCATGGAAAGGACAATCGCCAGCACAGCCGTGAGGAGCGGTGCCTGGATGATCTCTTGAAGAATCTTGTTCTGCCGTGGCACCTGCGAGACCTCAGCCGCCGGCGTGCCTGCCTGACCGCTCATGCCTGCACTCCTTCTGGGGTTTCTCCCGCCATCATGAGGCCGAGCGTCTCGCGCGACGCATCGCCTGCCACAATCCCAATGATTGTTCCTCGGTACATCACTGCAATTCGATCTGCGAGGGCCGACACTTCATCAAGTTCGGTCGATACCAGCACCACTGGCACCCCAGCATCCCGCGCCTCGATGATTCGCTTGTGAATAAACTCGATTGACCCAACGTCCACACCACGGGTGGGTTGCGACACAATGAGCAGGCGAAGGTCGCGGCTCAGTTCTCGGGCAATCACGACCTTCTGCTGGTTCCCCCCAGACAGGCTCGACGCAAGTGACGACGCACCCTGCGTACGAATGTCGAACTCTTCGATCTTCTGATCGGCAAAATCGGTAATCGTATGAGATTTCACGGTGCCAAGCCGCACAAATTGTGCGTCGGTTGAGCGATTGAGCATGAGGTTCTCAGCGACCGTGAATGCGCCGATCAATCCGTCGACGCTGCGATCCTCTGGTACAAAGCCGACACCGCTGTCGATGATATGTTTCACTGATTTCCCGAGCAGCGTCGCACCGTCGAGCGACACGGCGCCCTCCTCAACGGCATGCAGACCCATCAGCGCTTCGGTTAACTCTGTCTGCCCGTTGCCTTGCACACCCGCAATTGCCAGCACCTCGCCTGGCCTGACGTCAAAGCTCACGTGATCGACTACGACGTACCCGCTGTGGTCAATGACGGTGAGGTCTCGCACTGAAAGCCCTCCCTCGCCCAGGGTCGGAGGGTGCTTCTCAACGGTGAGTTCCACGTCACGACCTACCATCAGCGACGCGAGTTCGGCATTGTCTGCGCTCGGCTCAGCTTCTGCAACCACCTTGCCGCGCCGAATTACGGTGATGCGATCAGCAACCTCTCGAACCTCACGCAGCTTGTGGGTAATGAACACAATCGCGGTTCCCTCATCACGCAGTTGACGCATGATGGCCATGAGCTCATCGGTTTCTTGCGGGGTGAGCACCGCGGTCGGTTCGTCAAACACCAGCACTTTCGCGTCTCGGGAAAGCGCTTTGATAATTTCGACGCGTTGTTGCACCCCAACGGGCAAATTCTCGACCACAGCGTCGGGGTTCACCTCGAACCCGAATCGTTCAGCAACCTCCCGCACGTGCGCTCTTGCCGCCTGCAAGTCAAGCGACCCTGCGAAGCCGGTGTCCTCATGTCCCAGAATGACGTTCTCTGCCACGGTAAAGACCGGCACCAGCATAAAGTGCTGATGCACCATACCGATTCCAGCCGCCATCGCGTCGCCCGGCCCCCGAAAGTGTTGCACGACCCCGTCAAGGACGATTTCGCCTTCGTCTGCTTGATAAAGCCCGTAGAGCACGTTCATGAGCGTCGATTTGCCCGCGCCGTTCTCTCCCAGGAGCGCGTGAATCTCACCCGGCCGCACGGTGAGGTCTATCGAATCGTTCGCGGTGAACGTGCCGAATCGTTTCGTGATTCCGCGAAGTTCGAGAGTCATTCCTGCCTCACCGTCAATTGATTTGGGTCGAGTTACTTCGTGAGACTACCAGCCAGGAGCCTCACTGGCACGGGACACCCGCGCCTTCTCAGAGTTTCTTTGCGAAACGCTGCGCGGCAAAAATATGACAGGGGTGGGCCGGATTCATCCAGACCACCCCTGTCGTATCATTCACCCGCAATTAGGGGGATGACACCGACTCTGCGTTGATCGAACCGTCGATGATTCCTGCCTCGATCTCGGCAAGCTGATCGAGCAGTTCCGGAGCGACGAGACTCTCGAAATCGTGGAAGGACGAGATGCCTACGCCACCGTTTTCGAGGGTGCCCACAAACGGTGCGGTGTCGAAGGCGCCGGCTGCTGCTTCCATCACGGAGTCATACACTGCAACGTCGATACCCTTGAGCACCGAAAGAAGGAGCAGGTCCGCTACGTTCGGGTCGGTGACGAACACGTCAGCATCAACGCCCATCAGTGCGACGTTTCCGCCGGAATCGCGGATCGCTTCAGCAGCGGACTGGTAAATCGGACCGCCGACGGGGAGCAGCACATCAACGCCCTGGTCGATGAGGCCCTGTGCCATCTGCTTGGCCACGTCGTTTGCCGCGAACTCGTTCGTGAACTGTCCGTCCTGCGAAGCGACATCCCAGCCGAAGACCTCGACGTTCGTCCCATTCTCTTGGTTGTAGTAATCGACGCCCATAGCGAAGCCGTCCATAAAGATACTCACCGGCGGAATGTTCACGCCGCCAAAGGTACCGACCTTGCCTGCCTCGCTGTACGACGCTGCCGCGTAGCCGCCAAGGAATGCAGCCTGCGCGGTATCAAACACCAGTGGCTTGACGTTCGGTGCATCAGTCTCACCGTCGAAATCATTGTCAGCCCAGTCATCGATGATGGCGAACTGCACGTCAGGGTTTGCGAGTGCTGCCTCAACAGTTGGTGCGCTCAGCATGAACCCGACCGAAACAATAAAGGTGCAGCCCTCGGCGATGAGCCCGTCGAGGTTGCCCGCATAGTCGCTGGCGCTCTTCGACTCAGTCTGGGTGTAGTCAACACCCAACTCTGCCGCGGCCTTCTGCAGGCCCTCTGAGCCGAGCTGGTTGAACGACTTGTCATCGAAGCCGCCCTCGTCAGAAACCATGCAGGGCTTGAAATTTGCCACCGCGGCAGCGCTGTCGTCGCTGCCACTGTCTTCTGGCGCCTGGCCGCACGCGGCGAGACCGAAGATCAATCCAGCTGCGGCGGTCACGCCGATCAGCTTCTTGGTATTGATGCTCAACTCATTCCTCCTATTGGAACTCACCCCCGACGGTCGGGAGCGGAGTGCTACTCAACAAATCTACGTCAGCGCATCGGGTCGGCGAAGACCTCGGCCTCGGATTCAGATTGCAATCTCACAACAGTTCCTGAACCGCGGCTGAGCTGGTGTCCGTTATACCGTTGGAGGCGTCGCGCCAGAACCATCAAGCAGGTCGATGTACCGCAGCACGATGCCTTCGCGCAGAGCCCACGGCGACACCGTCAGCGTATGCACCCCAAACACCTTCATCGCCGTTCGGAGCACGACCGCTCCTGCAAGGATCTGGTACCCCCGTTCGGGGGTGATCCCGGGCAAGTACTCTCGTACCGTGCCCGGCATTTCGCGGAGGGTCGGTTCCCACTCCTTCAGGCCCGCGTAATGCAGCGGAGCAAGTTCTCCAGTCTTCGGGTCGGGTGGTCCACCGATCAGCCTCCCCAGGGAACGAATCGTCTTCGACGTGCCAACCACCCTCGTTGGCTTTGGGCGATCAGCAAAAAGCGTGTCTCGCGCTTCGGTGAAGACCGCTCGCGCATGGGCACGTAGCTTCGACACCGCCTTTGGTGGGGGCGGATCCTCTCGCAGAAAATTTATGGTGCTGCGGCCAGCACCGAGCGGGAGCGAAAGCGACACGTCGGGGTACTCATCAGATCCTTGGGCGATTTCGAAGGAGCCACCGCCGATATCGAACAGCAGGATCTCACCCGCTGACCAACCCAGCCACCGACGGACGGCCAACATCGTAATACGAGCCTCGTCTTCGCCGGTCAACACTTGGAGTCTCAGTCCTGCTTCGCGCTCAGCGCGCGCAAGCACCGCTTCGCCGTTTGACGCTTCTCGTATTGCCGAAGTTGCGGTCGCGATGAGGTCGTCGACACCGATTTCGGCGACCTTGTCAACAGCGCGCTTGATCGCCTCAATAATGAGGAGCTGCCCCTCCTCCGTGATCGCTCCATCGCGGTCAAGGTAGCGCATGAGCCGGAGCACCGACCGTTCTGAATGGTACGGCACCGGGCTTGCGCCTGGGTGAGCATCAACGATGAGCAAATGCACCGTATTGCTTCCGACATCAATGACTCCGAGTCGCATAGTGGTTCCTGTCGGCTAGTGGTTCCTGTCGGCCTAGTAGCTCGCGGCGCTACTCGAACCTGCGGCATCCGGAGCGTCATCCCAGTGCTCCAGGATCGCAGCGGTCGCTGACACTCCAAAGCGTGTGGCGCCCGCTGCCCACATCGCCTGCACCGCTGCCGCGTCCCGAATTCCTCCGGAGGCTTTGATGCCAAGAGCGTCACCAACCGTCTCTGCCATCAACCGCACCGCGTGCACGCTTGCTCCACCAGCTGGGTGGAAACCCGTTGATGTCTTTACGAAGTCCGCGCCGGCACGGGCTGCGGCCTGACTCGCGCCAATGATCTCTTCGTCTGACAGCGCTGCCGTCTCGAGAATCACTTTGAGAACCACGCCCTCACACGCCTCGCGAACTGCGCGAAGTTCATCCTCGACTCCAGCCCAATCGTGTGCGCGGACCAACCCAAGATTCACCACCACATCAATCTCGTCGGCGCCATCCGCGACCGCTTGGCGAGCCTCGAACGCCTTGACCTCGGCTCGGTGCGCTCCGCTTGGAAAGCCAACGACGGTCACGATTTCGCATCCCTGTGGGTCAACGGGGAGGAGCGACGGCAACACGCACACCCGCTTCACACCCAGCCTGGCCGCGCTGGTAAGAAAGTCGTCCAACGTCGCCTTCGTGGTGTCACTCGCGAGTAACGTGTGGTCAGCGAGCTGCAAGAACTCGTCCTGGGTGATGGCTGGTCTGTCGCTCATGTCTCCAGCCTAAACGCATCAGGCGAGAGGTTGAGGCGTTTCCCCGCATCAGTCATCTGTTCCCGAGTCGACACCTGCAGCGGCAGCGAGGGCCTCCCACTCATCGAGGAGGCTCGAGTCAATATCACGCACCAGTGCGCCAAGCCATTCGATGTGGGCGACGAGCGTTTCCGTTTTCGCTTGCTCAGGCACGGTCTGTGTACACGCACGGTACGCATCGCTGAGGTATCGAAGCACCGTACCTTCGGCGCGTGCCAAGCCATAGTGTGAGACGAAATCCCGAAAGGTGAAGGCACGCTCAATCATCTCTCGCACCACCGACTTCGGACGAGGGTAGTAGTCGCGTGCCCAAGGAACTGCGCGCGCGTACGCATCAAATGCCTCACGAATCAGCGGTGCAAGCGGCTGTGGGTGGGTAACCTCTTCAAGCAGCTCCATACGTTGCTCGTACTCGATCCCCTCAGCCTTCATCTCTGCAATTGCCTCGGTCCGTGCGGCCTGCTCCTGCGCCCTGAGGACCACCCTCGGATCCTCGAGCGTTGACTCGATGATGGAAATGACGTCGAGCGGGTACTCGGGAGCCTCCGGGTCAAGTAGCTCAATTGCTGCGAGCGCGAACGGCGACAGCGGCTGATTGAGCGCAAAGTTGTCCTGAAGGTCGACGGTCAGCCGCAACAGCCGCTCCCCCGCTACTCCGCCGGGAACCTGATCCCCGGGAATCGTCTCGACGATGCCTCCATCACGCAGGGTGCGGAAGATGCTGAGCGCGGTGCGAGCGTGTGCACGCTGGGCCGCACGCGGCTCATGACTTTCGAAGATCAGGGAGCGCATCGTCGCGAGCACCTCCCCTTCGCGGGTCTCGCCCCGCGCAATCACGCTGAGGAGCATCGAGTGAGTGATGCGCATGCGGCTCACCAACGGTTCCGGCGGTGAGGCCACCAACCGTTCGAGGGTCTGCTCATTCCACGAGACGAATCCCTGGGGCGCTGTCTTGCGTTTTACCTTCACCGCTTTGGGCTTCTTGTATCCGACATGTGCGGCTCGTACCGCCGCGGCCTTCGCCTCAGCTTTTGCATTGAGCACCTCGTGTTCAGGTGCGAGTGCGATGACGTCGCCTTCGGTGTCGAATCCGGCCCGACCCGCGCGACCGGCTATCTGATGAAACTCACGGGCGCTCAGACGACGCATCTTGGTGCCGTCAAACTTGGTCAGTGCGTTGAGCACCACCGTACGGATCGGTACATTGATGCCGACACCGAGCGTATCGGTGCCGCAAATCACGCGGAGCAGCCCCTGCTGCGCGAGCTGTTCAACGAGACGTCGATACCTCGGAAGCATCCCGGCATGGTGCACACCGATTCCTGATCGCACGAGGCGCGACAGTGTCTGTCCAAATCCGGTAGAGAACGTGAAGTCTCCGATCGCCGCGGCAATGGTGTCCCTCCCCGCTCTGTCGACAATCTTGATACTGGCAAGCGCTTGCGCCTGTTCGACTGCGTGTGCCTGGTTAAACGAAACCAGGTATGCGGGGGTGCCTCGGCTGGAGATCAATTCCTCTACCACTTCGTGCGCCGCCTTCACCGCGTACGTAAAGTGCAGCGGCACTGGTCGTTCCACTCCGGTTACCCGCTCAGTGTCTCGACCGGTACGACGGGTCAGGTCATTCGCGAGTTCAGTCACATCACCGAGCGTTGCCGACATGAGGAGAAACTGTGCGTCACGCATCAGGAGAAGGGGCACCTGCCAGGCCCACCCACGCTCCGGGTCTGCATAGAAGTGGAACTCGTCCATGACGACCTGAGTGATCCCACCTGCCTTCGCATCGCGCAGAGCGAGGTTCGCGAGAATCTCTGCGGTGCAGCACAGGATCGGGGCGTCAGGGTGAATACTCGTATCGCCGGTGACCATTCCGACCTGGTCAGTGCCAAACACGTCAACGAGGGCAAAAAACTTCTCACTGACGAGAGCTTTAATTGGGGCCGTGTAGACGGTGCGCCGACCTTCAGCGAGCGCGATGAAGTGTGCCCCCATAGCTACCAGTGATTTTCCTGTGCCAGTCGGTGTCGCGAGGATCACATTCGAATCAAGGGAAAGCCCGAGCAGGGCTTCTTCCTGAGCAGGGTATAGCTCGAGTGCGAGGGTCTCTTGAACCCACCCTGCGAACGTCAGCAGGAGATCGTCCGGTTCTGGGGTGTTCCCTCGCTCAAGGTCTCGCGCCAAGTCGGCAAGGGAGCGCACACGTGACATAGTGCACCCAGCCTATCCGTCACCAGCGGGGACCACGGTGACGAAAAATCCCCTACGCTAATCGAATGGACGTTGAAGCCTGGTTGATGGTCGCCGTCGGCGCGCTCGTCGTGGTCGTTGCAGTCTCAATTCTCGCGTCTCGGATCGGAGTCGCAACCCCACTCGTCCTCGTGCTGGTTGGTATCGGTATTGGCTACATACCCGGCGTGCCCCTGATCACGGTGGATCCCGAAGTGGTGCTGTTTGCAGTGCTGCCGCCACTGCTGTATGCCGCCGCGGTGAACGTCCCGATTATCGACCTGAGACGAAACCTCACCCCGGTCGGGGGGCTGTCAGTCGTCCTTGTCATCATCTCCGCAATCGTGGTGGGGGTTCTGCTCCACCTCGTCGTACCGGCCATTCCTCTCGCCGCCGCCATCGCGCTTGGCGCTGTCGTCGCACCGACCGATGCGGTCGCAGCTACCTCCATCGGAAAACGCGTTGGCATGCCCCCTCGACTCGTCACCATTCTTGAGGGTGAGAGCCTCGTCAATGATGCGACCTCACTTGTGTTGCTCCGCACCGCCATCGCAGCGGTCGCAGGTGGTTTTGTGTTCTGGGAGGCGATGCTCCAGTTTGCGTACGCAGTTTCGCTGGCAATTCTCATTGGGCTCGCTGTGGGAGCGCTCACCGTGTGGATCAGATCTCGGCTCGTGAATCCGATCTATGACACGGTCATGACCTTCGCCGTCCCGTTTTTCGCCTTCGCTCCGAGCGAGTATCTGGGGGCCTCAGGCGTGCTTGCGGTCGTGATTACCGGCCTCTACTCGGGTCATTATGCGCTCACCAAGTTCAGCGCCGGAGCCCGCCTGAACGAGCGCTTAAATTGGCGTACGGTGCAGTTCTTGCTCGAAAACGGCGTGTTCCTCATGATGGGTCTGGAACTCCATGCGCTTGTGAATGAGGTCGCGAACAGCAGCCTTCACCTCGGCCACACGATCACCATTGCGCTCGGGGTCGTTGCCGCACTCATCGTGTTGCGCTTTGCGTTCATTGTGCCGCTCACCTGGGGGCTTGCGCGCAGTCTGCCCCGCGTCGAGGCGAGAGCGCAGGAACGAAAACGTGCGGTGCGCGAGGCGAAACAATTCACCCCACCTGAATTGCGCACCGACACCCATGCATTAGAAATTCAGCGGCTCGATCGTCGTGCCCGTCGCAGTGCTGCAGATGCTGCCCACGCAAAAGAGCAGGGGCTTGACATTCGCGGTGCCACGATTCTGAGTTGGAGTGGAATGCGCGGGGTCGTGACCCTTGCAGCTGCTCAGTCGATCCCCACCGAAGTCCCCTACCGCTCACAGATCGTACTCATTGCCTTCCTCGTCGCGGTGATGACGCTCCTGCTGCACGGGCTGACCCTTCCGCCGCTGGTGCGGGCACTTCGTCCGAACGGTCGAAGCCGAGATGATCACAGCAATGAGATTGAGTCACTCACTGAAGATCTCCTGGCTGCCGGGAATGCTGCACTCGATGCAGCGGTAGAGCGCGCAAAGGGGGTCGCAGCTCAGGACGATCAGCACGAGCCGCTGTCTGAAGAGACGATTGATCGGGCGAGAATCAGCCTTGAAAGTGCGCTCGCGTCACTTCGACTGAAGCAGCACCACCTTGCGACGGAAGAGCCAGCAACTGGTGAAATTCCCACGCTGAGCGAAACTCAGCGCTACCTGCACCTCGTTCAGGTCATCCTCGACGCACAGCGTTCGGTGTTGTTGGAAGCCCGTGCGGTCGGTGAATACAGCAGTGATGTGCTCGCGGCAGCAACTGAGGCGCTCGACATCCATGAAATGCGGCTTGAGCGAGTCTCACACGACTAGCACGGAGCGTTGCGGAAGCTTTTCGAAACCTCGGAGCAGTGCTTTCACGAGTGATCCAGTGATTTTTCCCACAAAAATCTACGCAAATCAGCAGTGAAAACTCGATTTTGTTGCGATCTCCACCTAATTTGGGTGAAAATGGTGCAGAATCAGAAGTATCACGGCGAGAGGCGCCCCGCCGCTTCGGCACGCCTCAGGCCGTGGCACATCACAGTCAATGAACGGAGCAATCATGCGCGTCGGTATTCCCACCGAAATCAAAAACAACGAGAACCGTGTGGCGATTACCCAGCCCGGAGTATTTGAGCTCAAACGGCGCGGACACGAAGTGTTCGTCCAGTCCGGCGCGGGCCTTGGTTCAGCCATCACTGACGCCGAGTACGAGGCCGCCGGCGCAACGATTGTGGCCACGGCTGATGAGGTGTGGGCAAACGCCGACATGATCCTGAAGGTGAAAGAGCCCATCGCTGAGGAATATGACAAGATGCGCAAGGGGCAGATCCTCTTCACCTACTTGCACCTCGCCGCAGACAAGACGCTCACCGAGGCTGTCTTGAACTCGGGCACCACCGCTATTGCGTACGAGACGGTACAGCTCCCGAACCGAGCACTTCCGCTCCTCGCTCCCATGAGCGAGGTGGCAGGTCGCCTCTCGGTGCAGGTTGGTGCGTACAGCCTCATGAAGGCAAACGGCGGCCGTGGAGTGTTGCTCGGCGGCGTGACCGCAACCCGCCGCGGTAAGGTCGTGGTCATCGGCGGCGGTGCCGCGGGTGAGCAAGCGGCCCGCATCGCCTATGGCATGGGCGCAGAGGTCACCGTCATTGACATCTTCATCCCCCGTTTGAAGCAGCTTGAAGATGAATTCAACGGTCGTATCCAGACCCGCACCTCAAACGCACACAACATCACCGAAGCACTGCGTGAGGCTGACCTCGTCATCGGTTCCGTATTGATCCCTGGCGAGAAAGCCCCGAAGCTCGTCACTGACGAGATGGTCGCCCAGATGAAGCCAGGATCGGTGCTCGTCGACATTGCGATCGATCAGGGCGGCTGCTTCGAGAACTCACGCCCGACCACGCACGACGACCCGACCTTCCAGGTGCACAACTCGATCTACTACTGCGTCGCGAACATGCCAGGCGCTGTGCCCGAGACCTCAACCGCTGCCCTGACAAACGCAACCCTCCCGTACATCGTGGCAGTTGCCGACAAGGGTTGGAAGGCCGCTATGGCAGCTGACGAGGCACTCGCCAAGGGCCTCAACGCTCACGAGGGCACCGTGACCAACGAAGGCGTCTCTCAGGCGTTTCCTGAGCTTCCATTCACCTCATACAGCGAGGTCATTGCACAGGCCTAACCGAGTGCTCAGCGAGCACTCGGTGGCTCGCGATAACCTGGACTTCATGGATTTGAAGTTCACCTTTGCAGGGGCGTCATCTGATCACGGTCACGATGGCGCCCCTGCTGGTATTCCCCTTCCGCTCGCGGGTGCACCCTCACCAGGCGAGACGTCCGGGCCAGGGTCGAGCATCCTTGAGTTGGTGGTTACTCAGACCGACGATGGAAGTGAACTCGTCTGTGAAGGTCGATCTGGTGACGGCGCGAACTATGCGACGGCGCGCCGCGCCGTGACTGGCTCAGACACCGACGCGTTGGCGCTCGCCTTCCGATCAGTGCTCGCTCGAGGTGGCGCCGAGTTGCCTGAACCCCTGCTGGGTTCAGTATCCGCAGTGGTGGTCTTCTTGCACGGCCGTGAGCGTGACGTACTGACCGCTCTTGGCGTGACGGTTTCTCCCGCCGGCCAGTTGCTTGGGCAGGTCGATGATGCACTCCAGGCACGTACCGGTATTGCGGCAGGCACTCCCCTGCGGCTCCCGTGAACGGTCTTCCGTAGCTACCCCTGAAACCGGAGTATACGTTCGAGCGCTTCTGCCACGGCTACTTCCCCTGCAGCGTATGAGAGCCTCACCGCACGATCTCCACCGATGGGGTCGAAATCGACTCCGGGCACCACGGCAACATTCGCCCGGTCGAGCAGAGCCTTCGCATAGCTCGTTGCACTGCCATAGCGTTCGAGCACTGGCCCAAGTTCGCTGTAGTAGTAGAACGCCCCGTCTGCCGGCGCCGCTTCTCCCCAACCGAGCTGTGGGGCTGCGTCGAGAATGAGTTGCCGTGCGCGGGCAAAACCGGCCACGATAGCGTCGCGTTGGCTGTAGGTCTCGTCAGTAAATGCCGTCAAAGCGAGCTCTTGCGCGGGTGCTGGCGGCGAGAGGGCGAAGTTTGATGCGAGCGCCTCGAACGGAGCAATAAGGTTTTCCGGTAGCACCGCCCATCCGAGTCGCCAGCCGGTCATTCCCCAGTATTTTGAGAAGGAGTTGATCACGATCGCCTCGGGTTCGAGCTGAGCAACGGTCACCCCACGCGGGTCTGCAGCGCCGGGTTGCGGGAAGGTGATGCCGTGATAAATTTCATCGCTCACCAGTCGAGTGCCACGGGCGCGGCACCACCGCACGAGCGCCTGGAGTTCAGAGCGTTCGAGCATGGTGCCTGTGGGGTTAGCAGGAGAGGCAAGAATGAGCCCGGCGAGTGTGCCGTGCTCGGTGACCGCGCGGTCGAGCAGTTCAGGGGTGGGCTGATACCGCGTATCGATGCCCGTCTCGATTTCGATGACGTTCACCCCCAGCGCTGCCAGAATATTGCGGTAGGCGGGGTATCCCGGGCTGGCGAGGGCGACACGATCCCCAGGGTCAAAGGCGGCAAGGAACGCAAGCTGAAAGGCTCCCGAAGACCCGGTGGTCACCGCGATGCGCGCGGGATCAACATCGGTGTCATACCAGCGGCGATAGTGCTGCGCGATGGCTTCGCGAAGTGGCGTTGTGCCGAGCGGCCCGGTATATCCGGCAGCGGTGATCCTTTCGGGGGCAGGTCTCGCGCTGGGTTCGCCCGCGCACAGCGACACCACGTCGTGGCCGGCGGCGCGCTTACGGGCGATCTCGTCGGTGATGCGCATGACCTGAAAGGGAGGGATCTGTGAGCGCTGCGACGCCCCCAGAGGCACCGGCTTCCCATCCTCGGGCAGGCGCCCAGTGGGTGGGGTGAGGAAAGGTCCGCCGATTCGTGCCATGCCTCTACGCTAGACGATCACGGAACGTGATGGCCCAGTTCTGTGAGTCGAAGGTACCCGCTCAGTGCTGCGATTGCGGCTTCGGACGACGGCAAGCTATCGCCAAGGCGATCCGAAGAGACCAGGTGGGCAGCCCACTGTGCGCGACTGATGGCAACATTGAGTCGATTTCGCATGAGCAGGAATTCAAGTCCGCGCGGCACATCGTCGCCGCTCGAAGCCGCCAGGGTGACAAGTGCGATGACCGCTTCCTGACCCTGAAACCGGTCAACCGTGCCCACGCGAATCCTGCCAAGTCCCGCTGACCGGAGTGCATCGCTCACGCATTCGACCTGCGCATTGTAGGCGGCAACCACAATCAGATCGTCCATGGTGAGTGACCGTACGGTTGGTGCTGCTGAGTCCCCATGTTGGAGCAATCGGCCGGCAAGCATCTGTTGCGCAAGTTGCACGACTCGACCGGCCTCTTCGGGTGACCGTGTCGAGTTGCCCGAGTGCCGTATGGGATGCCAGATAAGCCCCGGTGGCCCTGCACCGAGCACCTCCCGCTTCGACGCTGACGGGTGTGACTGGAGCCTGTGCTCATAAGAAAGTTCGGAGACGACCGCGGCAAGTTCCGGCCGGAGTCGACGCGACTGCGCAAGAAAATACCCGAGGTGCGCGGGAATCGTATCGTGGTTACCCAGCAGGTGCCCCAGGGCCGAGGCGTCCACTGGCTCAGGATGTGTTCCCTGGGACACCTGGGGCAGCTGTTGCGGGTCGCCGAGCAGCAGCAGCCGCTCTGCGGCGACACCCGCCGCTATGGTGGGTGCGAGAGAAAACTGCCCCGCCTCGTCAATCACCAGGAGGTCAAGGCTTCGTCTGGGAAATCGTGCGGCGTTGGCAAAATCCCACGCGGTGCCGCCCACGACCGCGCCCCGCTGCGCCTCTCTGTGCTGACGGAGGAACGGTGCGTGACCCGCATACCGCAGCACGGTGAAGGATGGCGGCGGCAACTCCGCTCGGAGGGTGCCGCCCTGCGGGACCTTTGCCACCTGTTCGGGCGGAAGGCCAGCAGCAACCACCGCCTCGAGCACGTTCTCCACTACCTTGTGCGATTGGCCGACAACTCCAACATGCCACCCGTGCTCACGGACCAATCGGGCAATCACCCGTGAGGCAAGATAGGTCTTCCCAGTGCCCGGTGGTCCCTGCACTGCGAGCGCAGACTGATCTAGTCGCCGGACCGCGTGAACGACGGCGCCAATCACATCTGGTTCGGGCTGCACTCCCTGCGCCGCGGGTGTCACCCGTGGAGCTGTCAGGGTGCCAGCATCCATGAATCGTGGTGCTTCGCGTCGCATCAGTCGAAACACCGGATCGGCTGGCAGCTCACCCTGCTCGAGTGCGTGTGCCACCTGGGTACCCCATTCTTCAATGGCGGTCTTTTGTGCACCAGCACGTGGGGGCGGGCCAGGAGTGAGTGCGATCGGCAGGATGTGCCATTCGGGGAGATCAGGATCTCGGAGCTCTTCGACCGTGATCGACTGTTCATCACGACCGACGATGCGAACCTGTCGGGCCCCACGGGCACCTGGAGCACTGTTCACCGTGGGAAATGGGGGCGGGTAGTCGTACACCGCGTAGACGTCATCGCCGGCTCTCAACGTACTTCCGGGAGCAATCTCACCCCGCAGCACAACGGTTCGGCGTGCGCGGCGCTGTCTGCCTTCGGGATCCTGCCAAGGACCTACTTGGGCACTTCGTACTGCGTCAACCGCCATGACATTTCTGGTATCAGCCCAGTCATCGAGGGGATCAACCAACCGTGCATAGTGTTCCCACCAAAACGACTTGTGTTCTCTCTCGTGATAGTCCACCGCACTTGCGGCAAGCGCAAGCGCGTGGGCGGTGGCAGGGTCACTCTGCGTTTCAGCAAGCGAGGTTAATTGTGCGGCAACAGCGCTCACCTGGAAGCGCGCAGACCCATCCTCTGAATCAGCAGGATGTGCGATCGAGGTTGCTCCACCCAGATAGGGTGTGACACGGTGTGACGCTGCGAGGGCCCGAAGCCAATCACACAGCTCGAGGGTGGAGATGCAATCAACTTCGTTATAGGCAGCAATTGCAGCGAGCCGCCGCGCCGCGTCACGCCGATCGTCTTCAGAATCACTTTGGCGCAATGCACGAGCTTCCGCGAACTCAATCACCGACTCAGCGCCGTCTTGCACCGCGTCGTGCGATCGATCTTCAGTGCCCATATAGAGCGGTTCAAGCTTCTTGATGGAGTAAGAACGTGAGCCAACCCTGAGTGCTGCCCGAACGATTGGGTAGAGGTCAACGAGCACGTGTTCACGAAGCAACTGGTCGACCTGCGCCTCTCCGACCCCGTGGCGAGCCGCGATTGACAGGAGGTGAGTGCGTTCGTATGGCGCGTAGTGATAGATATGCATGTCTGGATATCGTCTGCGTCGCTCAGCGACGAGCTCGAGAAACTGCTCCAGTGCGGCGCGTTCTTCGTCGAGGGTGTACGCCCAGAGCGCGGTAAATCGACGGTCGGTATCGACCATGCCAAAGAGATAGTCAATGCCCCAGCGGGCAGGTTCACCGTCGTTTGCTTCGCGGTACAGCGGATCGCCTTCGAAATCGAAAAAGAGATCACCCGGGCTCGGAGGCGGGATCATCGCGAGTGCTTCCGCATCAATGACCTCGAACGGTGGGATCGGACTGTCGGCCGCGCGGACCTGCAGCGTTGCTTGTAGAGCTAGTTTGGAAAGCGTCGACTGGGGTATGCCTTCTACAATGACGTGCCCACCCTCAATGGCAGGCCGTGCTCTTGCCAGGTCATCAATGGTCGAGATGCCACGGGCGAGGAGGCGCGTGCGCTGCGTCAAGCGCATTCCCGCAACGAGCAACAGATCTCGGTGATCGCGAACCTCTGGCTCGCACACCTCGCATCTGCCGCACGCTGCTATTCCAGCAGCATTCCAGGCCACCGGTGATGCGCTCGAACGCTGTCCGTCAGCTCCAAATTGTTGCACCCGCTCGAGCAGTATGGTGTGGAGCCGTTCACGTCGCGCTCGGAACACCGGTTCGATGTCAGCGAGGTGATGGCGGCTCAGAGACTGATCGCCAAGGATCAACGTCACCTCGGGTGACACCGGTACGTCAAGTCTTCGGAGTTGCTCAGCGTACGCCGCCAATTGCAGGAGTGCTGTCACCTTTGCGCGCCTTGCAAGCTTTGTGTCTTGCACCTCATAGCGACCCTCATCAGTGCGCCGCAGAAAATCTGCATACCCTATGAACCCTATCGCCGGGGTGTCGCCTTCGGCCGGCCGCTGTGCTGGGTCGAAGAATGTCGCTTGGAATATCACGTCAGCACCTGCGCCGAGGGCTCTGACGGTTTCTTGTTCCGCCGTTTGCAAGGCACGTGGATCGCGTGAGTCGCTGCGAGAGATTTCGACGACACCGCCGGGCATACCTGCGGTTCCCTGCCCAAGCTCTTGCACGTAGCGCCGCAGCACGCGCGCTTCATGGGCGTCACCGAGCGACGCAGCACGGAGCAGCATTGGGTCTTCTTTCGGCGGCACACTCACCGCTCGACCGAGTCGCTCGTCTACTCGACGGAGGAACGCAAATTCACAGTCGCTCGCGGCGGTGAGGTCACTCGCACTCGTCATGACGCGAATATCACCGTGGCTGAGCTGATGAAGAAACATGGGCTCCTTTCGCTGTGCTTCGACCCTAGCGGGAGCCTCGGACATGGGCGGTTAAGATGGGCACCATGCTTGAGCTCCTCACCGGTGCAGGCCTCGCTGCAGCGGCGGGGCTCAATGCCTATATACCGCTCATTGCGATGGGCATCGCAGCCCGAGTGGATTGGGTGTTCTTACCTCCGGGGTGGACCTGGCTCGAGAACGAATGGATTCTGCTCATTCTTGGAGTGCTCCTCGTCATCGAAATTGTCGCCGATAAGATCCCGGCGGTTGACACCGTCAATGACGTGATTCAAACGGTGGTGCGTCCCGCCTCCGGCGGTATCGTGTTCGCCGGAGGCCTCGGCACGGAAACGGTTGCAGTACAGGACCCCGACGCCTTTTTCTCTTCGGGCGCCTGGTTGCCAGTGGCCATCGGTGTGGGCCTCGCACTCCTGGTCAGTCTCACCAAGTCGGCGATTCGTCCGACACTGAATGCGATGACTGGTGGCCTTGCGGCGCCCGCGCTCAGCACCGCAGAGGATGGTGCAAGCGTCGTGCTGGTGGTCTTCGCCTTTGTCGCCCCGATCTTGGTCGGTGTGTCGCTGGTTCTTCTCATCGTGGGGATCGTGGCCTTCACGAAGCGGCGAAAGAAACTTCGCCGCCTGCGCGCCGCACAGGCTGATTCTCAGCCCCGTGACATACGATAGCCAAGTCACCGACTTTCTTTGTTCGCGGGCCGTCTGAGATGGTATCCACAGCGAGACTGCTCGTGCGCCAGATGCACTGGCGGCGCAATTGAGCACGGGTGGCGCCACTCTGTCAGTGCGTTCAACACGAAAGCACCCTGTGACCACTCCTTCCTTCCTCGACCTTGGTGTGCCCGCACCCCTCGCAGCCGCCCTTGCAAAGAACGGCAAATCGGCCCCTTTCCCCATCCAGCGGGATACCCTCCCGGACACGCTGGCAGGGCGCGACGTCCTGGGTCGTGGCCGCACCGGCTCCGGCAAGACCATTGCATTTGGTATCCCGCTCGTCGCCAACCTCGCGGAGAACGTCGACCACACGCGGAGACCGTTCCGCCCGAGAGGAATTGTCCTCGCACCCACCCGTGAACTGGTGACGCAGATCGCCGAAACCATCAAGATGCTTGCTGATCCCGTCGGAGTTCGCGTGACCACCATCTTTGGTGGAGTGCCGCAACGTCGTCAAGAAGCGGTGCTCGAACGTGGCGTTGATATTGTGGTCGCTGCTCCCGGCAGGCTCGATGACCTGATGCGTCAGCGCATCGTCAGTCTTGAAGACGTTGAAATCACGGTGCTCGACGAGGCAGATCACATGGCAGACATGGGATTCTTGCCCGTGGTCACCAGAATCCTGAATGCGACTCCCAACCGCGGTCAAAGAATGCTCTTCAGCGCAACACTTGACAATGGTGTCGACAATATTGTGAAAAAGTACCTTCACGACCCGATCATGCACTCGGTAGACAGCGCAGAGTCCCCCGTACCGCAGCTCACCCATCACATCTTCGAGGTTGCTGATAAGCACGAGAAAGATGCGCTCATTGAGGCCCTTGCGTCAGGCACCGCACGCCGCATTTTTTTCACCAGGATGAAGCACCAGGCGAAACGACTCGCGAAGCACCTCACCGCTCGCGGCATCCCCGCCGTCGAACTCCAGGGCAACCTGTCTCAAAACGCGAGAGATCGTAATCTCGCAGAGTTCGTGAGCGGCCAGGCGAAAGTGCTCGTTGCCACCGACGTGGCCGCTCGTGGCGTGCATGTGGACGGCGTTGATCTCGTGGTGCACATCGATCCGCCGGTCGAGCACAAGGCTTATCTTCACCGTTCAGGCCGTACCGCTCGAGCCGGAAATGAGGGTGATGTTGTTACCCTGGTGCTGCCTGAACAGCGCGGTGAGATGCGTCAGATCAGCAGAGCTGCAAAGATTCACGTTACGCCCCGTCGCGTGAACCTCGACGATCCCGAGGTCACCCGACTGATCGGTGACGTGGCACCGAGGGTGGATCCCCGTGAGACAGAGCGAGCACGGGCAGCCGCCCAGCAAGCGCAACAGCGTGCTGCAGGCCACTCCGCACCGGGCCAAGGCACGTCCCAAGGCGCGAACGCGAGACGCAAACGGTCACGGGGCGGTCGTGGTCGTGCTCAGGGCACAACCGGGAGTTCGCAGCAGAGGCAAAGTGGGCAACAGCCACGATCTCGCGGTGCTGCGGCCGGGCGCTCACACAACGGCTGAGAACGGCTAGACTTACAGGCAGCATTCGCGACGGCGCCTGCCGCAGCACTACACGACGCACTCAGGAGCAATACTGTGAAGACTCTCTCACGCCTGGCCACCACCGTCACCGCAGCACTGACCGCGGCGTTTTTGACGCTGTTCGTGGCAGCACCCGCGATGGCAAGCGAAGAGATCGAGAAGTACAACCCCGCTGACGAATTCTCGACCGTCGGTCAGCCACTCGACGTGGTTGCGATCCTCGTGACCGGTGCCATTGTCCTCGTCATCGTGTTGGTGCTCGCACAGCTGGTGGGCAACTTGTTCGAGAAGCCCCGTCAGCGCTCGAACGCTGCCCAGTAAGCACGGCTGCGAGCAACACATGACCGTCGCCCAGCAGCTCCTCGCGCTTGAACTCGACACGCTCGAGCTCTCCTTGCATGAGACACTCCTCGACGTCACGATCTCCCGCCCCGAGGTGTTAAATGCCCTCTCTCCGGCGGTGATCGCAGAGCTACGCCTTGTCTTCGGACTCATGCGAGAGCACCTTGGCGTGGCAGACAACGGCGATGTCGATTGGTCCGTACGTGGGATCATGCTCACCGGAGCGGGTGCGAAGGCCTTTGTCGCGGGCGCCGACATTTCGGCGATGCGCGACATGACGTCCGAAGAAGCTCGAACCTATGCCGCCGAGGCGCAAGAGCTCACGACGTGGATTGAAACGCTCCAGGTACCGGTGGTCGCAGCGGTGAACGGCTTCGCCCTGGGCGGCGGCTGCGAGCTCGCGCTGTCGTGCGACTACGTGTTCGCGTCCGAAAATGCAAGTTTCGGCCAACCCGAGGTGGCACTCGGGCTTATTCCCGGGTTCGGCGGATCGGTGAGGCTCACTCATTTCGTCGGTGTTGCGGCAGCACGTGAAATGATTCTCACCGGCCGTCGCATCGATGCATCAGAAGCACTTCAGCGCGGACTCGCACTTCGGGTACTCCCCGATATTGGGGCACTTCATGAGGCAGCCCATGAGAGCTTGCGGCTCGCTGCTGCCCAGTCACCGGTGGCCGTTGCTGCGGCAAAACGCACGGTCCTGGGTGCCCGCCATCTTTCCACTGACGACGGGCTTGCTCTGGAGCTCGAAGCTTTTGCATCGCGCTTTGGCACCCCTGACATGGTCGAAGGCACCTCGGCATTTGTCGAGAAGCGCCGCGCAGCGTTTCCCGGGCGGTAATTCACTTCCCTGTCGAGAACACTGCAGTTCCCTCATTCCGGCGACTCCGCGCGGCCGAGCAACACCGTGCGCTCCGGCCTACGCCTGCAGCGAGGCGGTAACGGGGTCGCGTACCACCCGGAACGTAGCCACCAGCGGATCTGCAGCCCCGCGAACTACACCGGTAGGCGAGGCAGCGACAGCCTGTAGGAACGTGACCGTCTGTTCGGTAATTTCTTCTCCAGGCACAAGGTTCGGGATCCCTGGCGGGTAGGCAGCAAGGGTGTCGGCAGAAATACGACCGATCGCCTGGTGAGCGGTAACAACCACGCTCTCCGCAAAGTACGCCGCTCTTGGGAGCATGCGGAGCGTGCCAGCTTCCGGAAGGGACGGAAATGACGTGAGCGTGTCGGATTCTCCCCTGGCACGCAGCGCATCCGCCTCATCGGCGACCGCCACCAAGCTCGCCATCATTCGGTCGAGATCAGGGCGTGCAAGCGCTCCGATCACCGCGACGACCGTGGTTGCCGTTGACATCTCAAAAAACACTCCGTGTTCCGCAATGAGACGGTCTCGCACCCAGTGTCCACTCTGTCCGAGACGAGAGACGTCGATTGGAACACGGAGCGGATCGGTCTGCACAATGTCTGGGAACGCACCAAAGCCATCGCTAATCACGGCAAATCGCTCGTCTGCACGCACGAGCTCGCGAAAACGCTCAGCGGACCGAATCGACTCACCAATCAAATCGTGCCCCTGCACGAGCGCACGCCGCGCAAGGTCTAACGACCCCATCAAGATAGCGCTGGCCGAGGTCGAGGCAGTCATCGTATAGGCACGATCGATGAGCGGCTCAAGGAGCTCAGCGAAGGGACCATCTCCGAGGTGAAGCATTGATGCCTGCGTCAGTGACCCCGCGAGCTTGTGAGTGCTCGAGATCACGATATCGGCGCCGAGCCGTGCCGGTGATTCCGGGAGTTCCTCGTGAAATCCGAAGTGCGCTCCCCATGCGCCATCTACGATGAGTGCCGCATCGTGAGCATGAGCAACCGCCGCGAGCGCTCGCACGTCGGCAGTCGATCCGAAGTAGCTCGGTGACACCACATACACGCTGTTTGCTTTACGCCCATGTTCTGCCTCGTCGCGCAGTGCCTCATCGAGGCGTTCCGGCGTCAACCCGTGAGCGATACCGTGAGCCTCATCAATAGTCGGCGCAACGAACGCGGGAATCAGACCGGCGAGGAGCACTCCGTCGACAAAGCTGGAGTGCGCACTCCGTTGCATGAGTACCCGCTCGCCGAGCCCGCGCACCGCTAACGCCGCCGTACGGTTGCCCTGGGAGGCGCCATTGGTTAACCACCACACGCGTTTCGCCCCCCACGCCTCCGCTGCGAGTTCCTGCGCTTGTACTCTCGCGGATCGATCTCCGAGGTCGATGCCGTCAAGCATAAGCGGCACGTCGTATTCGGCAATGCGGCTACCGTACACCTCCGCGAGGTGAGCGCCACCCGCCACTGGCGTTCCGCCATGTCCGGGGACCATCACGTGCAGGGGATCGCTTGCCGCAAGCTGCTGTATTGCCTCAACATATGGTGCCCGTGTCTGATCCATGCTTCCAGCATGGCTGTCTCAGGCTACGAACGGAACCCCAAAAGTTCTCGATCGCTTCATATAGACTATGAATCAAGTTGGCTGTTTCACCATATTTGCATCAGATCCTGACTGGAGCTATCGTCGCATGCTGGACCCTCGTCAACTCCAGGCTCTCGAAGCGGTTGCCGCTGAAGGTTCGGTGTCCCGTGCCGCCGCTCGACTGGGTTGGAGCCACCCCACCGTGGACTACCATCTCCGTGCTCTGGATGAGCTGGTTGGCGCACCAATGCTCACCCGCACGAATCGAGGGAGTAGCCTCACCGCAGCAGGAACGCTCATGCTGGAGCGTGCTCATCGGATCCTCGCACTCTCCCATCGAGCGCTCACGGACGTACGCGAATTCGCCCATATTGGGCGAGCGAGGCTGAGATTTGGCTCCTTTCCTACCGCCGCTGCGAGGCTCCTCCCTGCCATTGCGCACCATCTTCGCGACATGGGCATTGAACTCGATGCGGTGCTCGAAGAAATTGCCCCGCTGGTGTCCCGCATGAATCAACACACGCTCGATGCTGCGCTTGTCTACACCGCCCGAGGGTACGACCTACCGTTCCACCGCGACATCACCTGCATCCCGCTCCTCATAGACCCACTGATGCTGGCGCTGCCCATCGACCATCCCTTCGCTGCACGGGCCTCATTCGATCTTTCAGCGCTCCATTCGCTGGACCATTCACCATGGGTATTTAGTTCGACCCCGGGAGACACCCTCGATGATGTGGTGCGTGATGCGTTCGCCGGGCGGCCCTTTGAAGTTGCGGTGCGCACCGACGACTACGCGGTTGCGCTCGGAATGGTCGAGGCCGGTCTTGGTATTGGGCTGGTGCCAAAGCTCGCGACCGCAAACGTGCCCGAAGGAGTCGCACTTCGACCCATCAATGACCCCCGGTTTGCCCGTGAGATCATGCTCGCACTCCAGGATGACCCATCTCATCCCGCTCCTGTTATGCGGCAACTCCTCGAATCGGTTCGGCGTTCTCTTCCGTAATGAAGAAGGCGAGCAGCGCTCCAACCGTCGCTGCAGCACCGCCCATCATGAAAGCGACCCGCGTGCCGGCTGCGAGCGCGTGGGGATCGACCGCTTCTGGCGAACCAGCGACGCTGGTAGAGATGAGCGTCATCACGGTAACAAACAGAGCGGTGCCAGCGGCACCAGCAACCTGCTGCACGGTCGAGATCGTTGCACTGCCGTACGAGGCAAGTCGTGGCGGGAGCGATCCGAGTGACACGGAAAAGAGCGGGGTGAAGACCCCAGCGAGCCCAATGCTCAGCAAGATGTGCGTTGCGAGCACCTGCCAGATCGAGCTCGTGTCGGTGAACAGCCCCATGCTCCACAGTGCGATTGCCGTCACGATCGTTCCTGGGACGAGCATGAATCGCGCCCCGCGTTGATCCACCATTCGGCCCACCAACGGACCGAGTAACCCCATGAGTAAGCCGCCCGGAAGGAGCACAAGCCCCGCGTCGAGCGTTGACATGCCTAGCACGTTCTGCACGTAAATGGGCAGCAGGATGAGGCTGCCGAAGAGCGCGAGAGATGCGAAGGCAAAGAGGATCACCGACAGCGCGAAGGGTTTCACGGTAAAGGTTCGAAGATCAAGGAGTGCACGGTCCCGAGACTGGAGTCTGAGTTGGCGCCACACGAACAGCACGAGCGCGAGGGCCCCTACCCCCATTGGAACCAAAGGGTTCACTGTGTCTGCGCCGTTTGCGCGCTCACCAATGACGCTGAGCCCGTACACCAGCCCCCCAAAGCCGACCACTGAGAGCAGCACTGAGGGCGCGTCGACCTTCACCTGGCGTTGGGTCCCAACGTTTGGCATACGGAATACCCCAACGAGGAGCGAAATGAGCGCAATGGGCAGCACAAAGAGGAACAACCATCGCCAGCCGAACCACTGCAGAATGAGGCCAGAGACCGTCGGGCCGAGCGCAGGCGCAACCGACATAACGATGGCGATACGACCCATCAATCTGCCGCGCAACTGCACCGGCACCAACATGGTGACGGTGGTCATCAGCAGCGGCATCATGATTGCGGTGCCGAGCGCCTGCACGACCCTCCCCACGAGGAGGAACGCGAACCCCGGCGCAATCGCTGACACAAGCGTACCCAGGGCGAACAGGGACATGGCAGTAATGAAGAGCGTGCGCGTAGTGAAGCGCTGAATCAACATGCCGGTGATCGGAATCACGACACTCATCGTGAGAAGAAATGCCGTCGTCAACCACTGTCCGAGTGCTGCGGTGATGGAAAGATCGGCCATGAGGCGAGGCAGGGCAACACCCATGATTGTCTCATTGA
>CAZJOZ010000001.1:73227-102016 GCA_964547775.1 uncultured Leucobacter sp.
ATGGAAAGATCGGCCATGAGGCGAGGCAGGGCAACACCCATGATTGTCTCATTGAGAATCACCGTGAAGGCGCTGGCCAGCAATAACCAAATTGCGAGGCGCTCGCGAGGGCCGAACTCCCGCTCGTCGTACAGGTGAGTATGGGGAGAATGTGGCATAAGGGTACTAGCCTACACTTTCCCGCACCGCCACCCGCTCCTTCGCATACGATGTGAGATATGCGAGAACCTTCACACGCGCTGACCGTCTCACCCGCGGAGAGGCTTGATCGCTTGCCGTTCACCCGTAAGCACGGCCGAGTGCTGTTTGGCTCCGGGCTCGGGTGGGCGCTCGATGCAATGGATGTCGGTCTCATTTCATTTATCATCGCGGCGCTGGCCCAACAGTGGGGACTGTCCCTGAGCGAGACTGGATTGATTGCCTCCATTGGATTCGTCGGCATGGCCGTCGGCGCAAGCATTGGGGGGTTGCTCGCCGACCGCTTCGGGCGGCGTCAGGTGTTTGCCGCCACACTCCTGGTGTATGGCCTCGCAACGGGGGCGAGCGCGCTGGTCGGTGGTCTTGCACTCCTTCTCGTCTTACGATTCTTCGTCGGCGTGGGTCTCGGCGCCGAGCTCCCCGTCGCGTCAACATACGTGAGCGAGTTCTCACCCGCCCGCATTCGTGGCCGGATGATCGTCATTCTTGAAGCGTTTTGGGCAGTCGGTTGGACCGCCTCCGCGATCATTGGGTACTTTGTTGTGCCCGCTTCAGAGCATGGTTGGCGATGGGCGTTTGCAATCGGCGCTGTTCCTGCACTGTACGCGCTGGTGGTGCGGTGGGGTTTACCAGAGTCGCCACGATGGCTCCTTGGTCAGGGGCGACGTGCCGAGGCTGAACGCGTTATGCGCGATTTTGAGTCCTCAGCCGGCATCGAACCTCCTGCAGCCAGTGGCGAAGCCGCCACAGGGGCCTTGCCGACCGTCACCTCCCCCTCGCCCACCGCTGGCGGTGAATCGTTGGGCTCCCTCGCCACGAACACGAGTGCCCGCCTCACGGGGCTGTGGTCCCGAGAGTTGAGGGGGCGCACCGCCTCCATATGGCTCGTCTGGTTTTGCGTGAATTTCGCCTATTACGGTGCGTTTATCTGGATCCCAAGCATTCTGGTCGCAGCAGGCTTTCCGCTCGTGAAATCATTCGGGTTCACCCTCATCATCACTCTTGCGCAACTGCCCGGGTATGCCGTTGCGGCATGGTTGATCGAAGTCTGGGGCCGTCGACTGACGCTCTCCGTGTTCCTGATCGGATCAGCGGGTTCAGCGCTGTGGTTTGGCACCGCAGCATCAGAGTTCACCATTGTCATTGCTGGCATGGCGCTGTCGTTCTTCAACCTTGGAGCCTGGGGCGCGCTCTACGCCGTGACACCAGAAATCTATCCGACCTCACTGCGAGCCACCGGGGCAGGGTGGGCCGCCGGGTTCGGCAGGCTCGCCTCGATTGCAGCTCCACTCCTGGTGCCCATCATGCTCCTGGCAGGAGGTGCCCCCCTGGTCTTTGTTGTGTTTGCGGTGTTCTTCGTGGTTGCTGCAGTCGCTACCTGGGGTCTGGTTGACCGGAGCGGCGCCACGCTCGACGATCGATAATGTCGAGGGCACATCGACGCGAATTCGGTGAGCTGCCGATCACCATCGACCGTTCTGCAGATGAACCGCTCACCGTACAGATCGCCGGGGCGCTGCGCGACACGATCAACAAAGATGCGTTACGTCCAGGCGAAGCGGTACCCGCTTCTCGTGAACTTGCGTCCAGGCTCGGTGTCGCTCGAGGAGTGGTCGTCGCCGCATATGCGCAACTCATTGAAGAAGGCTATCTCGTGGCGGGCCATGGCAGACCAACACGTGTCCACCCTGAGCTGCGTTCGCGGCCCCAAACATCGTCACCACGAGAGCCAGATTCCCCTGCTCATTTCGGCGTAGCAGAGAACGACCAAACGCGAACAATGACGCCGCACAGCGAACCACTTGGCCCACTCACCCCCGGCCTGCCGGACACCAGCGCAGTCACCACTGCTGCCTGGCGAGCGGCATGGCGCCAAGCGGCGGCGCAAGCCCACGTTGAAGCTCCCGATCTCGGGCATCCCGAGCTTCGCGCAGAGATCGCGGAGCATCTTCGCCGTATGCGCGGGACCACTCGCGCTGCTCCAGACATCGTTGTCACTGCTGGCGCCCGAGAAGGGCTCGGACTCATTCTGTCTGCGCTGGGAACCACTCGAGGCAGGTCGCTCACACTCGGTGTCGAGGATCCCGGCTATCCGTCACTTCGCCGCGTCGCCGCGCGTCACGGCGCGACGATTGTTTCGCTGCCGGTTGACGCGGAGGGTCTCGTCACAGAATCTCTGCCGCACGGCGTGCTCGATGCTGTCCTGGTCACGCCAAGTCACCAGTATCCGCTCGGTGGCTCCCTCCCCTTAACTCGACGCCGGCAGCTGCTGGAGTGGGCAAAGCTCTCCGGTGCCGTAGTGATCGAAGACGACTACGATAGCGAGCTTCGCCACACCGGCAGTCCTCTGCCGGCGCTCGCCGCCCTCGATGACCCTGTCAGCGGCAATGTGTTGTTGCTGGGCACCTTCTCGAAAACAGTGTCGCAGGCGCTCTCAGCCGGTTTCTTGCTCACGCCGCGGCGATTCCTACCGGCGATTGAATCTGCTCGGAATGATCTCGGTGGGCCCGTCTCTGCCGTAGTGCAGCTTGCCCTCACCGAATATCTTCGCAGCGGCGAACTGCGTCGTCATACCGCACGAATGCGACGTCGTTACGCGGCACGGCGAGAACTCGTCGTTGAACGCCTGTACGGCATTGCAGGGGTACGGGTGCGACCGATGAGCGGCGGTCTCCACGCGGTGCTCGAGTTTCTCGGCGCGTCAGCTGAGGCGGAGGCGGAGGTGCTGTCTGACGCTGGGGCGCTCGGCGCCGTGCCGCTCAGCGCATACTGGCATGACAGTGGTTCCACAGCAGAGCGTTATGGCCTCATCATTGGTACCGGCGGTAGCCTGGATGATCGTTCATTTGACGAGGCGTTACTCACGTTACGATCGATATTGCTCTCGCGTCTCATCCCGTGACACTGCATTTGCCATACTGGAAGGGTGCGCTCGCACCGTGCGACACAGAAAGGGCGCCATGTTCAATTGGTTCAGACGCAAGCGTCGCCCTTCTCGCCCAAAGAGGCGTCTCCCGCGACGCCACCTTGCACCTGTTGAGGAGATTGTCGAACAGGGTCTGCTCGTCGCCGATGTAGCGACAAGAATGACGGTCAAGAACGACATCATTCTGAACGCTCTCGGAAAGAACGCAGACTACGACGAAGCCCAAATCATTGAGATGGTTCGAGAATCTGTTCGTGAACTCGCGGCTGAACGCGAGCGGGATGCTCGCCACATTGCCCGCATGCGGGAAGAGATTCGCGCCACCGGCCACAGCAGTTGGACGGAGAACGACTACGGCAACGACGACAGCAGAACGCTTCGCCACCGCCAGGAAGTCTATGAACGGGTAGGAGAAGAACTGAATGCCCGTGCCGAGAATGAGGAGTACCTTCGCCTCACCGCGGAGCGGGCCCGCTCTGCGGCGTGGGAGGAAATTGGTGCCTCACTGGAAGAGCGCGTCACCCACCCGTACTATGCGGGAGGCGCAAGCAGCGAGTACCAGCGCGAGCGTGAGGCGCGACTCGAGCTACTCATTCAGCGGGATCTTGCTGATCTGATGCGCCAGCGGAAGTAAGCTCCGGATGGCGCGCAAGGTACTCATCGATGTACCAGCATGAGGCCTGCACGTGGCGGCCACGGGTGATTTCGTGAGTCACGATGTGGTGGGCGAGCAATTCTGAGAGTCCGGTGCCCCGATACATCGGAGCGACAAACGTGCCATTGAAATCGATTGCGCTGTCACCGACGAGCTGGTAGCGAGCATGACCAATCTCTTCTCGTGTTGGGTCTGTCCCGCGTTCATGCTCACGGATCAGCACGAATCGGCGTTCATCCGCCCGATGCTCAATGAGGAATCCGTCACGTGCGGCAGCTGCTTCACTCGTATACCTAGACATGTCGCCAGCCTAGCTGTCTCACGGCCTCACCGGAGAGGGGGTTGCGGTGCTGTGAAGAACCGGCACACCCGTAGGTAACGTGCACGCCTGAACGTCTTGATCAGCACAAGCAGGTCAGAGCGTCAGCGGGATCTCGCCTGGTTGAAGCGCGGGATCCACGATGGCACATATCTCCGCACGACTCAGCTGTTCGATTGAGGCGGGTGACCAGTGGGGTGCACCATCTCGATCTACCAGGTGTGCTCGCACCCCCTCCGCGAAGTCATTGCGCGCAAAGAGGCGTCGGAGCACACGGTAATCGTCGGCGAGGACCTCAGCGAGATCGAGCTGTTCCTGCCGGATTCGCGCAATCTGCGCAATGGCCACCACCACCGATGTCGGACTCATATTGCGGATCGTCTTTGCGACTTCCCGCGCGGACTCGAGCGTCGAGCTATCCAGAGCCGAAAGCAATCGTAGGGCAGCGGCAACCGGATCTGCCAGCGTGTGCGCTGAAGACCCAAGTGCAGTATCGGCGAGTTCGTCAAACCATGCGTGTTCGGTACGGAATGTCGTTTCGGGCACCGGTGCTGATACGTCTGACACCGCAAGAGCGGGCGGCACTCCTGCCTCAAGCGACTCACGAAGCTGGCCGAGAGAATCACTCGAGACAAAGGCATCCGCAAACCCGAACTCAATCGCTTCAGCTGCCCCGAACGTGCCCGAGGTGATGGCGAGCAACTCACCAATTCGGCCTGGCGCGCGCGCGAGCAACAGATTTCCACCGACGTCAGGCACAAGACCGATGCGGGTCTCTGGCATCGCAAGCCGTGATCGCTCGGTGACCACGCGAACCGCAGCGTGTGCGGTGAGGCCAATACCCCCGCCCATGGTGATACCGTCCATGATTCCCACCACGGGCGTCCCGGACCGGTGCACGGCAAAATCCGCTGAATACTCGTCGTGCAGGAACTCGCCCCCGCCCGTCACGCCGCCGGCTACCATCGCCTTCACGTCGCCGCCACCACAAAAGCCACGCTCACCGGCCCCGTCAAGCAGGATCGCGGTAGAACCATCGTGCTGCGCCGCACGCACGGCGTCTCGGACCTCGCGCACCATGTCTCGGGTGAGCGCGTTGATCGCGCGCGGGCGATTCAATGTGACATGGGTCACGGCGCCAGTGCGGCGCACCAACACCGCATTCTCGCTCGAGTCAGGTGACGGCACGGATGCTCCTCTCCGCTCGCGGAACCGGCGGGAACGGCGGGACGCGAGGCTACGGGGTGGGATTGAGCGCGTCATAGCGCTGGAATCCACCGTACACGCGCCACAGCAGAAGCATGAGTGACACAATGAGGAGCCCGCCAATGAACGGCGGTGCCCACAGCGCAATCACGGTCGCGAGCGCACCCGCGACGAGATCGCCCACCCGTGGACCACCGGCAACGACCACAAAGAAGAGGCCCTGCATGCGGCCTCGCACTTCATCTGGCACGGCTGCCTGCAACATGGTAGATCGGAAGACCGCACTCACGTTGTCCGCGGCTCCTGCACCGGCAAGCGCCACAGCCGCCAAGATGAGTGCCGCGACCACCGGTTCGCGTGGAGCAGACGTTCCCTGTAGCGCAGCGGTGATCAGAAGCACCAAACCGAAAGCCGCAACGCAGGCGCCATAGACCGCTACCGCTCCGGTCACAGCCTTTCCCTGCTTACGGACCGACCCGAGAGGCCCCGAAAGCAGCCCGCTCAGCAGCGCGCCGATCGCAAATGCCGCGGTGAGGAGCCCCACGGTTACCGCGCCTCCCCCGAAGACCAGGGCCGCCGCCGCCGGGAACACCACCCGCGGCGTACCGAGGGTCATCGCGATGAGATCAATGACGAACGTAGCCCGCACATTTGGGGCGGTTTTCAAGAACTGGACACTTTCGATGACCGAGCCAAATCCACTCGCGCTGGGCTTTCCCTCAGGCCGCATCGACGGCAGTCCGAGAATGCCGATAAAAGCACCGACAAAGAGCGTCGCGTCAAGCAGGTAGGTCCACGCGAACCCGGTGCTTGCCACCATGACGCCTGCGATTGCGGGGCCAACCGTGACCGCGAGACCCATCGTAATTCCATTGAGCGCGGCAGCGGCGGGCAGGAGTTGTGTCGGGAGCAATCGTGGAACGATGGCCCCTCGCGTTGCGCCAAGGATCGTAGCGCTGGCCGCGTTCACCGCCGCCAGTGCGTAATACGGCCACGTCACCCGCACATCGAGAAACGCAATCACCGTCATCGTGCACACGCTCACCCAAGCAATGATCGCCGTCACCAAGCTCACGAGACGACGGTCAAAGCGATCCGCGAGGGCGCCACCGATAAACCCCGCAAAGATCATTGGCCCCAGGGCCCACAACGCCACGAAAGAGACTGCGAGTGTTGAGTGCGTGATCTCGTATATGTGGAGCCCGACTGCAACGATGGTCAGCTGTGCGCCTATCTGCGCCACCGATGTCCCGACCCAGAGCCGCGCGTAGGAGGGACTATGCCGAAGCGGGGTCACGTCGAGCAGAAGCGCCCGCACCCCCCGTTTCTTTGGTTGCTCAGGATCGGGCGTGGTCACCCAGCTACCCTATCGCTCAAGAGAGGCTGGTTCCGAGCCGAGCGGTGCGCCCCCTCAGCGGTGTCTCGTCGTGGCAGTACCCTGTGATGGTGCGTGATGACCGGTATGACTTCGATCCGATTGCAGCGATGCATCAGCGACGCGCGCCAACACGAAGGCGTCAAGTGCCGCTGGCGAGAGGGTTGGTGATCGAACACACCGAGAGCGAGTGGTGCGGCGCGGTCGTGTCCGTTCGTGACGGTTTCGTCCAGCTCGAAGACGGTCGCGGCCAGGTGCGATCCTTTGCAGTCAACGACGGATTTCTCGTTGATGGAGAGCCTGTCACGCTTACCATGCCCACCCGCGCCCCCGCTCGGAAAGTCACTGCGTCAGGCTCGTTTGCAGCGGCCAAGACTCGGGCACGTGTGGCGCTTCCGAGTCGAATTTTTGTTGAGGGCCGACATGATGCCGAGCTTGTGGAGCAGGTATGGGGCGACGATCTCCGCGTCGAGGGCGTGGTCGTTGAGCTTCTTGATGGCGCAGACCACCTCATTCACGTGCTCACCGAGTTCAGCCCATCGTCGGAGCGACGTGCGGGGGTGCTTCTCGACCACCTCGTGTCTGGGAGCAAAGAATCACGGATCGCTGCCGCCGTTGCTGCTCTGCCTTTTGGCGAGCACGTGCTGGTCCTCGGTCACCCGTATGTCGATATTTGGGCCGCGGTGAAGCCCGCTCGTGTGGGTCTTCTCGAGTGGCCAGATATTCCGCGTTCTGTTGACTGGAAGACCGGCATATGCCGGGCAATGGGATGGCCCGCTGAGGAACCTGCGGACCTCGCAGATGCTTGGGCTCGCATTCGTGGCCGAGTGAGAAGCTACCGAGATCTTGAACCAGCCTTGGTCGGCCGTGTGGAACAACTCATCGATTTTGTCACTGAGCCCACCCGCGAGGAGTATCCATGAGCAGGTCGCTGGAGCAGGCCACCCATAACCGGCCCAAACGGCCATGGCCGCTCGCTCGCTTGGGGTACCTGTACGCAACCTTGGTCGGCATGATCTGGGGGTTTGTGTGGAGCACCGGTGAAGTGCGGCGCATCGACGGACTGTGGGTGTTCACTGGCATGCCAGCATGGACCTTCGGTCGCGGAGGGAGCTGCGTCGGGGCCTGTTACCTCACCAATTCCAACGTGTCTGAAGCGGTGCTCAGACACGAACGAATCCATCAGGAACAATGGCGGCGGTACGGGCTGGCACTCCCTCTGCTCTACCAACTCGCCGGCAGAAATCCGCTGAAGAACCGTTTCGAAATCGAGGCGGGCCTGCGCGACGGCGGCTACCTTCGCTGAGTGATGCACGGCGGTAGCGCCGCGCGCTAGGCTCTGGTGGCATGACTGATCTGCACGACGAGTTTCGTTTTCTTGCGAGTGATGCACGCCGCGTGGAGCGCTCTCTCCCGCTCCCGCAGGTCACTCGGGTCACCGCTGAGGTGAGTGACGGTCGCAAGGTATCGGCGCTGTCATATTCTCCAGATACCCCACCCCGAGTGGTGTTCCTGCACGGCATGGGATTGAATGCCCATGGCTATGATCCGGTGGTGCTCGCTCTTGATCTGCCAGCGCTCTCGATTGATTTGCCGGGACACGGTCGCAGTGACTGGCGCGATGATGCGGACTATCGACCCCAAATGCTTGCACCAGATGTGGTTCGCGCGCTCGACAGACTCGCCCCTGAGCCGTTCGTGCTCGTTGGTCATTCACTGGGGGGCCTCACTGCGGCCGCGGCTGCACACCACCTGATGCCGAGGTTGCGCGGTCTGGTACTTCTCGACATTTCGCCAGGCGTACGACCACATTCGGATGCCGGAGCGGTCCAGGAATTCATTGCGGGCCAGCGTGACTTCGCTTCACCCGACGCAATGGTCGATCGAGCAATTGCTTTCGGCATTGGCAGTGATCGCGAAGCGCTGACCCGTGGGGTCGCCCTGAACGCGCGTCAGCGCGCTGATGGCCGTTGGGAGTGGGCTCACCATTTTGCACATCTCGATGCTGCGCCCGCGAAACGGCACACCAGCGAAACCCCCTTCGAACCGCTGTGGGAACCGCTCGAAGCACTGCATGAACACGGTGTACCGGTGGCATTGATCCGTGGCGACGCCGGCATGATCGATGCGACCCTCCTCGCGGAGTGGAAGAATCGCTTACCGGGTTCCTCGGCGACCACGATTGCGGGACCGCATAATCTGCACGAGGCATCACCCGTGAACCTTGCCGATGCCCTTCGGCCGCTCCTGTCAGTCGAAAACACCGAGCGTTCGCGTCGCATTTTGTAACAACACGTTAACAAGCCCGTCTGCTACGCGACATTTTTTCGAAACCAGCGTATTGTCGCCATAACGCACGAGCATTGCCGCCCGCACGTTTCGCACTAAGACCTGCGCGCGGCTTTCTGCCGCGCTTACCCTGAGGAGCACTCCGTGACCGAGTCCCCGAGCTCACAGAGCACCAAAGACGCCGCACCCGAGTACCGCAAACGCAACCGCTCCAAGAAACCGCTGATCATTACGATTGCGCTGATCGCTCTCGCCGCTGTGGTAGCTGCCGTGATTTTCTGGATCAGTCGCGATCAAGGCACCACCGCTGACACCGGTGACGCAGAAAGCGGGACGGTCACTCCAGCAAGCTTGACGGTCGGACTCCAGCTCGAACCCACGAACCTCGATATCCGCACCACAGGCGGCGTCGCACTCGATCAGATCCTCATCGACAACGTCTATCAGGGGCTCATCGGCCTCGCTTCAGGCACGGTCGATGAGTTCGTACCGGTGCTTGCGCAGGAACTCCCCAAGATCAGTGATGACGCACTGACCTACACATTCACGCTTCGCGAGGGTGTGACCTTCGCGTCGGGGAATACTCTGACGGTGGACGATGTCGTGGACTCACTGAGCGCGACCCTCACCGCTGAGGTGATCGGCACAGACGCAACCGTGACCGCGCTTGACGACAAGACGATCGAGATCCATCTGGTGTCACCAAATAGCCAATTCCTGTGGCATTTGGCGAATCGCCCCGGTCTCGTCTTCGAGTCTGCTTACACCGGTGACCTCGCCAACACCACCAATGGCACCGGCCCCTTCACTCTTTCGCAGTGGATCGAGGGCGACAGCATCACCTTCACCGCCGTTGACGACTACTGGGGCGAACCCGCAGCAATCAGTGAGGTGGTCTGGCGCTACATCCCAGACGCGAACGCCGCGGTAAACGCCGCATTGGAAGGCGATATTGACGTTCTCGCACCGGTTCGTTCCGATATGGCGAGCCAATTCGACGGCAGCGATTTCACCCTCGACCGCGCTGCGAGTACAGACGTATTTACCCTGGCCTACAACAATCAGCGAGCGCCGCTCGATGACCCCCGGGTGCGGAGTGCACTTTCCATGGCCATTGACAGCGAATCAATCATTGCCGCGTTCTACGGCGATGGGAACGCCCTGGGTGGCCCCATCACCGACATCGAGCCAGCATATGAAAACCTGACGGCGATCAACGCGTACGATCCTGAAGCAGCAAAATCACTGCTTGAAGAAGCAGGAGTGAGCGACCTTTCCCTCACGGTGACCGTCGCAAACTTCTATGACACTGCAGCGCTCAATCAGGTGGTTACGCAGTTCGCCGACATCGGTGTGACGCTCACCATCAACTCGGTTGAGTTCGGCACCTGGTTGAATGACGTGTATCTTGGCAAAGACTTCGATCTCAGCTATGTCAACCACGCTGAAGCAAACGATTTCGTGAACTACACCAACCCCGAGTACTACTTTGGGTACAACAATGCCGAGGTGCAGCAACTCTATGCAGACTCAATTGCGGCTGAAGACCCTGCCGATGCGGCAGAGCTCGTGAAGCAGGCGGCTCGCATCGTCGCCGAAGATGCGCCAGCACGCTGGCTTATCAACTACACGCCGACGAACGCGATCGCTGCCCACGTATCAGGGTTCCCGAATAGCAACACGAACTCGCGCATCAATCTCGCGGGAGTGTCGGTCACCACGGAGTAGCGGAGGCGCACGGAGTGCACGAGGCAAGTATCATCGAGGGGTGAGCCGCTTTCTCGCTGTCAGAGCCCTAACGCTCGCCGCGGGGCTCCTGTTGGCAAGCCTCATCATCTTCATCGCGCTCCGTCTCCTCCCCGGTGACGTCGCGCAGGTGATTGGCGGCACCACAGCCTCACCCGAACAGGTGGCGGCGATTCGAGAGCGCTTGGGCCTTGATCGACCGTTACCCGAGCAGTACCTGACCTGGCTTGGTGGGGTGTTGACCGGAAACCTTGGTAACTCCGTGGTTACCGGGACCCCCATCAGCGCCGAGCTTGCCCAAAAGGCACAGGTCACCGTGCCACTTACCATCTATTCGCTGGTTATCGCGCTCGTGGTTGCCCTTCCCCTCGGCGTGATCGCTGCGTATCGACGCCGCGCATTCGCCAGCCGCGCACTCTCAGTACTCGGCGTCATTGCCGCGGCAGTTCCGGCAGTCTGGGCTGGGTTGATTGCCATCCTGGTGTTCTCTTCTTGGCTGGGGTGGCTCCCTTCCCAGGGCTTTCCGCGCAGCGGCTGGGGTGATCCATTCGCGGCGATTCGGTCGCTCACCCTGCCTGCACTGACCATCGGACTGATCGAGGGCGCCATCCTCTTCAGGTTTGTCAAGAGCGCAACCCTCAGCGCCATCGGCGCCGAGCACGTCCGCACCGCGATGTCCCGAGGCCGCACTCGATTGAGTGCATTGCTGCGTCACGGCCTACCTGGGGTGGGACTTTCAGTGATTTCAATGTTGGGCCTCCAGGTGGCTGCGCTTATTGTCGGAGCGGTCATTATCGAAGAACTCTTCAGCCTCCCCGGCCTTGGCCGCATGCTCGTGGCCGACGTGGGGAACCGTGATCTCCTGAAAGTCCAGAGCACCATCTTTGTGCTCACCGGGGTCATTCTGGTGCTCGGTGCCCTCGTTGACGTGGTGCACCGGTTGATCGACCCACGCCTCCGGTCGGAGGAACAATGAACGCCCGCACCTCCCCTACCGCACGCCTGTTGCTTCGCTCGCCGCGAGGTGCGTTCGCGTTGAGCGTGCTGGGGTTTCTCGCTGTCGTCGCCCTCGTTTCGCTGTTCTGGCTTCCGGGCGACCCCAACTATGCAAATTCTTTCCAGGCCTGGCTTCCACCGTCAAGTGACCACTGGCTTGGAACCGATGGCAGCGGTCGAGACCTTGCAGCGAGACTCATTGCGGGGAGCCGAGTCACCCTCATCGTGGTGCTCGGCGCAGCAATCGTGTCGGGCGCGATCGGACTCATCCTGGCGGTGCTTGCCGGGCTCGGTCCTCGCCCACTCCGTGAGCCGCTCATTATTGTGATCGACGTCTTGATCGCATTCCCGACCCTCTTACTCGCGATTATGCTCGCCGCAGTATTCGGGAGTGGCATTCCAATTGTGATCGTGGCAATAGGCATCGGGTTTGGCGTGCAAATCGGTCGAGTCGTACGGGCGGAGCTGCGCCAGATCAGCGCCGAGGATTTCATCCTTGCCGCTCGTGCCGCGGGGCTCAGCCGGTGGGCGATTCTTCGCACCCACCTCCTGCCGAATGCAGCGCCGGTCTTCACCGTCCAACTCTCACTTGCGATGGGGCTCGCGATTCTCGCAGAGGCAGGTCTGAGCTATCTCGGGTTTGGCGCCCCACCGAACATTCCCTCATGGGGCAGAATGCTCGCAGAAACGCAGTCTTATATTGCGGTGTACCCGACCGTCGTCATGTGGCCAGGGTTGGCTATCACGGTAACCGTGCTCGCTTTCTTCCTCTTGGGTGATGCGCTTCGCGAGGCTATGGATCCTCGTCTGAGGTCAGGGGAGCGGAGCGCGACCTCATCAAGAGCACGTCCCGCTCCTGGCGATACCTTGGGCACCGCTACCGGAATCGTGCCGGGCATTCCGCTGAACCCATTCCCCTTTGACAGTCGGGGAGGCAGATCATGACCACGACCCAACTCGCTCCCCCTCGGCTCTCTGTTGAAGCGCTTACAGTAAGCATTGGCGGCGCCGAACTCCTCCATGAGATTTCATTCACCCTTGCCCCCGGGGAGCGACTCGGCTTCATCGGAGGGTCTGGTTCAGGAAAGACGCTGACCGCGCTTGCCATTGCGGGGCTGCTTCCTGAAAATGCCGTGGTCAGCGGCTCGATTCGCCTCGGCGACCTTGACCTTCTCACACTCGGTGAACGGGAACTCGCCGCAGTTCGGGGAGAACAGGTGGGCATGGTTTTTCAGGAACCAAAAACGGCGCTCAACCCGTTACAACGTCTCGGCACACAAATGACCGAGGCGCTGAGCCTTCACTACGCACTCTCGCGCTCTGAACGTCGAGCTGCTGCACTGCGGCTCGCCGAACGAGTGGGTCTCAGCGACCCCGAACGCATTGTCCGCGCATTTCCGCACGAGGTGAGCGGCGGCCAACGTCAACGAGCAGCCATTGCCGCAGCCATCTCCGCCCGGCCGTCAGTTCTGCTTGCCGATGAACCAACCACTGCGCTCGACGTGACCGTGCAGCGGGGTGTTCTTGAACTGTTCCGCGAGCTGACAGAGAGCGACCATACCTCCCTCGTATTCATCACGCATGACCTTGCGGTGATGGCAGAGGTGGTTGATCGTGTGCTCGTATTTGACGCCGGGCGAGTGATTGAATCGGGGCCAGTCTCACAAATCATCCGCGAACCAACGCACGAGGTGACGCGCGACCTGATCGATGCGGCAGGAGGGCTGCGATGAGCGATCGAGCGCACTCGGCTGGACCTTTACGAAATCAACCACGCGGAGGGGACCCCTTTCTTGAAGGTCCCCTGATTGAGGGAATTACCCTGTCAAAGCACTACCGCATTCCGCCACGGCGACTCCTTGCCCGGTCAACCGTGACGGCGGCGCTCGAGAGCGTGAACTTCGCGGTTCATCGTGGTCAAAGCGTCGCAGTGGTTGGGGAATCTGGCTCAGGAAAAACCACGCTGCTGAAGCTTCTGCTGGGCCTCAGCCGGCCGTCAGCAGGTGAAGTTCGTTTTGACGATATGCGGGTCGACGCACGCAGCGACCGATTGCTTTGGTTGCGCCGACGAACGGGCATTGTCTTTCAAGATCCGTACTCCTCATTCAACCCGCGCCGCACGATCGGACAGACTGTGGCGGAGCCACTCGTCGCAACAGCGGCCCCCGGCGACCATCGTGCGATGGTCCGGGCGATCCTCGAACGGATGGAGCTCCCCGCAGACAGCGTGGATCGATTCCCCCACGAGTTCTCAGGAGGCCAGCGTCAGCGCATCGCGCTTGCTCGTGCGCTCGTGCATGGACCAGAACTGCTTGTCGCGGACGAGCCGGTCAGCGCACTCGATGTGCTCGTTCGCGGCCGTCTGCTCGACCTGCTCGCCGAGCTTCGCACAGAAATGGGTCTGACCCTCATTACGGTCACGCACGACCTGGCCGTGGTACCGCGCATCGCGGAGCATGTCGCGGTCATGCAATCTGGCAGGATCGTCGAGTCTGGGAGCGTCACAGAGATCTTTGAGCAGGCCAAGGAACCGTACACACAGAATCTCATTGCCTCGCTCCCAAGGCTGCCGTAGAAGGCGGCGCGGCACCGCCGGGCGCAACACCGCCGAGCACAACACCGCCCAGCGCGGCACCGCACTAATGAAGATTGCGAAGCTGGGCAAGAATGGTTTCACGCAGTGACGCGGGCGCCGGCCCTTCGCACGCCCGCCGCACGGCTACCGTCAGCGTCTCGAACACGTGCTGCTCATTTCGGCATTCGGTGCACCCTGCAAGGTGCTCGCGAATCGGTTGGCAGTCGGTCTCCCGCAACTCTCCACGAATGAGTTCTTCGAGGTTGGCGCGAGCGTGCTCGCATCCACATCCACTCATCTCGCTGCTCCTTCCTCACGTGAAAGACCAATTCCCTGTTCCCGCGCATACTCACCGAGAGCCTGTCGAAGACGGGCCCGACCTCGATGCAGACGGCTCATCACCGTACCAATCGGCCGCTCAACGATGTCTGCAATCTCCTGATAGGTGAAGCCCTCGACGTCTGCGAGATACACAACGATGCGAAAATCTTCGGGCAAGGCATTCAATGCCTCCGTCACGACACCAGCCGGTGTGCGATCTATCGCTTCAGCTTCCGCGGATCGGGACGCCATCGCGGTCGTCGACTCTGCCCCACCGAGTTGCCAGTCCTCGAGCTCGTCAACAACCCCCAAATACGGTTCACGCTGACGCTTGCGGTAGCCGTTGATATAGCTGTTGGTCATGATGCGGTACAACCAAGCTTTGAGGTTTGTACCCTCGGCAAAAGTTTGGAATGATGCAAACGCTTTCGTGAAGGTCTCTTGTACGAGATCTTGAGCATCTTGCGGGTTGCGGGTCATCTTCATCGCAGCACCGTAGAGCTGGTCCAAGAACGGTAGTGCATCACGAGTGAAGCGACGTTCTCGTTCGCCCGCTGACTCAAGGGGATCGGCGGGCGCGCCGCCGTCGGTGGTGTTGCTCACACTGTCCAAGCCTACGCGATCTGCGAGACTGGGACGGTGTTGGCGAGTGGGGGAAGTTGCCGGGGCAGCGAGGTTCGGCAGGCTGATGACGCGGTCGGCTGTTTGCGTCTGCGACCCCTCTCCGACGTGCACGAGCTGATGCGGTCGTTCCGCGACGATCCCTGATACCACCATGGATGCCTCCGCCCTCTCAACTCGCCGTGATCTACAAGCACTAGGATCTATAACCAATGCAGAAGGTCATTCATTCCCAAGAGTTCAGGGCAGTCGTATGCTGATCGGCAAGATGAACGCGGGTCGCGACGATGAAGATCCGGCTGGTCTGGGCGAGGTTCACCACCAGCAACATCATTGGTCCGCTCCCGTGGCTCAGCACCCACTCGATGCCACCGTCTCGTTGCCCGGTTCGAAGTCGCTCACCGGCCGAGAACTGGTACTCGCCGCGCTCGCAGACCGCCCTGCGACGCTCCGTGTACCCCTCCACTCGCGTGATACGACGCTGATGATTGAAGCGCTGCGAGCGCTCGGCACCATCATCGAACCGCTGCCGAGTCCCGCGAATGCCTTTGGCCCCGACCTGCGCGTCACTCCCTCGCCTGAACTCCTAGGATCGACCTCCATTGAGTGCGGGCTCGCTGGTACCGTCATGCGATTTGTCCCTGCGGTGGCCGCGCTTGCACTTGGGCCAACATCATTCGACGGTGATGAGTATGCACGCAAACGACCTATGCGACCGGTGCTCGAGGCGCTACGCACCCTCGGCGCTGACATTTCCGATGATGGGCGCGGCGCACTCCCCTTCACGGTCCATGGCCATGGCTCCCTACGCGGTGGACGCGTTGAGGTCGATGCTTCTCTGTCCAGCCAGTTCGTCTCGGGCCTGCTCCTTGCAGGGGCGCGGTTCGATGAGGGTGTGCACGTGGTGCACTCCGGAGAGCGCGTACCGAGTATCCCCCACATTGAAATGACACTCGAGTGTCTGCGAGCCCGAGGAGTTTCCGCGGAGCGAGTCTCTGAGAATGAGTGGCGGGTAGCCCCTGGCCCCATTGCTGGCATCGACCTCACCATTGAACCGGACCTGTCCAACGCGGCACCATTCCTCGCGGCTGCGCTCGTTGCAGGAGGAAGGGTTACCATTCCGCATTGGCCAGCAACGACGACACAGGTGGGAAAGCTCCTCCCAGAGTTGCTCGCCCAATTCGGTGCCTCGGCCCAGGTGACCGAGCACCCGCACGCATCGACGCGCGCGTTGTCACTTTCCTCGCCAGGCCGGCTGAGGGGTGTGACTCTCCATATTCCTGAGGCAGGCGAACTTGCACCGACCCTGGTGGGACTCGCCGCTCTCGCTGCTCATGGCACCGGTAATGGTGACGGAGAGCCATCAACGATCACGGGGATCGGACATATTCGTCACCACGAGACCGATCGTATCGCAGCGCTCGTCACCGAAATTGAACGCCTGGGAGGACACGCAGAAGCGCTCGACGACGGTATCGCCGTGCACCCGGCCTCCCTGCACGGCGGCTTGTGGCAAGCGTATGCGGATCATCGCATGGCAACGACCGGAGCTCTTGTGGGTCTTATGATTCCCGGGGTTGAGATCGACGACATTGGGAGCACTTCCAAGACCCTTCCTCAATTCACGGCTCTCTGGAACCAGATGCTGTCGGGAGTTGAAGAACCAACGGTCATCAGTGACCCATCTCGTGCTCACCTGATTGGCGATATCAGCGAGGGGCTGTAGGAAGCAATGAGCTGGCTCCCCCCTGATGTCGACGATGACGCTGATGAGCCGTATGCGAAGTACGCCGATCTCACCGTACGGCAACGCCCGAATCCAAAAGCGAATCGCCCCCGCACGAAACGTCGTCCCGAACACGCAGACGCGGTGACGGGCATGGTGATTGCGGTGGATCGTGGCCGTTACACCGCGCTGATTCCAGCTGGCGCCGATCCGGCGTCACCTGAGGAACGAACAGTTCTTGCGGTGAGAGCGCGGGAACTTCGCAAGACCCCCATTGTTATCGGTGATCGCGCACATCTCGTCGGAGATCTCTCCGGTGTCGAGGGCACGCTCGCGCGCATCGTCGGCATTGAGGAGCGCCGCACGGTACTCAGGCGTAGCGCCGATGATAGCGACCGCGTCGAGCGGGTCATGGTGGCGAACGCCGATCAAATGTTGATTGTCGTTGCCGCAGCAAATCCAGAACCTCGGGTCCGGCTTGTTGATCGCTATCTTGTTGCCGCATATGACGCAGGAATTCGTCCCCTCATCTGTATGACGAAGGTTGATCAGGCTGATCCGCACGAGTTTCTTGCTCACTTCTCATCCCTTGATGTTCCCGTGTTCCAGTCGGCGCCCGGGGCGGAACCTCTCGAAGACATTCGAGCAGCGCTCGCGGGGAAGACGACGGTGTTTGTGGGACACTCAGGCGTAGGAAAATCAACGCTCATCAACGTACTCGTGCCCGATGCGATGCGTGCCACCGGTGACGTCAACGTCGTAACGGGCCGTGGCAGACACACTTCATCATCCTCAGTGGCTTACCGAGCAGACACTCCTGGGCAACCAAACGGATCATTTGGCTGGGTCATTGACACCCCTGGGGTGCGTTCGTTCGGGCTCGGACATGTCACCGGTGAGAGTGTGTTGCGCGGCTTCACCGACCTTGCGCCGATCATTGATGAGTGCCCCCGGGGATGCACGCATCTTGCCTCTGCCCCAGATTGCGAACTCGATCTCGCCGTTGCAGATGGGAGGCTGGGACCGCTTGGCGCCAGTCGCGTCGAATCGCTCCGTCGTCTCCTTCAATAGTCTCGGTGGCTCGTATACTTCCCGTGCGAAGATGCATGGTCACCGCCTGGAAATGAGTTGCAGCTGCGGGGACTAGGCTGGTGAGTTATGACCGATCGAGTGATGCTTCAGCCCGGCCAGCAGGCTCCAGATTTTACGCTCCTCAACCAGCATGGTGAGGAGGTGACCCTTTCGTCCTTCCGTGGCACGCGGGTCATCTTGTTCGCCTACCCCGCCGCGATGACTCCGGGCTGCACGGCTGAGGCATGCGATTTCCGTGACGCCGTTGAACCGCTAGAGGCAGCGGGGTTCACCGTGCTCGGCATCTCTCCAGACAGCTCCGAGAAGCTAGCCGCATTCGCGGAGCGTGATCACCTCAGCTACCCGCTCCTCAGCGACCCTGACCGTGCAACGCTCACCGCCTACGGCGCCTTCGGTGAAAAGAAGAACTACGGGAGGATCGTGCAAGGGGTCATCCGCTCAACCTTCGTGATTGATGCTGACGGCACCATTGCCCATGCACTGTACAACGTCAAGGCAACCGGTCACGTCGCGCGTCTCCGGAAAATTCTCGACGTATAACACCCTCAGCTGCCACACCTCACCTGCGGGACGATGCAGGGACTGGATACCGTCTACGGCGTTTCGTCGCTGAGCTCATGTGCGGGTGGCTTTGGTGTTGCCAAAAGCGCCGCGAAGAACCCTGCAAGGGCAAGAACGACGAGGATCCATCCCATCGTCGCATCGGCGAGCTGCATTTGCAGGATGCCGGTGCCCGCAGCAAACATGAGCACGTGAATGGTGAGCCCGGACCCTCGCACCCAGCTTGCTTTCGTGCGGAGGGCCGCGATCAGGGTGATGCAGACCCATAGCCATGCAATGAGAAAGGACAGCACAATGCTGAGCCGCGGCCCGAGCGGTTCGTCTGAGGCCGCGAACATATCCAGCACGACCGGCACCAGTAGGGTGACACCCCCGAATGCCTCAACAACGAGCATCGCGATCAGTGCAAACCAGGCGCGTGTTGCGCGCGTGTGACGCCCAGGTGAACGAGACATTGCCGCTTCCTTTCCAAAAAAACAAAAATACACCCTTGTGAAACATTCACATTCATGGAACCATATATTCGTAGAGTTTCGCGCACGTCGTGGTGGGCACTCTGAGTCCCGTACGACACATCGCCGCGCGAATTCTCAGGCACAGAGCCACATGAGTCCTTCGCGCGCTGAACAAGGAGGAATCATGGATTGGCGCGAGCAGGCAGCCTGTCTTACCGTCGACCCCGAACTCTTTTTCCCGGTCGGCAATACCGGCCCGGCCGTGGACCAGATTGAGCGAGCGAAGGCGGTGTGTGCACGCTGCAAGGTGACCGAAATGTGCCTGCAGTATGCCATGGACACCGGCCAGGATTCGGGCGTCTGGGGTGGATTGAGCGAGGACGAACGCCGTGCGCTGAAGCGTCGTGCCGCACGCGCCCGCCGCGCAAGTTAACGCGTTGCCGGCCCCTTTCAGGGGCCCAGGTACACGAAAAGGACCCGGGATCGCCCGGGTCCTTCTCGTTGTATGAGACCGTTGAATCGGGAGTCCTAGTCGGTGCCCGCATCAAACGCGGCTGAAAGCCCAAGCTCATCCGCGTCTTCGCTGATACCGCCAACGGCATCAGCGATTTCTTCTGCGCCGCCTCGTTCGAGTTTGCCGACGAGCTCAGCTGTCGCTCCCCCGACCAGCCCCATCGCCGCATACTGCTCGAGACGCTGACGGGAATCTGCGATATCGAGATTGCGCATGGTCAACTGACCGATTCGATCAACCGGCCCAAACGCAGCACCAACAGTGCGTTCCATGGAGAGCTTCTCAGGGTGGTAGCTCAGGTTGGGGCCCTCGGTATTCAGGATGGTGTAATCATCACCACGGCGAAGACGCAGCGTGACTTCGCCGGTAACGGCAGAGCCGACCCAGCGCTGCAGCGCTTCACGCAGCATGAGTGACTGCGGATCGAGCCACCGGCCCTCGTACATTAAACGACCGAGCTTGCGGCCTTCGTTATGGTAGCTGGCCAGCGTATCTTCATTGTGAATCGCATTCACCAAACGTTCATAGGTGATGTGCAGGAGCGCCATCCCGGGAGCTTCATAGATGCCGCGAGATTTCGCTTCAATAATCCGATTCTCGATCTGATCGCTCACCCCGAGACCGTGACGACCTCCGATCGCATTCGCTTCAAAAACAAGCGCAACGGGATCGTCGTATTCCACGCCGTTGATTGCGACAGGTCGCCCCGCCTCGAACCGCACCGACACCTCTTCACTCGGCACATCGACGTCGTCACGCCAAGCAGCGATACCCATAATTGGCTCAATAATGTCGAGACCGGTATCCAAATATTCGAGCTTTTTCGCCTCGTGAGTCGCGCCCCAAATATTGGCATCAGTCGAGTAGGCCTTTTCCGTGGCATCACGGTAGGGGTATCCGTGCGCAACGAGCCACTCACTCATTTCGTGCCGCCCGCCGAGCTCTTCGACAAACTGCTTGTCAAGCCACGGCTTATAAATACGCAGCGCAGGGTTCGCCATCAAGCCGTAACGATAGAACCGCTCGATGTCGTTCCCCTTATAGGTCGACCCGTCGCCCCAAATATCGACGCCATCTTCCTTCATTGCCCGCACGAGCAACGTGCCCGTCACTGCTCGGCCGAGAGGGGTCGTATTGAAGTACGTCTTTCCACCGGACCGAACGTTGAACGCGCCACACTGGAGGGCGACAAACCCTTCCTCCACCAATGGTCGCTTCGCATCAACATGGCGGGCTATCTCAGCACCGTACTCTTTTGCGCGCCCGGCAACCCCGTCGATATCGGGCTCGTCATACTGGCCGATGTCAGCGGTATACGTGCAAGGAATAGCACCATTCTCGCGCATCCACGCAACGGCGCAGGAGGTGTCGAGGCCACCTGAGAATGCAATGCCGACCCGTTCACCCACGGGCAGAGAAGAAAGCATTTTAGACATGCTTCTATCCTATGGCGCCGCCAGAGTGCCGCTGACCACCCACGTGGCCTACCGCCGTCGCACTACTCACCGGTGAAGGTGTACGGGTCACCGCCCAGCCTGTGCTGTGCGTCAAGCGCGTCAATCGCCGCCATCTCGTCATCGCTGAGAACAAAATCGAACACCTGCGAATTCTCGATGAGCCGCTCCCGTCGCGACGTCTTAGGGAAGACGATGGTGCCGTGCTGCACATGCCATCGAAGAACCACCTGGGCAGCAGTTTTCCCATGCCGAGTGGCTGCCTCGGTCACCGCCGGCCGATCCATGAGGTCGGTCTTGCCCTGCCCAAGCGGCCCCCACGCTTCAACAGCGATCCCTCGTTCAACGCAGTATGCGCGCAGGTCGCGACGCTGATGCAAGGGGTGAAGTTCAATCTGGTTGACCGCGGGAATGACCCCCGTCTCGCGCTGTAATTCTGCGAGGTGATCAATTTCAAAGTTGGAGACGCCAATAGAGTCACACTCCGGCGTGCCAATCAGTTCAATGAGCCCTCGCCATGCACCCACCGCTGTGCCCTTCATCGGGACTGGCCAGTGCACGAGATACAAATCCACTTTTTCCAGTCCCAGACGGTCAAGACTCGCGTGAAACGCACCGCGCACATCCCGGTGATCGGTATTCCAGAGCTTCGTGGTGACAAAGAGTTCGTCGCGGGGAATGCCGCTCGCTGCGATCGCGCGACCGACCGCCCGCTCATTTCCATAGATCGACGCCGTGTCTATGTGCCGATACCCGAGCTCAAGAGCGTCAGCGACCACCCGCTCGGTCTCGTCCTCGTCCACTCGCCACACGCCGAGGCCAAACTGGGGAATGACGTTTCCATCATTCAGGCGAATTGCCGGAACATTCAGTTCGCTCACTCTTAACTCCTCAGCCTCACTCCAGCACAGTCCTCATGCGCAGAGACCATAATAGGAGTGACATGCGCACTGAGACGAATATCGAGTTCCCCGAGGATCTCCCGGTCAGTATGCTGCGCGATGAAATCGCCGACGCGATCGCGCGACACCAAGTCGTCATTGTCGCCGGCGAAACCGGGTCCGGCAAGACGACCCAGCTTCCGAAGATCTGCCTCGCAATGGGTCGAACACGGATCGCTCACACCCAACCTCGTCGTCTTGCCGCACGCACGATCGCTGAGCGAATCGCCGATGAGCTGAACGTGGAGCTTGGTACGACCGTCGGTTACCAAGTTCGTTTCACCGATCGCGTGAGCGACGACACGCACATTCGCCTCATGACCGACGGCATCCTGCTCAACGCCATCCACCGGGACCGAGAACTCCGTGCGTACGACACGATTATCATCGACGAGGCCCACGAGCGCAGCCTCAACATCGATTTCCTGCTCGGCTACCTCAAGACCCTGCTCCCTCGTCGGCCGGATCTCAAGGTCATCATTACGAGCGCGACGATCGACCCACTCTCATTCGCAGAGCATTTTTCTGATCAACATGGCACCCCGGCTCCTGTGATCGAGGTCTCGGGGCGAACCTTTCCGGTAGAAATTCGATACCGGCCTCTGTTCGCCGAAGCTTCGGACGAGACGGTACCTCCGTCTGCTCAGTCAGGCGGTGTTGGGCCTTCGCTGGACAAGCGTTCCTCTCCCAGCAGGGATGAACGCGACTTGTTTGATGCCATCGTTGACGCAGTCGACGAGCTCACCAAGGAACCGCCGGGCGACGTGCTGGTCTTCTTGAGCGGAGAAGCAGAAATTCGCGACGCAGCCGATGCCCTGCGCGCGCATTCGCATTCCCGTCGCGGCGGACCCCCTCCAGAAATCCTTCCGCTGTATGGGCGACTCAGTGCAGCGGAGCAGCACCGAGTGTTTGAGCGTTCACCGTCTGGCCCGCGCCGAATCGTGCTCGCCACGAATGTCGCGGAGACGAGCCTCACTGTCCCGGGAATCCGCTACGTCATTGATGCCGGCACCGCCCGAATCTCGCGCTATAGCTCGCGAAGTAAGGTGCAGCGGCTCCCCATTGAGGCGATCTCCCAAGCCAGCGCGAATCAGCGCAGCGGACGATCAGGGCGCACCAGCCCCGGAATCGCGATTCGGCTCTACAGCGAAGAGGATTTCCTTACACGCCCCGCGTTCACCGAACCAGAGATCCTGCGGACGGGTCTCGCAAGTGTGATCCTGCAAATGCTCAGCTTGGGCCTTGGCAAGATCGAAGACTTTCCCTTCCTTACTCCTCCAGATCGACGCGATATTCGTGATGGGTTGACACTGCTGGAGGAACTCGGCGCCGTTCGCACGGGCCGAGGGGAACCTCCCAAAGTCACTCGAATCGGTCGGGAACTCGCTCGCCTCCCCATTGAGCCCCGGTTTGCACGCATGGTTGTTGAAGCGAAATCGCATGGTGTCGTTCCTCAGGTCGTTGCCTTAGTCGCGGGTTTGACGGTGCAGGACGTTCGTGAACGACCAACCGAACACCGTGGAAAGGCTGATGAGCTTCACGCGAGGTTCAACGATCCGCTCGGTGACCTCATGACCCTGCTCAATCTCTGGAATTACCTGCAGGAACAACGCCAAGCGCTGTCGTCAAGCGCGTTTCGTCGACGGTGTAAGGCTGAGTTCTTGAATTATCTCCGGGTCCGTGAATGGATGGACCTTGAGCGTCAACTCTCACGGGCCGTGGGGTTGCGCGGTTCGCGGAGGGATTCCGCGCAAGGAGGCTCGGCGGAGGCCGTGCACCGATCGGTGCTGGCCGGGCTCCTGTCTCACTTAGGGGTGCGGGATGACCTGCAGAATCGCCGCACCGGGCCAGGAAAGGGCGGCAGGAACCTCAGGAAGCCCGCGCAAGAGTACCTGGGTTCCCGAGGGACTCGTTTCGTGCTGCACCCGGCATCGGTGCTCTCGAAACAGCCACCAGAAGTGGTCATGAGTGTTGAACTCGTCGAAACGAGCCGACTGTTTGCACGGAACAATGCCGTGATCGATCCAGCCTGGGCTGAATCGTTAGCTGGGCCGCTTGCTCGACGTCACATCAGCGAGCCACACTGGGAACAGTCACAGGGTGCCGCGATCGCATACGAGCGCGTCACCCTCTACGGTGTTCCGCTCGTGACACGACGTCGAGTCCTTCTCTCACGCTTCGACGCAGCGCACGCACGGGAACTGTTCATCCGCCACGCCCTCGTCGACGGAGAATGGGATTCGTCGCAGGCATTTGACCGCGCAAACCGTCAGTTGCGACGAGAACTGCAACAACTCGAGGAACGCAGTCGACAGCGTGGACTCGTGGGTGACGACGAGGTGATCTTCGACTTCTACGACGCACGAATTCCTGCCGATGTCACGAGCGTGCGTGATTTTGAAGGCTGGTGGAAGCGTGCCCAACGCGCCACCCCAAAGCTCCTCACGATGCGCCGTGAAGACCTTCTCGTTGAGGATCAACAGCCTGCCGCTGACGAGCGAGAGTTTCCGAGGGAGTGGCGACACGGCGATCAAACACTCAAACTCCGGTACCGGTTCGAGCCGGGAGCAGACGATGACGGCGTCACCGTCACCGTGCCGCTCCCACTTCTCCCCCGGCTGGCAGCCGCCGACTTCGAACGACTCGTCCCTGGTTTACGCGAGGAACTGGTCACTGCCCTGATTCGGAGCCTTCCGAAGGCCATCAGGAAGCACGTAGTACCTGCTGCCGATTGGGCTCGCACCTTGCTGGCCGAGATCGAACCTCAACTTTCCCAGCCTGACGCATCGCTGCGGGAACTCTTGGCAGCCCGCATTCAACACAAAACAAGTCTCAGAGTGAGTGCGGCAGACTTCGATGTCGGCAAACTGCCCGCGCATCTCCGGCCAACCTTCCGTGTCGTAGACGCCCGCGGGCGAGCCATTGGCACAGGCAAAGACCTCTCCGTGCTGCAGCGATCTCATCGGGAGCAGGCCGCCAAAGGCGTAGCACGAGTAGCCCAGGCTGCTCTTCCGAAGCATTCCCTTGAACAGCAGGGGCTCACGGCTTGGACATTCGGCGACCTGCCAAGGCACGTTGACAGCACCTTCGCGGGTGGACGTTCTGGAGCTGGCACCGTTCGCGCGTATCCGGCGCTGGTTGACCGTCGCACCTCCGTAGATCTGGTCCTGGTGGCAGATGAGCAGGAGCAGGCTCGTCTGACCCGTCGTGGAGTGAGACGGCTGCTGGTGTTGAGTTCACCAAGTCCTGCAAGCTACGTGCGTGAGCACTTGTCGAACGATGAAAAGCTGCTGCTCAGTGCGGGCCCGTATCGAACCCTGGATGATGCAATCAACGATGTTTCCCTCGCCGTAGCGGATGACATGATCCGCCGGGTCTCCGCTGACGGGCTCATCTGGCAACACGAACGATTTGAAGCACTTGCCAATGACTTTGCGCGGGCACTGATCGACGAGATCTATCGGGGGATCGGACTTGCCGCACAGGTCCTCAACGAGGCGCGACTCGCGCGGAAAGCGATTGACGCCGCGAAGTCTCTGCACGTGCTCGGTCAAGTTTCCGATGCGAGCACCCAGCTCGCGGGGCTCGTCTGGGCTACGCCAAATGGTGAAGGCTTTGTGTCCAATGCGGGGCTTCGCAGGCTCTCCCGCTTCCCGGTGTACCTACAGGCGATTCGCATGAGAATGCAGGCATTGACCGCAGAACCCGGCCGCGATCGCACCAGGCAAAACGAGATCGACCGCGCGCTGACACTCTTTACGGAGGCTGGTGGGCGCATCCCTCTCCCCGCAGATTCACCCGAGCCGATCGTTCGCGCGCGTTGGCTCCTCGAAGAGTTCCGAGTGAGCCTGTTCGCACAAACGCTGAAGACCGCCGAGCCAGTGTCGCTCCAGCGTATCCGCAAAGCCCTCTCTGGGCACTAGACTCCCCTCGTGGGAATCTATCGTGATCTGGCGCGCACGCCTGGGGTACTTCGAATTCTGCTGTCGCAACTCACTGCGCGCTTTCCCTTCGGCATGCTCTCAATCACGATGCTGCTCCACATTGAGATGCAGTACGGCAACTACACTTCCGCGGGCGTCATCCTTGCCGCTCAGAGCGTCGGTCAAGCTATCGCTGGGCCGCTCACCAGTCGCTTGATGGGCCGGCTCGGCATGCGAACCGTCCTTTCCGTCACCACGGCGTTGTGCGCGGGAATGCTCATCCTGATCGCGCTTACCATGCTCCCGCTCACGGTGCTGACCGTGATCGCATTTTTGATGGGACTCAGCACTCCGCCGGTGACCCCCGCGGTGCGAACCATCTACCCCAAGATGGTGCCCGGCAACCAGGTCTCGGCGTTGTTCTCGCTTGATGCATCGGCGCAGGAGATCATCTGGATCATCGGCCCGGTGATGGCAGTGGTGGTCTCAACACAGATCAGCACCGTGTGGGGACTCCTCGTAGCGGCCGCGTTCATGGCGGGCGGCGGGCTGTGGTTCATTCTGTGTCCGGAGCCTGGTCGGGTGCGCATCCCACCGTCCCGACGGAGGCTGGGGGCCGTGCTCACTCGCCCAACCGTCGTCATCTCGACGGTCATCGGTTTTCTCTTCGTTGCATCGTTTGCGGCCATCGAAACCGGCGTGGTTGCGGCGTTCGGACACGGCGGAATTCAGGCGGGAATCGTGCTCGCGGTGTTTTCTGCGGGGTCGATTGTCGGGGGGTTCATTTTGGGTCACCGTGAACTGACCCCGTGGTCGATGACGGTGCGGTCATCCATCGTGCTCCTTGGAACGGCAGCATGTCTCTTCAGCATGAATCCCGTATGGCTGTGCATCGTCCTTTTTCTCGGTGGGCTTGGGGTTGCTCCGATGCTTGCTGCGCTGTTCACCATCGTGAGTTCCACCGTCAAGTTTTCCGAAACTGCAGAGGCCTACGGTTGGGTAGGAACCGGCCAGCTCGTGGGCGTTGCACTCGGATCAGCCATCGCAGGTGTAGCGATCGACGCCGGCGGTGCGACAGGCGGTGTGCTCGTGTCGACGCTGTTCCTCGCTGCGACCGTGCTTGCCAGCATCATCAGTATCCGCTGGATCCCTGACCTGCGCGGGAGAGACGCGAGTCCGATCCCAGATACAGCACCGATCCAGATGCCGCACAAGTCCACCTAGCGGCTTTCGAAGCCTCACATCTCGTGACGGATTTCGCAGCTTTGGCACTATTTGTCTGCGGATATGGACCGGTCACACGGGTTTTCACAGACTTTTCCGAGATGATGGAGCAGCGGGTGGCTTTGTGTCAGACTGGCTGTGTCCCGCAAACAACGAAGTTCACCGAAGGAGTGACCGTAATGGGCAAATACGCCGTCATTAATCCGGCAACCGGCGAAACGCTGAAGACGTTTCCCGTTGCAACCGACGCTGACATTGAAGCAGCGCTGAGTGCGGCTCATCGCACCTACCAGGAGTGGTCCCGGAAGACCACGGTGGCTGAGCGGGCAGCCCTCGCGCAGCGCGCCGCAGAGCTCTTCTATGAGCGTCAGGATGAGCTCGGCGCAATCATCAACCGCGAAATGGGAAAGCCTCTCGACCAGGCCATCGGTGAGGCGGAGTTCTCAGGGAACATCACCGAGGCATTCGCGAAGAATGCGGAGAAGTGGCTCGCAGACGAGGTCCTCGACGTTGAAGACGGACTGAAGTCATTCTTCCGCTTCCAGGGTATTGGCGTGATCCTCGGCATTATGCCGTGGAATTACCCCTACTACCAGGTGGCGCGCTTCGCGGTGCCGAACCTGATCCTCGGCAATACCGTTATCCTGAAGCACGCTGAGCAGTGCCCCGAGTCCGCTCTGGCACTCGAGCAAATCTTCCGTGACGCGGGATTCCCTGAGGGTGCCTACGTCAATGTGTTTGCTTCGCATGACCAGATCGCAACGATGATTGCAGACGATCGTATCCAGGGCGTGTCTCTCACCGGTTCCGAGCGCGCCGGCGCTGTGGTTGCAGAGCAGGCTGGCCGTCACTTGAAGAAGTGCGTGTTGGAGTTGGGTGGCAGCGATGTGTTCCTCGTGCTCGACACCGCAGACCTCGATCACGCGGTCGAACATGCAGTTGGTGGCCGTATGGAAAACACCGGTCAGGCATGCAACGGTTCGAAGCGCATCGTCGTGATGGACAAGTACTTTGACGAATTCAAGGAGAAGTTCCTCGCGGCAATTGAGGCACAGTCGCTCGAAGAGGGCAACTACGGCCCACTGTCCTCGGCCAAGGCAACCGAGATGCTGTCATCGCAAGTTCAAAGCGCAATTGATCAGGGCGCAGAGGTGCTTGTGGGGAACAACGCCCCAGAAGGTAACTTCTACACCCCGACCGTGATCGGCGGCGTCACCCCGAGCATGGACGTATACAGCCAGGAGCTGTTCGGTCCCGTGGCGCAGCTGTACAAGGTATCCAGCGACGAAGAAGCAATCGAGCTTGCGAACTCCTCACCCTATGGCCTTGGCTCAGTGGTCATCTGCGATGACCTCGAGCGTGCCGAGCGTGTGGGCAATCAGCTCGACGTGGGCATGGTGTTCATTGGCGCAGCAGGCCTCGAAGGCGCAGACGTACCCTTCGGTGGCGTGAAGAAGTCCGGCTACGGCCGCGAACTCGGCAAGGTTGGCATGCTTGAGTTCGCCAACAAGAAGCTGTTCCGCTTCGCAGAGTAACCACAAAAAGAAGGTGGCCCCGGGCATGTGCTCGGGGCCACCTTCTTATGTGGGGGCGCCTTCCATGTTGGAGGAGTTCGCCGTCACTCCCCCATGCGCTTGCGGGAGGCGATTGCACGTTCAGCCTCACGCTTATC
>CAZJOZ010000002.1:0-14917 GCA_964547775.1 uncultured Leucobacter sp.
ACACCCCCCGGGACTCGAACCCGGAACCCACTGATTAAGAGTCAGTTGCTCTGCCTATTGAGCTAGAGGTGCTCGCTGCCGCTCGGGCAACAGATATACCCTAGCATTGCGCACAAGCTCTCGCAAAACGACCCCGTCTGCCTTGTGAAACCGCTTATCGAGCGCGCTTTGCCGCCTTCTTCTGGGCCTTTGCTTGCTGCTGTGCTTCCCTGATTTGTGCTTCGCGCAACTCATCGTCTTGCTGTTTGGCGACGCCGGCAATGGCGAGGATCAGGCCCGCCGCCCACACGCCCCAGACAACGAAACGCCGCCAATCACGGGGCATCTCCTGCGTTTGGCGCATCGTGCCAAGGGCCCCGAGCAGCGCACCGATCACGCCGATATTGGTGAGGTACTTCCCGATCGACATGAGACCAGCCTACTGCGTGCGCTACGCTTAGGGCAGTCCTTGGGCGAAGTTCCCCAATACCCGCAGGAAGAGAGAGGCCAACAATTGAGCACGCAGAACGATTCGCTGTTTGAAGAGAGCTCGCAGGGAGCAGTGAGCGCGGTTACCGCCTTCTCGTTCATTATCGCAATCATCCTCTTCTTCGGCGGACTCGTGCTTTCCAGCTACGGCTTTGGAGCGGGCGAGAACAGTCTCCTCCTCTTCAGCCTCGGGTTGGCATCATCAACCATTGGCTTTATCATCCCGTTCGCGATCGTTCCCGCGTCGGGTAAGTAGTCGTTACCCCGAGCGAGGGGATATACAGGGGATCGGCGTATGACGTCGATCCCCTTTTTCGTCCGCTTGTATATCGTTCTTCCTGCATGCCTGGCCGGGCTAGACTGGGTGCATGGCAGAGATCGATATGAAGCCGCGAAGCCGCGATGTGACTGATGGAATCGAGAAGGCCGCTGCGCGCGGCATGCTCCGCGCTGTGGGCATGGGCGACGCCGACTGGGATAAGCCCCAAATCGGTATTGCCAGTTCCTGGAACGATGTCACGCCCTGCAACCTGAGTCTCGATCGTCTTGCCCAGGGTGCGAAAGAAGGCGTGCACTCTGGTGGTGGGTACCCACTTGAGTTCGGCACGATCTCAGTCAGCGATGGCATTTCCATGGGCCACGAAGGCATGCACTTCTCGCTGGTCTCTCGTGAGGTGATTGCCGACTCCGTTGAGACGGTGGTCATGGCTGAGCGTCTCGATGGCACGGTACTGCTTGCCGGTTGTGACAAGTCACTTCCCGGCATGCTGATGGCTGCCGCGCGCCTCGATCTGGCCGCAGTGTTCCTCTACGCAGGGTCAATTGCGCCGGGGTGGGTGAAGCTCACTGACGGCACCCAAAAAGAGGTCACCATCATTGACGCGTTCGAAGCCGTCGGCGCCTGCAAGGCGGGCACGATGAGCGAAGAAGACCTGAAGCGTATCGAGTGTGCGATCGCTCCGGGCGAGGGTGCATGCGGCGGCATGTACACCGCGAATACGATGGCGTCGATCGCTGAGGCGCTCGGCATGAGTCTTCCTGGGTCGGCCGCTCCACCCAGCGCAGATCGTCGTCGCGACTACTTTGCCCACCGTTCAGGTGAGGCCGTCGTAAACATGCTGCGCCTCGGGTTGACCGCGCGTGACATCTTGACGAAGAAGGCCTTCGAGAATGCGATCACCCTGCTGATGGCATACGGGGGGTCAACCAATGCCGTACTTCACCTGCTCGCAATTGCGCGAGAGGCTGAGGTGGACCTGACGCTTGACGATTTCAACCGCATCGGCGAGAAGGTGCCCCACCTTGCTGACATGAAGCCGTTTGGCAAGTACGTGATGGCCGACATCGACCGCCACGGTGGTGTGCCGGTGATTCTGAAGGCGTTGCTCGACGCAGGGTTGCTCCACGGTGACGCAATGACCGTGACCGGCAAGACCATGGCCGAAAACCTTGAAGCGCTCAACCCAGACCCCATCGATGGCGAGGTTATTCACCACCTCGACGACCCAATTCACGCCACTGGCGGGCTGACCGTGTTGCACGGCTCACTTGCTCCCGAAGGCGCGGTGGTGAAGACCGCGGGCTTTGACGCAGATGTATTTGAGGGGCCGGCTCGCGTATTCGAACGCGAACGCGAAGCAATGGACGCGCTCACCGAGGGCAAGATCGGCAAGGGCGACATCGTGGTGATCCGGTACGAGGGGCCCAAGGGTGGTCCAGGCATGCGTGAGATGCTCGCCATCACCGGTGCGATTAAGGGCGCGGGGCTCGGTAAAGATGTACTACTATTGACCGATGGGCGATTCTCAGGCGGCACAACCGGCCTGTGTATCGGCCACATAGCGCCAGAGGCTGTTGACGGTGGTCCAATTGCCCTGGTCCGCGATGGAGACCTGATTCGGGTTGACATTGCCGCGAAATCGCTCGACATTTTGGTTGATCCCGCCGAGCTTGAAGCCCGCCGAGCAGACTGGGCTCCTCTTCCGCCACGGTATACCCGCGGCGTTCTGGCAAAGTACGCCAAGCTCGTGCGCAGCGCCTCGGAGGGCGCCATCACCGGCTAACCGTCCTTGAGCGGTGGGCTTGTGCGTGATGCGCGGCATGAGCCCGGCCTAACGAATCAAGTAAGAAAGTGTGACATGACCTCGGATACGAGTGCTGCAACCATCGATTCATCGCCGCGCGGCGAGCGTATGACCGGCGCGCAAGCGGTCGTTCGGAGCCTCGAACTGCTTGGTGTGACCGATGTCTTCGGGCTTCCCGGCGGCGCGGTGCTTCCGCTCTACGACACCCTGAACGACGCGACCGGTCTCCGGCATATTCTCGTTCGTCACGAGCAAGGTGCCGGGCACGCTGCCGAAGGGTACGCAGCCGCGAGTGGGCGGGTTGGTGTGTGTATTGCGACCTCCGGGCCGGGAGCGACCAACCTGGTCACGGCCATTGCCGATGCGCACATGGATTCGGTGCCGATGCTCGCCATTACCGGTCAGGTGTATTCCCACCTCATGGGTTCTGACGCGTTCCAGGAAGTGGACATCGTTGGTATCACCATGCCGATTACCAAGCACTCGTTCTTGGTGAAGCGCGCCGAAGATATTCCGCAGGCCATTGCCGCGGCCTACCAGTTGGCGGGCACCGGCCGCCCCGGTCCGGTGCTGGTCGACATTACGAAAGACGCCCAAGAAGCGGAATTCGACTTCGTGTGGGAGCCGCGCGTCGAACAGGCTGGTTACCGGCCAATAACGAAGGCCAACAGTAAGCAGATTCAGGCGGCCGCAGATTTGATCGCTGAGGCAAAGCGGCCGGTCTTCTACATCGGCGGCGGTATTGGCCGCGCTGGTGCGTCGGAAGAGTTCCTGCAGCTTGCGGAATTGGTGGGTGCTCCCGTCGTTACGACGCTCATGGCGCGAGGCATTTTCCCTGACTCGCATCCGCAACACCTCGGCATGCCTGGCATGCACGGCACGGTGCCAGCGGTGCTTGCGCTGCAAGAGTCTGACCTGCTGATCACGATCGGCGCACGGTTTGACGATCGAGTCACCGGCAAGGTCGCACTCTTCGCGCCTGACGCGAAGGTCATCCACGCAGATATCGACCCCGCAGAGATCGGCAAGATTCGCGCCGCCGATGTGCCGATCGTGGGCGATGCTGCTGAAGTGATTAGTGACCTGATTGCTGCGATTTCGACGGCGAAGACTGCGCGAGAGTTTACTGACATTGCTGAGTGGTGGAGCCGTCTCCGCACGCTGCAAGAGAAGTACCCGCTCGGGTACACGGAAACCACTGACGGTTTGCTCGCGCCCCAGTTCATCATGCAGCGCATCAGCGAGCTCACCGGGCCGGAGGGCATCTACGTCGCTGGCGTGGGACAGCACCAGATGTGGGCAGCTCAGTTTATTCAGTATGAACGCCCCAACTCCTGGTTGAATTCCGGCGGCGCGGGCACCATGGGGTATGCCGTGCCCGCTGCCATGGGCGCGAAGGTTGCCGAGCCAAACCGGGTGGTGTGGGCAATTGATGGCGACGGATGCTTCCAGATGACCAACCAAGAGCTCGCTACCTGCACGGTGAATGACATCCCCATCAAGGTTGCGGTGATCAATAACTCTTCGCTGGGCATGATTCGTCAGTGGCAGACGCTGATTTATGAGGGGCGTTACTCCAATTCCGAGCTCAATACCGGGCACGGGTCACCGCGCATTCCTGATTTCGTGAAGCTTGGAGAAGCCTACGGCTGCCTTTCGATTCGGGTGGAGCGCGAGGATCAGGTCGACGAGGCCATCAAGCTCGCACTGGAAACCAATGACCGACCCGTGCTCATCGAATTTGTGGTGAGCGCCGACGCAATGGTGTGGCCGATGGTTCGCCAGGGCACTTCAAACAGTGATATTCAATACGCCCTGCAGCACAGTCCGCAGTGGGAGGAGGAGTAACTATGAGCCGTCACGTTCTCAGCCTGCTCGTTGAAGACAAGCCGGGCCTCCTCACTCGAGTTGCTGGACTGTTTGCCCGCCGAGGCTTCAATATTGAGTCTCTTGCGGTCGGTCCGACAGAAGTCCCGGGCCTCTCGCGCATTACCGTCGTCGTTGACGAAGATGATGTGCAGATTGAGCAGGTGACGAAGCAGCTCAACAAGCTGGTCAATGTGATCAAGATCGTTGAGCTCGAAGAATCGCAGTCCGTGCAGCGCGAGCACATGTTGATCAAGGTGCGGGTTGATCACCAAAGTCGTTCGCACGTGCTTGAAGCGGTGAACCTGTTCCGAGCTCGGGTCGTTGATGTGGTCACCGATGCACTGGTGATTGAGGTCACTGGCGACACCGGCAAGATCCAGGCGTTCTTGCGCGTGCTTGAACCGTTCGGGATCAAAGAGATCGCTCAGTCCGGCCTGATTGCTGTTGGGCGAGGCTCGAAGAGCATCACGGAACGCGTGTACAAGAATTAGCATCCGCTTCAGAAACCATCCTGCGCAGGGCGCAGGGGCCAATACCAAACACACAAAGGGAGACTCAAACTCATGGCCGAGATGTATTACGACGACGACGCAGACCTGTCGATCATCCAGGGCAAGAAGGTAGCCGTTGTCGGCTACGGTTCGCAGGGGCACGCTCATGCAATGAACCTTCGTGACTCAGGGGTCGACGTCGTGATCGCCCTCAAGGAAGGCTCGAAGTCGATCGCGAAGGCAGAAGAAGCTGGCTTTACGGTGATGAGTGTTTCTGACGCGGCAGAGTGGTCAGACCTCATCATGATCCTCGCGCCCGACCAGCACCAGCGCACGATCTACAACGAGTCGATTCAGCAGCACATGAAGCCCGGCAAGACGCTCGCATTCGCGCACGGCTTCAACATTCGCTTCGGCTACATCGAAGCGCCAGAGGGTGTCGATGTGATCCTCGTTGCGCCGAAGGCTCCTGGCCACACCGTGCGACGCGAGTTTGTCGCTGGCCGTGGCATCCCCGACATTATCGCCGTCGAGGTTGACGCATCGGGTACCGCATGGGAGACCGCGAAGTCATACGCGAAAGCGATTGGCGGCACACGCGCTGGTGTGATCAAGACCACGTTCACCGAAGAGACGGAAACCGATCTCTTCGGCGAGCAGGCGGTGCTCTGCGGTGGCGTTTCGCAGCTGGTGCAGTATGGCTTCGAGACCCTCACCGAGGCTGGCTACCAGCCGGAGATCGCCTACTTTGAGGTATTGCACGAGCTCAAGCTCATCGTCGACCTCATGTATGAGGGCGGCATCGCGAAGCAGCGCTGGTCGGTGAGCGACACCGCGGAGTACGGCGACTACGTGTCCGGTCCGCGCGTGGTCGATCCTCGTGTCAAGGAGAACATGAAGGCTGTGCTCGCAGATGTGCAGTCGGGCGCGTTCGCAAAGCGCTTCATCGAAGATCAGGACAACGGTGGCAAAGAGTTCCTTGAACTGCGTGCCAAGGGGGAGCAGCACCCCATTGAGACCACCGGTCGTGAGCTTCGCAAGCTGTTTGCATGGAGCCAGACCGACGAAGACTACGTGGACGGAAGCGTCGCGCGCTAGTCGTCGCTCCCAGCACTCAACGAAGGGGTCCGAACGGTGTTCGGGCCCCTTCGTGCATTTTCGTGCGGGGCTGGCATGTTTGCGCCACTCCTCGTGTGGGAGAACCTTCCATGGGGGTGCCGAGGTTGGCTATGCTGGATCTCGATAACACCAATTCAGCGAGGGAGCGACGTGGGACTAATTCAGGCAGCAATCGGCGCGCTTGGGGGCACACTTGCCGATCAGTGGAAAGACTTTTACACCGTCCCTGACGGTCTCGCACCAACCGCCGCGGTATTCTCTGCGGTGCCTCGTGGCCAAAACGCAGGCAGGGGCTCAAACACGAAGGCCTCCGATGGCATCATCACCAATGGAAGCAAGATCCTGGTGCCAGAAGGCTACGGTCTCGTGCTCATGCAAGACGGCGCTATCACTGGTTTCGCCGCTGAGGCCGGCGCCTACGAGTGGAACTCTGATGAGCAAAACTCTCAGTCGATCTTTGCCGGAGATGGGATTGTCAGCCCGCTGATCAAGACCTCGTGGGAGCGTTTTAAGTTTGGTGGCCGCCCGGGGGCACAGCAGCGTGCATACTTCGTCGCGCTGAAGGAACTGCCGAATAATCGGTTTGGCACCCAGAGTGAAATCTACTGGGACGACGCCTACATGAACGCTCAGGTTGGCGCGGTCACCCGAGGCACGTACACCCTGAAGATTGTCGACCCGATTCTCTTCGTCAAGAATTACATGCCCGCCACCTACCTTGAGCCGGGGCGCGTGTTTGATTTCACCGATCTCGATAATGACGCCGCTTCTCAGCTGTTCAACGAGGTGGTTGGTTCCTTGGCCCCCGCTTTCTCGATGTATACCAATGACCCGTCAAAGGGCAATCGCATCACGAAGATTCAGCAGGACTCCATCGGCTTCGCGCAGAGCCTCTCAGCCGCAGTTGAGCAAAACTACCAGTGGTCGACGGCGCGCGGGCTAGAGATTGTGGCAACCGCTATTATCTCCATCGAGTACGACGAGATGACGCGCGAACTCCTGCGCAACGTGCAGCGTGCCGACGCGCTTGCCGGTGCTCGCGGCAACTCGAACCTGCAAGCATCAGTCGCGGCAGGCTTCGAATCTGCGGGTGAGACCGCAGGCGCCGGTGGAATCTTCGGTATGGGTATGGCTGCTGGCACCGCTGGTCTCGGCGGGTTGCAGCAGCCGGTGCCCGGAGTAGGCGCGCAAAGTACCTCCCAGCAGCCAGCACCTGCGGCCCCCGCAGCTCCTGCAGCGGCTGACGCCGATGATCCCATGGCGAAGCTCATGAAACTGAAGGAGATGCTTGACGCAGGCTTGATTACTCAAGACGATTATGATGCCGCCAAGGCAAAGGCCCTTGGCCTGTAGCGCGAAAGAACTCCGTCATGAGTGATCCTGCGATTCCAGCGCAGGGTGGTCCCGAGCAGGATGCAGTGCCGCCCGCGCCCAACACACAGAATGAGCGGTTGAGCGACGGCGTGAACCGTTGCCCACGGTGTGGGTCAACCGATATTCAGTTGCGGCCGTCAACTGGCATGCTGATTTGTCTGTTCTGCCGATATGAATGGTCTGAAGCACAGGTTGAGGGAATCCTCGATACTGACGGCGACTTGAAGAACCTCACCGGAACCATCATTTCTTCGGGCGCCGCTGACATTGACCCGTCGGTGTCTGGCGTGATCACGATGAAGTGCGCAGGCTGCGGCTCGGAAGTCGTGGTGAATACCGAGCAGGCGCTGCATGCGAGGTGCCACTGGTGCCGTCACGTGTTGACCGTGAACGAGCAAGTGCCGAATGGTGCCGTACCAGATGCAGTGCTGCCTTTCAGTATCACCCATGAACAGGCCGTCGAACACATTCGTCAGTTCGCAAGCAAGCGACGAACATTCGCACACCGTACCTTCGTGAAGGAATTCACTCCCGAGAACGTTGTCGGCGTCTACCTGCCATACATGGTGATCGACGGGAATGTCAGCGCCGACGTATGGGGGCACGGCGAAGTGTTGATTCGCAGCTATACCCGTGGGAGTGGCGACGATAAGGAGACCTTCTACGACGCCGATGTCTACCAGGTGCAGCGGCACGTTGACTTCACGGTTGATGACCTCACGATTGAGTCATCCGCGGAGCGCGCGAACATGAATACGTTCGTCAACACGAACAACATCATCAATACGATCCTTCCATTCGACACAAAGAACGCTGTGCAATGGAATGCGAGCTACCTCACTGGCTTTACTTCTGAGAAGCGAGACCAAGACGTGTCGGCAGTTCAGCCGCTGCTCGAAGACCAGCTGCTCTCGATCGCTCGAGCGCAAGTCGAAGGCTCCGTGTCAACCTACAACCGCGGCGTGCGGTGGGAGCACGAGAAGCTCGCGGTGCACGGCACGCGCTGGGTGTCGATGTACCTGCCGGTGTGGTTGTACTCGTACTATCACGAAGAACGAGGCAAGGGGATGGTTCACTACATCGCGGTGAACGGGCGAACCGGTGAGACCATGGGAAGCATTCCGGTGTCGCGCGGAAGGCTCCTCGCGGCCGCACTCACCGTAGGCACGGTACTTGAAGCATTCGTTATTGCATTCTTGGTGGCAACAGCATGATCGCGCAGGTGTTGGAACTCTTGCAGGTGTTGGCCCTGTTTGAGAGCGACGATGGTGATCCAGGGTGGTTGCTCCTCGCGGGCCCCGCAGCGGGCGTAGCCACCTACACCATGCTGTACCGCTACTACCGAAACACTGACAAGTCGCACAGCTTCGAGCGAGAAACCTTGGTTGAAGCGCAACCCGTGACCGGAACGGACACGAAGGTGGACGAAGTTCGCGGCACCAAGCGCAGTTCGATCCAGGGAAATAACAAGCGAAAGTATCGCGAGCGCGTGCAGCGCGTGCAATAGTTCGTCAGATCTCGTGAATTCGCTGTGCGACGGCACCGGGCGATGCCGCCGTGCATTCTTCTCAGAAAGCACTCGGTAGGCTTGCATCCATGGTGAAAGACACAGGCCGATCATCGCGCGAGAGTTCGCTCGCGCGCGGATGGACCGTCGAAGGAGAAGCTGAGCGAGCCGACTCTGAGGCTTCGCCGCTCGCTGGTGAGGCGAGCGCAGTGAGCCAAAACCCGACGGGCGAGGGGAGCGGCGAACACGCCGTCACGCCAACCGGCGCTGTTGACACCGATGACACCGATGTTCCTCATCTTTCCGGTGGCGCAATGGCTCTGCTCGGCATTATCGGCGGCGTGTACTTGCTGTATACGGTGGTGTGGTTCAGTTGGGCAGGAGCCTATGCGAATCGAAGTGCGGTGTTCGCTGAGTCGAGTGGTTCACTCGGTTCCATCCTTGAAGTGGCTATTGTCTGGATCGCACCGATTGCACCTGCCGCGTGGTTGTTCACCGTGCTCCTGCAGCTTCGCGTCATGAGGTTTTCTCGCGTCATGCTGTGGCTCATTGTCGGTTTGGTGGTGCTCCTGCCGTTGCCACTCTTGATCGCGCCTGGCGTGTACACAGGAGGGCAGTGATGGCCTCGCGAATCGTCTCTTGGCTGGCCTACGCTGTGCTTGCGGCACTGGCCGCGTACCTCGTTGCATCTGCTGTGGGCAATCTCACTATTTTCCCCGCAATGGGCGCCAGTGCGGGCCTCAGCGTGACCCCGGTTGGGTGGATTGTCTTGTGGGCCTGGGTGATCCTGCCAGTGGTAGCTGTCGCACTCGCACTCTGGGTGACTCGGTCACGCGGGTCATTGGTGCGCATCTTCGCTATTCTTGCGGCAGTGTCGGTGACCGCGGCGCTTCGCTTGGAATTCCTCTTGTACGAAGAGATTTCGACGATCTTCTTTGTCTAGGGTCACTGGCGACGGTGGCGTGCGACGCCGGTAGTAGACTGGGGTGAGCACCCGAAACCGGGTGCCTATCGTTCTTGCTACGGAGGACCATCTACTCATGCCTGCGCCGATCGTGCTGATCGCTGAAGAACTTTCACCCGCGACGATCGAGGCTCTGGGTCCCGATTTTCAGATCCGTCATGCCGACGGCGCCGATCGATCGGCGTTGCGCGAGGCGATTGCCGATGCCGACGCGATCCTTATTCGGTCAGCAACGCAGGTTGACGCTGAAGCGCTGTCTTGGGCGCCCAAGCTGAAGGTGATCGCCCGCGCCGGTGTTGGTCTCGACAACGTCGACATCAAAGCGGCAACACAAGCCGGTGTGATGGTCGTGAATGCACCAACGTCGAACATCATTAGCGCAGCAGAACTGACTGTCGCACATATTCTTGGGCTTGCCCGTCACCTGCCAAGGGCACACGGTTCCCTGAGTGAGGGGCAGTGGAAGCGGTCATCGTTTACCGGCACCGAACTGTTTGAAAAGACCATCGGCATTATTGGGCTGGGGCGTATCGGCGCGTTGGTCGCCGAACGACTCCGTGGGTTTGGTGTTGAACTCATCGCCTACGACCCCTACATCACCGCCGCTCGTGCCGCACAGATTGGCGCCGAACTCGTCGAACTGGATGAACTCGTCGCACGAGCCGACTTCTTGACGATCCACATGCCGCGCACACCCGAAACGATCGGCATGATTGGTGAGGCGCAGTTGAAGGCGATGAAGCCGAGCGCGTATGTCGTGAATGTGGCTCGCGGTGGTCTGATCGACGAAGAGGCTCTGGTCGCGGCCCTCGATGCGGGGGAGATCGCTGGAGCGGCCCTCGACGTGTTCGTGCAGGAGCCCCCGACGAGCACCGTGCTCACCGGCCACCCGAAGGTCAATGTCACGCCACACCTCGGGGCGTCAACCGATGAAGCGCAAGAAAAGGCTGGCGTCTCGGTTGCGAAGTCCGTGCGGCTCGCGCTCGCCGGCGAGCTGGTGCCCGACGCGGTGAACGTCGCTGGTGGCACGATCAACGAGTATGTGAAGCCGGGGCTGCCGCTCACCGAGAAGCTTGGCCAGATTTTCGCTGGTCTCACTGATGGCCCCGTGACGTTGCTCGATATTGAGGTTCACGGGGAACTCAGCGAGCACAATGTTGAGGTGCTTCGGCTCTCGGCACTCAAAGGGTTCTTCTCGCAGATCGTCAGCGACCCGGTGTCCTATGTCAACGCACCGCTGTTCGCAGAGCAGCGTGGGGTTGAGGTGCGATTTAGCGCTGACGCGAATTCGGAAAGCTACCGCAACGTCATCACGCTCCGTGGCACGACCGCCGAGGGCGCACAGGTATCGGTGTCAGGAACGTTGACCGGGCCAAAGCAGGTCGAAAAGATCGTCGGCATCAACGGGTATGAGCTCGAGCTGCCCATCAGCGAACACCTCATTGTGTTCAGCTACGAGGATCGACCAGGCATTGTTGCAGCCTACGGTGGCCTGCTCGGCGAAGCCGGGGTGAACATCGCTGGCCTGCAGATCGCGCGCGACGCGAAGAAGGGCACTGCGCTGTCGGTGCTTTCGGTTGACGCGCCGGTGCCTGCCGACTTGGTTGCTGAGCTCGGTCAGGCAATTGGTGCTGAAACGCTCCACGCCATCGACATCGTCACTGACTAATCACACGGATCACGGGTGTTTCAAAGCGCTCAGTGGTATCCTGGGAACGTAGGTCTGTGACCTGCAATTAACGAAGAACCGAGCACGACGGTTGGCGGGCTGGTCTTCGGTGGTGGGTTCCCATGCGAGGCGCACGGTGATCTTCTACTGAACATCAGCATCCGTGGCCTCGAGATGTCACGTTCGCAGCGCTTCGGGCTGCCCTCTGCGTGCTCACTGAATCGAAGGAGCACCCGTGGAGGGTCCTGAAATCAAATTCGCTGAGGCCGTGCTTGATAATGGCAAGTTCGGCACTCGCACAATCCGCTTTGAAACCGGCCGTCTCGCGCAGCAGGCGCAAGGTGCGGTCGCCGCTTACCTAGACGAAGAGACCATGCTGCTGAGCGCAACGAGCGTCTCCAAGCAGCCGAAGGATCACTTCGACTTCTTCCCGCTCACGGTCGATGTTGAAGAGCGTTCCTACGCTGCCGGCAAGATCCCCGGCTCATTCTTCCGTCGCGAGGGCCGTCCCTCAACCGAGGCGATCCTCGTCTGCCGTCTGATTGACCGCCCGCTGCGCCCATCGTTCGTCGATGGCCTGCGCAACGAGGTGCAGATCGTGGTGACGGTGCTGTCGATTGCACCCGGAGAGTTTTACGATGCGCTCGCGATCAACGCGGCTTCGGCGTCGACTCAGATCTCCGGGCTGCCATTCTCGGGGCCGATCGCCGGTGTGCGTCTCGCCCTGATCGGTGACCAGTGGGTCGCATTCCCCACAGCCGAGCAGCTGAATGACGCCGTCTTCGACCTGATGGTTGCAGGCCGTGTGATCACCAAGGCTGACGGCTCAGAAGACGTGGCCATCATGATGGTCGAAGCTGAAGCCACCGAGGTGAGCTGGGAGCTCATCAAGAACGGTGCAACCAAGCCAGACGAGGCGGTCGTTGCACAGGGCTTGGAAGCGGCAAAGCCGTTCCTGACTCAGCTGGTGAAGGCGCAAGAGCAGCTTGCTGCGCAGTCTGCCAAAGAGGTGCAAGACTACCCCGTCTTCCTGCCGTACACCGATGAGGTGTACGCCGCCGTCGAGTCGCTCGCCGAGCAGAAGCTCACGGAGATCTACCAGATTGCCGACAAGATTGAGCGCACCGATGCAGACGACGCGCTGAAGGCAAGCGTGAAAGAAGCCATCGCGGCCAAGATTGAAGCGGGCGAACTGCCCGCGGAAGCGGAAGCGCAGGTCTCTGCCGCATACAAGTCGGTGACGAAGAAGGTGGTTCGCGGCCGCATTCTGACCGAGGGTGCGCGCATCGATGGTCGTGGTCTGCGCGATCTGCGTGCGCTTGACGCTGAGGTGCAGGTGATCCCCCGCGTGCACGGATCCGCGATCTTCCAGCGTGGCGAGACCCAGATCATGGGCGTGACCACGCTCAACATGCTGAAGATGGAACAGCAGATCGATTCGCTGTCGCCCGTCACGAGCAAGCGGTACATGCACCACTACAACTTCCCGCCGTACTCGACCGGTGAGACCGGACGAGTCGGTAGCCCGAAGCGTCGCGAGATCGGGCACGGCTTCCTCGCAGAACGTGCCCTCGTGCCGGTGCTGCCCTCACGTGAAGAGTTCCCCTACGCGATTCGACAGGTGAGCGAAGCGCTCGGCTCAAACGGATCAACCTCCATGGGCTCCGTGTGTGCATCGACGCTGTCCCTGCTGAATGCCGGTGTGCCGCTTCGTGCTGCAGTTGCCGGTATCGCAATGGGTCTCGTGAGCGACGAGGTTGACGGGGAAACCCGATACGCAACCCTGACGGACATTCTCGGTGCGGAAGATGCGCTCGGCGATATGGACTTCAAGGTAGCCGGAACCTCAGAGTTCGTGACTGCGCTTCAGCTTGATACCAAGTTGGACGGCATTCCGAGCGACGTGCTCGCCGGTGCGCTGGCTCAGGCGAAGGAAGCTCGTGCAACGATCCTCAGCGTCATGGGTCAGGCAATCGATACGCCGGACGACATGGCTCCGACTGCGCCGCGCGTGATCACGGTGAACATTCCCGTCGACAAGATTGGCGAGCTGATCGGCCCGAAGGGGAAGACGATCAACGGCATCCAGGATGAGACCGGCGCCGAGATCTCGATCGACGACGATGGCACCGTGTACATCGGCGCGACCGATGGCCCCTCGGCTGAGGCTGCGCGTGCGCAGGTGAACGCGATCGCGAACCCGCAGAATCCTGAGGTTGGCGAGCAGTACCTGGGCACCGTGGTGAAGAACGCCGCATTCGGCGCGTTCGTGTCACTGTTGCCTGGCAAGGACGGGCTGTTGCACATCAGTGAGGTGCGGAAGCTTGCCGGTGGCAAGCGCATCGATTCCGTCGATGACGTGCTGTCAGTGGGTCAGAAGCTTCTCGTCAAGATCACCAAGGTCGACGATCGTGGCAAGCTCTCACTTGAGCCTGTCCTCGAAGAAGTTGTGGTCGAGGTAGAGCCCATCGTGACTGAGGGTGTTGTCGCCGAATAAATCAGGCGTCCTCACGCAGGTGGCCCCGAGCAGCACATGCTGCTCGGGGCCACCTGCGTTCTTCGCGAGGGGAGCGGCGACCCCACACCAGACGTAACATTTGGTAATGTCACCCATTCGCTGGCATGATAATACTCGTGCTGAACCTCGTCACCTCCCTCTGGATCATGACGGGGCTCATCGCGTGCGCCACGATCATTGGATTCCTGCTGCGCAAGACGCAAACCAGAATCCGCTCAGTGCGCGGCGCCAACACGCGACCCGATCACGTTGTCGAGCCATGGGAGCTCGCCGCAGCCGGAGCACCCGCGCCAGCATTCGGCGCACGGGCCACCCTGGTGCAGTTCTCAACGACGCACTGCGCACGGTGCCCCAGCACGGCCCGAGTGCTGCAAGCAGCCACCCGTCGCTACGACGGTGTCACCCATGTCGAGGTTGACGTTTCCGACCGAGACGACCTCATCACACGCTTCGGAATCTTCCGTACTCCCACCGTGCTCGTGATCGACCATACCCAACGCGTGACACACCGAGCATCGGGCCCGCTATCGCCTGACGACGCCGGTCGTCTCCTGGCTCCATTCGCGACCGCCCCGCATGCTCCCTCGGGGCACGTGGCACTGCAGACAGGAACCCATTCGTGAACACCTCGCACCATGACCGCCAGCCGCCACCTCTAGAGACGCGCATGTCTTCCCAGATGCACGGCACGACCGATGGTATTGATGCACGAGGACCGAGAGTGGCAGCGGCGATCACTGCCGCGTTGCTGCTCGTGGTGCTGCTGCTTGGGTTGTCGAGCGGTCAGTCTCTGAACCCTGCTGGCTTGCAGGCTGAGAGCGTGCTGGCGCGCTGGTTCGAACCAGCCAGCCTTG
>CAZJOZ010000002.1:15017-64473 GCA_964547775.1 uncultured Leucobacter sp.
CCTGCACGTGCTCGGAGTTCCGTACGCCCTCGTTCTCGCAGCGGCTGCAGCATTTCTTGCGGCGTTCCTGAACGCTGCGTTTGGTTTCTGCCTTGGCTGTGAACTGTACCTGTTCATTCGGAGGCTTCGCAGGGTCACACCGGCGCCGGCTCGATAGGGTAGAGGGCGTGCCAGACGCCATCCTTTTTCCCCTGAACGAACCAGACCTCACCGCAGATCTCGGCGGAGCACTGATGCGCCGCACCGTGCATCCGAGTGGACTGCGGGTGCTGACCGAGCACATGCCCGGCGCAAGAAGCGCGACGGTTGGCTTTTGGGTTGGCGTTGGTTCGCGTGATGAGCAGGCCGAGCGAGGTGATGCGCCCGGCAGCCTCGGAAGCACACACTTTCTCGAGCACCTCCTCTTCAAAGGCACGCCGACGCGTGATGCCTATGAGATCGCGACCAGTTTCGACCGCATCGGCGCGGAGAACAATGCGCTGACAGCGAAGGAATACACCTGCTACTACGCCAAGGTGCGAGATGTCGACCTCGACGGAGCAGTGGACACCCTCGCCGACATGGTGACAAACTCGCTGCTCGACCCCGCAGAGTTTGAGAACGAACGGGGCGTGATCCTCGAAGAGCTGGCCATGGCGTCTGACGATCTGGCAGACGTTGCAAGTGAGCGATTCTTCGAAGCGGTGATGGGCATCGACCACCCTCTTGGTCGTCCGATTGGTGGGTACCCCGAAACCATTCGCGCCGCGCGTCGTGACGATGTCTACGCGCATTACGTGAGCCACTATGACCCATCAACGTTGGTTGTGACGGCGGCTGGAGCGGTCGACCACGACCGGCTGGTTGAGCAGGTGCTTCGTGCCCTGCAGCGGGCCGATGAGCGGTGGCGTATTGACCGTGACCGTGCACCGAAGCGTCGCACAGGGGACTCGTTCTCACGCGAAGTCAACCGAACGGTTGCGAACGAGGGCGAACATGCTGGCTCGCCAGCGCAGGAGGTGACAAGCGCACCCTCGCTGCACGTGACCGAGCGCGAGAGCGAACAGATCAATCTGCTCATCGGTGGCACGGGGCTGCGATCCGGGGATCCCCGACGTTTCGCGTTTGGTCTCATGAATTCCGTGCTTGGGAGCGGTATGTCGAGCCGTCTCTTCCAAGAAATCCGCGAAAAACGTGGGCTCGCCTACACGGCCTACTCCTTCGGTGCGAGCTATAGTGACGGCGGCGCCTTCGGCATGTATGCGGGGACGATGCCCGAAAACGCAGCGGCGGTCGCGGATCTCGCCGAAGCAGAGCTCCGTCGAATTGCCGACGAGGGCATCACCGAGGCAGAGCGCGAGCGGGCGCTCGGGCAGATCGCGGGGTCCTCCGCTCTGGCACTCGAAGATAGTGACACCCGGATGGGACGCCTTGCCCGCGCCGAGCTGGGCACAGGCGAATTCCTCACGCTTGATACGTCGCTCGCGCGGTTTGAAGCGGTCACCGGTGATGAGATCCGCAGCATCGCTGCCACGATCGCCGCGCAACCGCTGGTGCGGGTTGCCGTCGGTGACGTCTCGCGGAGTACGCTAACACCATGAAGCAACAGGTAGCCGTTGCGGGGGCCAGTGGTCGTCTCGGGTCACTCGTGTGCAACATTATTGAGGAACACCCCGACCTTACCCTTGCGGCAACAATCGGCAGGGACTCCGCACCTGATGCAGGCGCCGACGCCGACATCTTCTTCGACGTCACCAATCTTGAGGCGTCGCAGCGGCTCACCCGAGCAGCACTGGCCCGTGGGCAGCGAGTCATTATTGGCACGAGCGGATATTCCGTACAGGAACTTGAGGCCCTTGGCGAGCACGTGAGGGAACACGACGGAACTGCCCTGGTGGTGCCGAATTTCTCACTTGGATCAGTGCTTGGCACGATGCTTGCTCGGGTCGCCGCCCCACATTTCTCCAGCGTGGAAATCGTGGAGGCGCACCACGAGCAGAAAATTGATTCGCCGAGTGGTACGGCGGTCCGCACTGCGGAGGAAATTGCGGATGCGCGGCGGGGGGCAGCAATTCTTGCTCCGCACATGGAACAACCCGCGCGGGGAACCCTCGTTGCTGGGGTGCCCGTGCACAGCCTGCGATTGCAGGGGGTCGTGGCAAAGCAAGAAGTCCGGTTTGGCGGGGCAGGGGAAGTGCTGACCATCACGCATGACACCCACTCGTCAGAGGCATATCGCGCAGGAATACTGGCGGCGTTACACGCGATACCAACCCTTCAGGGCCTGGTCGTCGGGCTGGAACGAGTACTGGTGGAACAGCCATGAGCCGAAGAGCGCGCGCGATCACCGGAGTCGTGATCATGAGCGTCCTCCTCGTGCTCTACTTCAGCTTCGCCGGGATACGTGCCATCGCACTCCTGCAGTCCGGTACGGTGATCGCCGTATCGATGGGTATCGCGCTCCTGGTGTTGCCACTGATCGGGGTGTGGGCCCTTATTCGCGAGGTGATGTTTGGGATGCGAGCGACGGCGCTCGTCGACCAGCTGGATGCCGAAGACGCGCTGCCGAAGGACCTCGGTGAAACGGGGCCCACCGGCAAACCGGATCGTGCTCTGGCCGATGCCGTTTTCCCGAAATATAAGGAAGCAGTCGAGGCACACACCGATGATTGGCGCAGCTGGGCTCGGCTGGGAATTGTGTATGACGCGTGCGGAGATCGAACCCGGGCCCGTGCTGCGCTTCGCACAGCAATCGCGCGAAAACGCGACGAAATTCGTCGCTAGAATCGACAGATTCGCTGATTTCGTATGTCGGGCGTAGAATCGGGCAGGATTCCTGCGTTGAGAAAGGCATACATTGCAGTCAACAACACAACCTCCCACACGAGCACTCGACTCGGTCACGGGAATTAGTCGGAAAGGTTTGCCTCAGGGCACCGTCGGTGTCTTTGGCGCCATCATCATTGGTCTGTCAGTGTGTGCCCCGGCATACACCCTTACTGCAGCGGTTGGCCCGGCAGCTCAAGAAGTTGGTTGGCAGACTCCGGCGATCTTCCTCGCTGGCTTCCTGCCGATGCTGCTCGTCGCCCTCGGGTATCGGGCGCTGAACGATCGCATGCCCGACTCGGGCACATCGTTCACCTGGGCAACTCGTGCCTTCGGCCCTTGGATCGGCTGGATGGCCGGGTGGGGTCTGATTGCTGCGACCGTGCTCGTGCTGTCCAACCTGGCGGGTGTTGTTGTTGATTTTTTGTTCGAGTCGCTCGCAATCATGATGGGTGACCCTGCGATCGCCGGACTCGCCGGTGAGGTATGGATCAACATTCTGGTCTGTCTTGCATTCATGGCCGTGGCCACCTGGATCTCATACACCGGTATGACCTCGACCAAGATCTTCCAGTACATCACCGTGTTCTTCCAGATGGGTGTCATGGTGTGGTTCATTCTGGCGATGTTCTTCTTCGCCGACCCCAACCCGAATACGGGGGTCCGTGCGGTGCCAGAGGCATCCTGGTTCAACCCGTTCGCGATCGACAGCTTCGGTGCCTTCGCTGCGGGCCTTGCCGTCTCGATCTTCGTCTACTGGGGCTGGGACACCGTGCTCACCCTCGGTGAAGAGACCAAACAGTCGAAGGGACGCATGTCGACCGAGGGGAAGGCCGCGATGATTCTCGTCGGCATCCTGCTCGTGATGTATGTCGGCACTGCGACCGCCACGCTCGTGTGGGCCGGCGTTGGTGAGGATAGCTACGGTCTCGCAAACGTGAACATCGCAGAGAACGTGTTTGCGGCGATCGCTCACCCGGTGATGGGCCCCTTCGCCATTCTGCTGACGCTCGGTATTCTGCTGAGTGCCGTGTCGTCCATCAATACCACGGCGATTTCGCCTGCTCGAACCCTGCTCGCAATGTCACATTACGAGGCGTTGCCGTCGTCGATTAAGAAGGTGCACCCGAAGTACAAGTCACCGTATGTGGCGCTGATGTGGTCTTCGATCGTGGCGTCGGTGTTCTACGCGGTCATGCGGTTCCTCAGCGAAGATGTGCTGTGGGACACGATTACCGCTCTCGGCATGATGGTGTGCTTCTACTACGGCATTACCGCGCTCTCAAGCGCATGGTACTTCCGGAAGACTGGCCCGAAGGAGGGCGCGAAGGCGCTGATCATGAAGGTCGTTCTGCCCGGCCTCGGCGGCATCTTCCTGCTGGTGACCTTTGTGCAGACCACCGTCGATAGTTTCGATCCTGCCTTCGGTTCCGGCAGCGCCGTCTTCGGGCTCGGCCTGGTTGGCGTGCTCGGAGTGATTGTGCTCCTCATCGGTGTGGTGCTCATGCTGGTCTGGTCACGCAAGGCGCCACGGTTCTTCCGAGGAGAGGTGATCTCGAAGGGCGACGACAGCGACGGTGAGATTGAGGTGTTCGACGAGGGCGCCCCGGTCATCACCCGGTAATTCGGCTCGCTGACCCCTGCGATGATGCCCCGGTTCGCCGGGGCATCATCCATTTGGCAGATAGACTGGCGGGCATGACTGTCGCTCCGATTGCCACGCCTTACGAAGATCTGTTGCGAGAGGTATTGACGCACGGCACCCCCAAGTCTGACCGTACCGGCACGGGCACTCGAAGTCTCTTCGGCAAACAGATCCGCTACGATCTCGCCGAATCATTTCCGCTCATCACGACGAAACGGGTGCATTTTAAGTCGGTCGCGTACGAGCTGCTGTGGTTTCTTCGGGGTGAGAGCAACACTGCGTACCTACGTGAACACGGAGTCACGATTTGGGATGAGTGGGCGAACGAAGAAGGTGATCTGGGGCCGGTGTACGGAGTGCAGTGGCGCTCGTGGCCGACACCAGATGGGGGGCATATCGACCAAATCTCGCAGGTGATCGATCAGATTCGTGCGAACCCCGACTCCCGTCGACATCTCGTGTCCGCGTGGAACGTGGCAGAGCTCGATGCGATGGCGTTGATGCCGTGTCATGCGTTCTTCCAGTTCTATGTTGCCGACGGCAAGCTCAGCTGCCAGCTGTATCAGCGTTCCGCAGATATGTTCCTGGGGGTGCCCTTCAATATTGCAAGCTATGCACTGCTCACTCTGATGGTGGCGCAACAAACAGGGCTTGAACCGGGTGAGTTCATTTGGACGGGCGGTGACTGCCATATCTATGACAACCACGTCGAGCAGGTGCAGCTGCAGCTGTCGCGCGAGCCGCTACCGTACCCGAAAATGATTCTGCATCCGCGAGACAGCATCTTCGACTACGAGTTTGACGACTTTGAGCTGGTTGAATACCAGCATCATCCCGGAATCAAAGCCCCGGTCGCCGTATGACTCGAGTCGGCCTCATTTGGGCGCAAGCGCGGGGTGGCGCGATTGGCCGCGACGGTCAGATGCCTTGGCATGTGCCCGAGGATCTCGCCCACTTTAAACGCGTAACCCACGGTTCGCCGGTGGTGATGGGTCGTCATACCTGGGAGTCGCTCCCTGAACGCTTTCGTCCGCTTCCGGGACGAGCAAACATTGTCGTGACCCGTGACCCCGCGCGCATCCCCGACCTCACCGCAGCAGGAGCGATGACTGCACCCTCCCTTGAGGATGCACTCGAGCAAGCACGGCAGTTGCGTACCGCAGGCACAGAAACGGTGTGGGTTATTGGCGGAGGGCAACTGTATCGAAGTGCTCTGCCGCTCGCTGATGAATTGGTCGTGACCAGACTCGACCTCGACATTCCAGACGCTGATACCTTCGCTCCCGAGATCGGCGAGGAATGGGTGTGCGCGGAATCGGGGGAGACGCATCGGTCCGTTTCGGGTGTCGACCTCCGCTTTGAACGTTACCTCAGGCGGTGAGGGCGGGTGACCTCCGGTATCCTGGTGCAGTGACGACAGCAGAGAACCCATTCGGACAAACCCTGGTAGCCCTCGTAACGCCATTCGACGCAGACGGTGAGGTTGACTGGACTGCCACCGAGGCGCACATTGAACAGTGCATTCAAAACGGTGCTGATGGCATTGTGGTGACGGGCACCACGGGTGAAACCTCGACGCTTACCGACCCCGAGAAGATTCGGCTGGTTGAGGTGGCTAAATCCGTATCAAGCGGTCGCGCCAAGGTGATCACCGGTGGCGGGTCGAATGAAACCGCGCACGCGATTGAGCTCTACCAGCGCAGCGAGAAAGCCGGGGCTGACGGCGTCATGATCGTCACCCCCTACTACAACAAGCCCACCCAGGCCGGCTTGCTGACACACTTCCGCATGGTTGCCGATGCCACCGATCTGCCGGTCATTCTCTATGACATTCCCGGTCGCACCGGCGTGCCGATCAAGTTTGAGACCATCCTTCGTTTGGCAAAGCACCCGAACATTCTTGCGATCAAAGACGCGAAGGGTGACTTTAGCGAGGTCAGCCGTGTCCTCAACCAGACTGATCTCCTGTACTTCTCCGGTGACGACGCGAACGTCCTGCCGCACCTGTCCATTGGCGCAACTGGGCTGATCGGCGTGACCGCGAACATTACGGCCGTGCCCTATCGCACCATGATCGATGCGGTGAACCGGGGCGACCTGCACGCCGCCCGTGAAGCTCACATGCAGTTGGAGCCGCTCGTTCGCGCGATCATGACGCACGTGCCGGGAACGGTTGCCGCGAAGTATGTGTTGCACGGGCTCGGCCGCATCGGCAGCCCCCGGGTTCGCCTTCCGCTGGTTGGACCAGAAGAGTGGGAGGCCGCACTGATCGAAGACGATATCGCCCTCGTGAAGAACATTGCCGGCGCAGATTTCTCGAACTTCCGCCCAGATCGCAACGCTGCTGCCGGTGGTGCTCTGCCCAAGATTGCAGGAACCACCCGCTAACGTCGCCCCTTTAAAGGAGTCCCTCCGTGACCACCGCACAGTATGCACCACCAGAGCTCGAAGCGGGCACCCTCCGGGTGACCCCGCTCGGCGGCCTCGGCGAAGTTGGTCGCAACATGACCGTCTATGAGATCGACGGCAAACTCCTCGTGGTGGATTGTGGGGTGTTGTTCCCCGAGGAGCACCATCCCGGTGTCGACCTGATCCTGCCCGATATTTCGAAGATCGAAGATCGCTTGGGCGATATTGTCGCCATCGTACTCACCCACGGGCACGAGGATCACATTGGTGGCGTGCCCTATCTGCTGAAACGCCGCGAAGACATTCCGCTCGTTGGCTCGCGGCTGACCTTGGCGTTCGTCACCGCGAAACTGAAGGAACATCGAATCAGGCCGGTGCTCCATGAAGTCGCCGAAGGTGATCGGGTGCGTTTCGGTCCGTTCGATCTCGAATTCATCGCCGTCAACCATTCCATCCCTGATGCGCTGGCGGTCGCGATACGCACCACTGCGGGGATGGTCATCGGCACCGGTGATTTCAAGATGGATCAGCTCCCGCTCGATGGGCGTATCACTGATTTGCGTGCCTTTGCTCGTCTCGGCGAAGAAGGCGTAGACCTCTTCATGACGGACTCCACGAACGCTGATGTGCCGGGGTTCACCCCCCTCGAAAAAGACATCGGCCCCGTCATTGAGAGGGTCATTGCTGCCTCGCAAGGCAAGGTTGTGGTTGCGAGCTTCTCGAGTCACGTGCACCGTGTGCAGCAGGTGCTTGATGCGGCGCAAGCAAATGGTCGGCGAGTGGTGTTGCTGGGTCGCTCGATGGTTCGGAACATGAAAATTGCCGCTGATCTCGGATTCCTGCAGGTACCCGACGGGGTGCTCGTTGACTTGAAAAAGAGCGGCGACATTCCCGATCATCGCATCGTGTACATGTCGACGTGTTCACAGGGCGAGCCGATGGCCGTGCTCAGCCGAATGGCGAACCGTGAGCACCAGGTGGAAATCGGTGAGGGCGACACAGTCATCCTCGCCTCAAGTTTGATCCCCGGCAACGAGAACTCGGTCTATCGGGTGATCAATGGCTTGATGAAGCTCGGAGCACACGTCGTGCACAAGGGCAACGCGAAGGTGCACGTGTCAGGTCATGCCGCGGCCGGAGAGCTCCTGTACTGCTACAACATCGTCCGCCCGAAGAACGTGATGCCGATTCATGGTGAGTACCGTCACCTGGTTGCCAACGCGTCTCTCGCCATTGAAACGGGTGTGCCGCAGAATCGCACGATCATCGGTGAAAATGGCACGGTTGTCGATCTGCGCGACGGAGTTGCGCGACAGGTCGGGCAACTCGATATCGACTTCATTTATGTCGATGGATCCTCGGTCGGTCGGGTGACCGATGAAGACCTCCGCGATCGCCGTGTGCTTGCGGAAGAGGGTTTCATTTCTGTGATCACCGTGGTTGAAACCAGCCTTGGCCAGATCGTAAGCGGGCCTGAGGTGCACGCAAAGGGCGTGGCCGAAGACGACGAGGTGTTTGACAAGATCAAACCGCAGATCGCACAGGCGCTTGAAACAGCGATGAAAGAAGGCGTGGTCGACCATCATCAGTTGCAACAGATCGTGCGGCGCACGATCGGCCGGTGGGTCGGCACGAAGCTTCGCCGAAAGGCGATGATTGTGCCCGTCGTGGTTGTGGTGTAGCTCGTCGTGGCATCAGGGCTGCTGCGCGCGAGCGCAGTGATGGCATCGGGAACCGTTGTTTCTCGGGTGCTTGGGCTCGGCAAAATGCTGCTGCTTGCCTACGCGATCGGCTCGGTTGGTTCCCGCTCGGCCGACGCGTTCTCGATCGGCATGGAACTGGCCAACTGGGTGTATTTCCTGCTGATCGGCGGCATGTTGAACGCGGTGCTTGTGCCGCAAATTGTGAGGGCAGCCAAGGATCCTGACGGTGGGCACGGCTATATCAACAAGCTCTTTACGCTGGTTGCGGTGGTCTTGTTCGGCATCACCGTGATCGCGGTCGTTGCGGCGCCGTTCATCGTGTTTATTAATCAGGTGAATTGGCCTGCAGAGCAGCTCGCGCTCGCCACCGCATTCGCGTACTGGTGTATGCCTCAGATTCTGTTCTATGGACTGTATGTCGTGATGGGCGAGGTGCTGAACGCGCGGAGCGTCTTCGGCCCTTACACGTGGGCGCCGGTCATCAACAATGTGGTCGGAATTCTCGGCCTCGTGGGGTTCATTCTGCTGTTTGGCGCGGACCCCAATGGATTGCGTACCGAGGTTGATTGGACAGCCGCGTCCATCGCTGTGCTTGCGGGAAGTGCAACGCTGGGGGTCGCCGTACAGGCGTTGATTTTGTTCATTCCCTGGCGCCGCGCGGGCATTCGGTATCGCCCTGATTTCACGTGGCGGGGGATGGGGCTGGGCCGCACCGTTCGAATCGCGACCTGGAGCTTTGCCGCCCTGATCGTGGCGCAGGTGGCGACCCTGGTGAATAACAACGTGATTGGGCTGGGCAGCGGCGCTGGTCCCTCAAACAGCGCCTTGCAGAATGCAGCGATGGTCTTCATGGTGCCTCACTCGGTGATTGCGGTCTCGCTTGCCACTGCCTACTTCACTCGGTTGTCTCATTCCGCAAATGACGGAAACCTGACCGCATTTCGGGAGGATTTTTCGGCATCAATGCGCAACATCATGACCGTCATGATGATGTTCATGATGATGCTGTTTGTGACCGCGCCGTTCATCAGTCGCATCATCAACTTTGGTGCGAGCCCCGAGCGGGTAGAACAGTTTTGGCCGGTGTTACAGGCGTACCTGGTGAGTTTGGTGGCCTTCAGCTGCTACTTCGTGACCCAACGTGCGTTCTATGCGCTTTCCGACACAAAGACCCCCTTCTTTGTGGTGTTGCTCTCGCAGTCACTCATGGTGGGGATGGCGCTCTCGCTTCCGTTTGTGTGGCAGGTGCCTGCCCGGTACATCGGCGTGAGCTTTGCCGCGGTGTGGTCAGTAGCACAAATCTTTTCTGTGGTGCTGTCGATTGTGCTCCTGAGACGCAAGATTCATCGCATTGACGGCCGCAGAATCTTGGTCAGTGCTGGCCGATCGGTCGGTGCGGCGCTGCCGGCCTTGGTGGTTGGGCTCGGTGGCACGCTTGCGGTGCGCATTGCCGTCCCTGATGTTGGAGTGGGCCTTGCCATGTTGTGTACCGCAGTCATCAGCGTCGTTGTTGCCGTGATCTATCTGGTGATGCTTCGGATGCTGCGGTCGCCCGAGCTCGATGCGCTCGTCGCACGGGTGCTGAAGCGGCGAGGCTCGGCGCGGGAAGGTAACGCATGACACACCACACCAGTACGTCTCAGCTTCAAGTTGAGCTTGAATGCTATGCTGGCACCAAGTTTTTGGGGGTTCGAGGGCGATCCTCGAGCAGCGAGGTGAGAGGGCACGATGGCAACACGGCAGCGTAATGCACGGTTGACTCAAAGGATCCTTGGCGGGGCAGCGGCAGTACTCATGACGCTCACCGTACTCACTGGTCTCCAAGTCGCCAATGCGCCGAGTGCGCAGGCGAACATCGCTGACCTCCCCACCTGGGACGACGTGCAGCGTGCGAAGAACAACCAGGCGGCCACAGCAACCAAGATTGCCGAGATTGAAGCGCTTATTGTTGCGGTGGAAGCCGAGGTCGCTGAAACCCAGCGGATCGCTGATGAAGCCGCGGCAAAGCTCTTCGAAGCAGAGGACCAACTGTTTCGCGCAGAGGAGCGGGTCTCGAAGCTTGAGGAGCAGGCCGCGGCGAGCCAAGCCGAAGCTGAGCAGGCCGCTGAGCAGGCTGCTGCGCTCGTCTCGCAGATGTACCGATCTGGCGGCGTCGACCGCAACCTTGACCTGTTCCTCCGTGCCGACGAGAGCACCGCTGATGAGTTGCTCGACCGCCTCGCCCGCATGGAAAAGGCGACCGAACGGAATACGGAAATCTCGGCCAGCGCCGAGCAGGCGATGAACTCCGCAAGTTCACTTGCCGATCAGGCGGAGTCTGCCCGAGCAGAGCGGGACAAGCTGCGTGATGAAGCTGAGGCGAACCGTATTGAAGCCGCGGCCGCTGCCGATGCGGCAATGACCCGACTTGCCGAACAGGAGCAGCTCAAAGTTGAGCTCGATGCGAGACTCGATGCGCTGAAGGACACCACGGCGAAGACCGTTGCGGGCTACGAAGAACGAGTTCGGCTTGAACGCGAGGCTCAGCTCAAGCGCGAGCGCGAAGAACGCGAGCGACGTGAGCGTGAGGCTGCGGCCGCCGGTGGCGGCGGCGGTGGCGGCGGTGGCGGCGGTGGCGGCGGCAGTGCGCCGCCGGCGAGTGGTAACTGGGTTCGTCCGTTGGCCTGCTGTTACTGGGTGAGCACCGAGTGGTGGGGCTACTATGGTCACCGCGCGCTTGATCTCGCTATCGGAAACTGGACCCCAATCTACGCTGCCTCGAGCGGTACCGTCACTGCTTCTGGATGGATTGGCACATACGGGTATGCGGTGTTTATTGACCACGGCGGTGGACTCTCAACTCGGTATGCGCATATGATTCAGCCGCCGAATGTGCGTGTCGGAAACTGGGTGTCCGCCGGCCAGGTCATTGGCTACGTGGGGAGCACAGGCAATTCAACCGGTCCTCACCTTCACTTTGAGACGCTCGTGTACGGTGTGCAGCAGCCGCCACGTGACTTCATGGGTGCGCGGGGGATTTACTTCTAAGGCGTCAAGTCGTCAACCGCTTGTCTTTGGCGTCAGTCGATGACTCCGCGGTGCACGCAGCTGTGTTCGAGAGGGCAAGCCTGACCAATATTCGGGCGCGCCGCTGTCGAAACGGTGAAATGTCGGTGCGGTTTCGTAGGCTCGGTGCATGGCCAGCAAGACCTCCTCTCGCGCAAAATCCGGCGCTACCGGTCGTAGCCCGCGCTCTCGAGCGAGCGATGCGACGAAGGTGCTTGAGCCGGTGAACACTGACCCGTTGATCGTGCGGGCCTGGATGGCCCTTGCACACGGCGTCGGTGCAGCAGCACGCGCGTTTCGTCCCGAACCCATCGCGCCCGAAGACCGCAGAGACGGCATTCCGTTCGCACTGGTCTTGATGGCAATAATCGGCGCGGTGATCGAATGGTTTCTCATCGGAAATCCGGTCGCAATCAACATCAGTGCCTGGAGTTTTGGTGGGCTCTTCGGTGTTGTCGCATTCATACTTCCACTGGTGATGACCGCGTTTGCGATCTGGCTGTTCAATCATCCGTCGAGCGTGCACGATAATCGACGAATCGCCATTGGCTTGGGTATTGCGCTGTGGTGCGCCGCAGGGCTTGCACATATTTTCGGGGAGCGGCCATCGCCCGAGTCCGGTCGACTTGCTGAAGCGGGTGGTCTCTTCGGCTGGCTCGTCGGTGCTCCCTTGCTCTTCCTGACGGTGTGGGTCGCGGTGCCACTCCTTGTCGTGCTCATCTTCTTCGCGGTGCTGATCATCACGAAAACCCCGCCTAAACGCATTGGTGCGCGGCTGCGCGAGGGCTACCGTTTTCTCTTTGGCGAGGTTGGGGCAGATTCCGAAGTCGATGCTGCGGCAGCTAGCGCCCCTGAGCCGAAACAAGACGCTGACCGAGACCTGCCGTGGTGGCGACGGAATGCGACGGGCAGGGAGGAAGATCCCGAGTTTGTCAGCAGTGGCGACGCGGTCACCGAACTGCTGGGCAGTGCGGGTGACGACCGCGGCTTCGAGTCAGCCTTCGATGACACTCAGGTGACCGAGGTGTATGACGATGACCTGCTCGAGGCATCTGCCGATGAATCGATGACGCAGGTGCTCGGCGACCTGGGGATCGACCTCGAAGAGATTGAGGGCACGTCGGAGCCATTTCACGTTGCGCCGCAGCACCAGGCGCAGGAACGCCCCTACGTGTTGCCAGACCAGTCCGTGCTCGCCCAGGGCGATCCCCCCAAAGCTCGTACCGAAGCCAACGACGAGACCAGCGCCGCAATTGACGGCGTCTTGAAGCAGTTCGGTGTTGACGCGAGAGTAACGGGCTTCTCGAGAGGCCCCACGGTAACCCAGTACGAGATTGAGGTCGGTCCTGGTGTGCGCGTGTCTCGGGTGACGAGTCTGCAGAAGGATCTCTCGTACGCCGTTGCCTCGAACGAGGTACGCATCCTGTCGCCTATTCCAGGCAAGAGCGCCATCGGTATCGAGATCCCGAACAAAGATCGTGAGAATGTTGCGCTCGGCGATGTGCTCCGTTCCGCTCGCGCGAAGCGCAACACGCACCCAATGACGATTGGCATCGGAAAAGACGTCAAAGGTGACTTCGTCGTTGCGAACCTTGCGAAGATGCCACACCTTCTGGTTGCAGGCGCCACGGGTTCGGGGAAATCGAGTTTCATCAACTCGATGATCACGAGCATTCTGATGCGTGCGACGCCCGCCGAAGTTCGCATGGTGCTCGTTGATCCGAAACGAGTCGAACTCACGGTCTACCAGGGTGTACCGCATCTCATTACCCCCATCATCACGAACCCCAAAAAGGCTGCAGAAGCGCTGCAGTGGGTGGTGAAAGAAATGGATATGCGGTACGACGACCTTGCGAGTTTTGGGTTCCGTCATATCGATGATTTCAACGAGGCAGTGAAGAAAGGCACGTTGCGGCTTCCCGAGGGGAGCGAGCGTGTCTTGAAGCCCTACCCCTATCTGCTGGTCGTTGTGGATGAGCTCGCCGACCTGATGCTCGTGGCACCGCGAGACGTTGAGGACTCAATTCAACGCATCACTCAGCTCGCGCGTGCGGCAGGGATTCACCTGGTGCTTGCGACGCAGCGTCCATCGGTCAATGTGGTGACCGGCGTGATCAAGTCGAACGTGCCGAGTCGGTATGCCTTTGCCGTTGCCTCAGGCACTGACTCGCGTGTGATCCTCGATGAGGTGGGAGCAGAGCGACTCATTGGTCAGGGCGACGGGCTGTTGCTGCTGAACGGTGACTCCTCACCACGTCGAGTGCAGGGTGCATGGGTCAACGAGACAGAGATCGCTCGAGTGGTCGAGCATGTGAAGCAACAAGCCGCGCCAGAATATCGACCTGACGTGGAACAGATGGTGGAGAAGAAAGAGATCGACGCAGATATTGGCGACGACCTCGACGTTCTGCTCCAAGCGATTGAGCTTGTGGTTGTTTCGCAGCTGGGGTCTACCTCGATGCTCCAGAGAAAGCTTCGTGTGGGATTTGCGAAGGCCGGTCGTCTGATGGACCTCATGGAATCGCGAAACATTGTCGGTCCCTCGGAGGGGTCGAAAGCGCGAGACGTGTTGGTACCACCAGAACAGCTTGCTCAGGTTCTCGCTTCGATCACAGGCGCGCCGCAACCGGCCGAGCCGGCTACCCAGGCTTCGGCCAATGACGTTGTGGCCGAGAGGAGCCCAGCACCATCGGCTGAACGAGATGCTCGGTACGACGACCCCCTCGCCACGTACGGCGATGGTCGTGAAGAAGTTGAAGCCGAGGCCGACGAAGACGCCTGGCAGCTGACCGGACGGGATTAACGCGTGCCTGAACTCACCGACGCGGCGCGGCAGCAGCCCGCACCGAGCAACTGGAATATTGCGAACATCATCACCATTGTTCGCATGATCGCTACGCCGTTTTTTCTGTGGATGCTACTCGCCGACGGTGGGGCAGAAGGTCCTCTCCGGTGGGCCGCTGCGGTCTTCTTTGTGCTTGCTATTGCCACCGATGCATGGGACGGTTACCTCGCTCGCTCTCGCGGTCTCGTGACGGATCTTGGGAAACTGCTGGATCCTATTGCAGACAAGTTGCTGACAGGGAGCGCGCTCGTTGGACTCTCCCTCCTGAATGAACTGCCCTGGTGGGTTACCATCGTCATTCTTATTCGAGAGATCGGCATCACGGTGCATCGCCTCGTTGAGGCGCGTACCGTAGTCGTCGCTGCGGCGTGGATGGGCAAACTCAAGACCGTTGCCCAGTCAGTGGCCATTGCCCTCGCACTCTTCCCATTCGCTTCGGTCTTTGGTGACTGGGTGATATGGGTCAACATCGTCACGATGTCAATCGCCGTGTTCCTTACTATTGCAAGCGGCATTGACTATGTCATAACCTTTGTGCGCATGACGAAGCAGCAACCGAAGGGTGCGAAGTAGCGATGCCCGAAGCAACAATGGCTCTCTCCGAGGACCAGTTCGAGCGAATCGCCGAACAGGGGTGGCGGATCGCAGTCGCGGAGTCACTCACCGGTGGGCTGCTTGCCGACGCGTTCGTTTCGGTTTCTGGTGCCTCAAGCGTGTTCTCTGGTGGGATAGTCGCTTACGATACTGCGCTCAAGCACTCCGTCCTCGGGGTTGATGAACAGTTGCTTATCGACTCTGGGCCGGTGCATCCGGACGTGGCTCGTCAGATGGCCCGTCATGTGCGCTCGGTGTGTCAGGTTCGACGAGAACAAGGGGAAGATCCACTCATCGCCGATATTGGCTTGGCAACGACGGGCGTTGCAGGGCCCGACCCTGACCCACAAACGGGACAGCCCGTCGGCACCGTGTGGCTAGGAATCAGCTCGCGGCTCGGCGATCGGGCGGTGTCGAAAGCGTTCGATGGTGATCGCCAAGCGATCCGCGAGGCAACAGTTCGAGAGATTCTCGTTGAACTTGCGCACGAACTGGAAGCACTCGGGCTCAAATCTTGATAAACTTGAGTCAGGTCGACTCATATTCAGCGAATGCTCAGGAATAATCTCGCGATACGGGCGGTTATTCTCAGTGACGCCGGGCATACTGGTCACATATAGGCTAGAAAGTACGGTGCAGGTAACGCGGACGCTGCTCCGGCAGCGCACAAGAAGGAGGATCCGATGGTGCTAGTACGTCAAGAAATCGGCGATGTGCTGCGTGACTTCCGACTGCAGAAGGGGCGCACTCTGCGCCAGGTTGCCGGCGAGGCAAGCGTTGCGCTCGGCTATCTCAGTGAGGTAGAGCGAGGGCAAAAAGAGGCTTCGAGTGAAATCCTTGCTGCGGTCGCAGACGCGCTCGACACGCCACTGTCCGTCATTATGGGCGAGGTAAGCGATCGTCTCGCGATCGTTGAGGGCTTGAGTAGCCCGATGAACCCTCAGGTCCCAGATACGGTCCCCGCAGACTTGGTCTCAGGGTATCGACCCGAATTGATGGCTCGACGCTAGTGAGTGTCGGCGAGAGAGGCGCCCGGCCGAATGGTCGGGCGCCTCTGCTGTCCGGTGAGGGGTATCTCACGTGAAGCACAGCGAATTTCAGCGAGCGATGCGCGAAGAGTTCGGAGAGGTCTACGCCGCAGTGCTGATTCGTGACCATTGGATCGCCCGTTTTGCCGGTACTGCAGCAGAGGCGCTGGATCGCGGCGAACCGATCCGCGACGTCTGGATCGCGTTGTGCGAAGAACTGCAGGTTCCGGTCGAGCGTCGGCATGGACGCGGATTGCGCGATCCTCTGTAGCGCAGGGAATCAGGTTCTTGGGGAACCTGCGGCGTGTCGTTCGAATGTGTGTTCGAATGGGCGTATTGTCGTGCACAGGTGAATTGGTACCCGAGTTGTGTACAGATCCGCGGCTCAGCGCAGAAATGTCTGAGGTGTTCTTTACAGTCAACAGGGGAACAGTCACTACGCCTTGTCACTGATTTTCAGCATGACAGCAGGTAGGCGGCACCACCGGCGACATTCGCCCTGATAGAGGAGCAGCAGATGGCAGCACCAAAAGATCGTGAGAAGGCACTCGAGGTTGCGCTCGCGAACATCGACAAGCAGTTCGGTAAGGGCGCCATTATGCGCTTAGGCAGCACTGAGCGACCCCCAGTTGAGGTGATCCCTACCGGGTCAATTGCGCTTGATGTTGCGCTGGGTATTGGTGGGCTCCCGCGCGGTCGCATTATCGAGATCTACGGCCCGGAGTCATCGGGAAAGACGACCCTGACCCTGCACGCCATTGCGAATGCGCAAAAGGCGGGAGGCATTGCGGCGTTCATTGACGCTGAGCATGCACTTGATCCCGAGTATGCACAGAAGTTGGGCGTTGATATTGATGCCCTTCTGGTGTCCCAGCCAGATACCGGCGAACAAGCCCTCGAGATTGCAGACATGCTGATTCGCTCGGGTTCTGTCGATCTCGTGGTCATTGACTCGGTAGCTGCGCTCGTGCCAAAAGCTGAAATCGAAGGCGAAATGGGCGACGCCCACGTCGGCTTGCAAGCGCGTCTGATGTCACAGGCGCTGCGAAAGATTACCGGTGGGCTCAACCAGACGAAAACAACTGCAATCTTCATCAATCAGTTGCGCGAAAAAGTGGGGGTGTTCTTCGGCAGCCCTGAGACGACCTCTGGCGGTAAAGCACTGAAATTTTATGCGTCGGTTCGACTCGATATTCGTCGTATTCAGACCCTGAAAGACGGCGCAGATGCGGTGGGCAACCGTACTCGAGTAAAGGTTGTGAAGAACAAGATGGCGCCCCCCTTCAAACAGGCAGAGTTCGACATTCTCTATGGCGTGGGCATTTCTCGAGAGGGCTCCTTGATCGACTTTGGTGTTGAGCACGGGCTCATTAAGAAAAGCGGCGCGTGGTACACCTACGAAGGTGACCAGCTGGGTCAGGGTATGGAAAATTCCCGCCGCTTCCTCATCGCGAACCCCGACATTGCTGCTGAGATCGAAGAAAAGATTCTGGTCAAACTTGGCGTGAAAGACGACCCGCACGCGGGCGCAACGGGCGGCGATGCTGATGCACACGGTGATGAGCAGGCGCGCATCGGGGCGTAGCGTCTGAGCTGGTAGTACCTGAGCTGAGGGGGAGACAGCATGGTAGTTCGTTTCGTGCCGACCGGGCAGGGCACCTCTGCCGAAGGCGGTTCAGAGAGAGCGAATCTCGCCGAGGTTATCGAGTTTCGTACACGATTGGCCGACAAGCTCGGGGCCGATGCGGTCAAGGGGTCCGACGAATCCTTGCCAACACCGGTTGCCCCCCTCATACAGCTCTCATCCCGGGGCGCAGTGACCGGGGTGAGGGCAACCCCGAGTGACGAATTCGTGAGCGATGCTGACAACGCCGATGAAGATCTCGATGAGGTGCCTGCGGAACCGATTGCCGATGCAGTGCGGTTGCTGGCCCGCCGCGCACGGTCAAGCGGTGAGCTCCGGCGCGAGCTTGCCGCACTCGGGCACTCGGCCACAGACATCGAAGATGTCATTCAGGAATGCGAGACGAGCCTCTATCTTGACGATCTCGGGCTTGCACGGGTGCTCACTGAGTCTCTCCGAGAGCGCAAACGCGCAAGTCGCGTGCAGATACAGCGAAAGCTGCGTGAACGTGTTCTACCCGACTGGGTAATCGAAGAGGTGCTCGCGGAACTTGACGACGAGGCAGAACACGAGTTGCTTCGTGAAGCGGCCCATGACCGAGCACGAAAAATGCGAGGTCTCGACCGGCACGTCGCAGAGCGCAGGCTCCTCGGGTTTCTTGCACGCAGGGGCTGGACCGGAGAACGTGCGACCAGGGTAGCGAGGGAAGCGTTGGACACCTCCGCAGCGAGGGGAACCGTCACCTTCCGTTGAGCATTCTCCGTGCACCGCTTCGCTAGAATTGCCGCATGCCATCTGCTGCACCCCTGATTGCTCCATCGCCAGCGGCTCTCCGTCCCGACGGAAGCCCACGGAGCTATACGGTGCGTACCCTCGGCTGTCAGATGAACGTGCACGATTCCGAGCGCCTTTCCGGTTCCCTCGAAGCTGCCGGGTATGTGCCAGCCGAACGAGCAGACGACGCCGACGTGGTGGTCATCAACACCTGTGCGGTGCGAGAGAACGCCGCAAACAAGTTGTACGGCAACCTTGGGTTTCTCGCCTCGGTCAAACGTGAGCGAGAAGGCATGCAGATCGCCGTCGGCGGGTGCCTTGCGCAAAAAGATCAGGGAACCATTGTTGAGAAGGCGCCCTGGGTTGATGTGGTGTTCGGCACCCACAACATGGGTTCACTTCCTGCGCTCCTCGAACGAGCACGTCACAACGCCGAAGCGCAGGTGGAGATCCTTGAAGCCCTTGAGGTGTTCCCCTCAACCCTGCCAACGAAGCGTGACTCGGCATCAAGCGGTTGGGTGTCCATTTCCGTCGGGTGCAACAACACCTGCACCTTTTGTATCGTTCCGTCGCTCCGCGGCAAAGAAAAAGATCGTCGCCCAGGCGATGTGCTCGCAGAGGTGCAGGCGCTCGTCGATGACGGCGCGATCGAGGTCACTTTGCTCGGGCAAAACGTGAATACGTATGGCGTGGAATTTGGTGACCGGCAGGCATTCGGCAAATTGTTGCGTGCGATGGGGGAGATCGAAGGCCTGGAACGGGTGCGCTTTACCAGCCCCCACCCGGCCGCATTCACCGACGATGTGATTGCTGCGATGGCAGAGACACCGAACGTGATGCCCACGCTGCACATGCCGCTGCAGTCGGGTTCAGACCGCATTCTGAAGGCAATGCGGCGGTCATACCGCTCAAAGAAGTTCCTCGGAATTCTCGACGAGGTGCGCGCGAGAATTCCCCACGCTGCAATCACCACCGACATCATCGTCGGCTTCCCCGGGGAAACCGAGGAAGACTTCCAGGAGACCATGCGCGTTGTCGAGGCATCGCGTTTCCAGAGTGCATTTACGTTCCAGTACTCGATTCGCCCGGGTACACCGGCAGCAACCATGCCTGACCAGGTGCCGAAAGTCGTGGTGCAAGAACGGTACGAGCGACTGCTCGAACTGCAAGAGCGCATCTCACTCGAAGAGAACCACGCACAGATCGGTCGAACCGTGCAGGTGCTCGTGGCCGAGGGTGAGGGCAAGAAAGACGCGGAGACCCACAGACTGTCGGGTCGTGCGGAAGACAACCGGCTCGTGCACTTTGTCGTGCCCCAGGGAGCTGCTGTGCCTCGACCAGGCGATGTTGTCACCACGACGGTGACCTCCGCTGCGCCGTTCTTCCTCATCGCCGACGACGAAACAGGCTACGCGGTCCGTCGCACCCGGTCGGGTGATGCGTGGGATCGTAGGCAGGCAGAAAGCTGCGGTGCGCCGGCTCCGCAGAGCCTGAACGGCGGAGTGGCGACCGTCGGTCTTGGCATGCCCACACTGCGCACTGCAACTGCCTCAGGGTGAACGGCGTGGGCAGTGACACTGCAGCATCAGCGGCGCAGGTGCTGCACCGGGTACTGCACTCCGAGTCAACCAGGAGCCAGACCGATGGTTCCGAGGTCCGCGCCCCGCGACTGTGGGCACTGGTAGGCGCAACCGGCACCGGAAAAACCGGTCTCTCGCTGACACTCGCGTCCCAGCTTGCCGCGCGGGGGATCGGCTCAGAAATTATTAACGCCGATGCGATGCAGGTATATCGAGGAATGGACATCGGTACCGCAAAGCTCCCTCCTGGAGACCGTCAAGGCATTCCACACCACCTGTTCGATGTGCTCGAAGTAACGGAAGAGTCCACGGTTGCGTGGTATCAGCCGGAGGCACGGCGCACCATTGCGCAGATCGCCGCGCGAGGAAACGACGCCATCCTGGTCGGAGGTTCAGGGCTGTACGTCTCGAGTGTGATCTTCGATTTTCAGTTCCCCCCGCGAGACGAGCAGCTCCGGTCATCGCTCGAAGACAGGCTCGAGAGAGAGGGGCCGCCCTCCCTCCTCGCCGAGTTGGCATCCCTCGATCCTCAGGCCCACGCCACCATCGATCAGCGCAACCCTCGCAGAATTGTGCGTGCACTCGAAATCGCGCTGCTCGGTGGTTCCGCGGTGACGCACCTGCCTGAATCCCCGCAACGATGGTGGCCACACACCACCGTGCTCGGTACGCACGTTGAGCGGCCGACGCTGGTCGAGCGGCTTGACCGGCGAGTCGAACGCATGTGGCAAGAGGGCCTGATTGACGAAGTACGAGAGCTCATGACACGCGGTCTTGAACAGGGAAAGACCGCTAGTCAGGCGATTGGCTACCAACAGGCGATCCAGCAGATCCGAGGGGAGTGCTCTGAGGCCGAGGCTATTGCTTCGACGCAGCTGGCTACCCGCAGGTACGCCCGCCGACAGGTGAGCTGGTTTAAACGGTACGCTGAAGTGCAGTGGTGCACGGTAGACAGTGAGGAAAACACGGCATGACGACGTTGGCATTCACCAAAGGTCACGGCACCGGCAACGATTTCGTGCTGTTCACGGACCCACACAGGGAAATTGATCTCACCCCTGAGCGAGTACGGTTCCTCTGCGATCGTCACTTTGGGGTGGGGGCTGACGGGGTGATCCGAGCCGTGCGTTCAGAATCGCTGCCAGAGGGGCAGGCTCTGTTAGCGGAAGACCCCGAAGCAGAGTGGTTCATGGATTACTACAACGCCGATGGCACCACCGCAGAAATGTGCGGCAATGGCGTTCGAGTATTTGCGCACTACCTCGTGACCGAGCAGCTCGTAACCCCTGAGCGCCGTGACATTCTTCCCATTGGTACGCGAGCTGGCATCCGCGACGTCCTCCCTGGAGTGTCCGGGTATACCGTCGACCTCGGTCGGTGGGGTCTTGGAGATGAGCACCTGGTCAATGCTCGAGGACTGCATGTGTCCAGGCCTGGCCTTGGCATTTGGGTGGGAAACCCGCACGTCGTGACCGTTCTCGCCGACGATGCGAAGCTTGAAGCGCTCGAACTGACCGCAGCACCTGAGATTGGCCCCGCGCCCGAACACGGCGCAAACGTCGAATTTGTGGTGCCGGAAGAGCCACTCTTGAAAGATGGCGTTGCTCGGATCCGTATGCGGGTGTTTGAGCGCGGGGTCGGTGAGACGCTGTCATGTGGCACAGGGACCGCTGCTGCGGCACTCGCATTTCGCCACTGGGGCGGAGATCAAATGCCGAACAGTTGGAGCGTCGACACGCCGGGCGGTCGTTTAGCGGTGCGCATGTTTCCGACCGAAGAAGGCGAACACGTGTCCCTGTCTGGGCCAGCCGAACTGGTGTATCGAGGGTCGATCAGTCTTCCGTAACGCGAACAGCCTCAATGACGTGGAACCCTTTGTCACGGGCGATCCTCGTCACCTGAAGCATCGGAAACTCTGACGCAATCCAACGCTGCAACGATTCAGCTCCGAGGTGCTTTGCGACCACCAGTAACGCCGAACCGCCAGGCGCAAGCCGCGGGAGCCACTGGCGGAGCAGCTCGTGGAGTGCAGCTTTGCCGATACGAATGGGCGGGTTCGACAGAATCGTCTGAAAGCGAAGCGACGCGGGCACCCGCTGAGGATCCTCGACACGAACATTGGTGAGGTGCAATCGCTGAGCATTCTGAGCGGTGAGGTCACGGGCACGCTCGTTGATGTCGATCGCCCAGACCTCGCGCTCAGGTGCTGCCAGTGCTGCGGACAGCGCGATCGGGCCCCAGCCGCACCCGAGGTCAAGGACCGCGCCGTCAGCGAAGAGCGTGGGGTGGTCGGAAGCGGAACGCAGCAGGATCTCGGTGCCACGATCGAGATGTTCGGGGCTGAACACTCCACCCGCAGTGACGACCTGACGAGGCGCACCTGCCAGGGACACCTCGATCTCGCGTACGCGGGTATCGCTTGCTGGTGATTCGCTGAAATAGTGTTCGGTCACCACACAAGTATCGCAGTGGTGCGCTGTGGGTGAACACCCTACACATGCGAAGACGAGAAACGTACACTGAGAGTCAGATGACTCACGCAGAACAGAACGATCACCGCCACGAGCACGCCCAGCCGGCCACTGATGACACCCTAGACCGGGTACTCTCACGAGCTTCCCGCACCGGCGGCGCCACCATCATTCGTGACCTGAGCGGCGCTCAAGCGCTGGACGCTGACACGGCGTCGACCAGCGATCATGAGATCGATGCGATTCGTCTCGAGCGAGAAGAACGTGCGTCGCTGCGTCGTGTTGCGGGGCTATCGACCGAGCTCGAAGATGTGACCGAGGTCGAGTACCGCCAACTTCGACTCGAGAAGGTGGTGCTCATCGGGGTGTACTCTGCTCCGTCTTCCCTGGGGCAGGAAGCTGCCGAGAACTCTCTACGAGAACTTGCCGCGCTCGCTGAAACGGCCGGTGCAGAGGTACTTGATGGCCTCCTCCAGCGTCGTGCCACGCCTGACCCCGCGACCTATCTCGGTAAGGGGAAAGCTCAGGAACTCGCGGAATTAGTGGCGGCTCTCGGCGCAGACACGGTTGTCGCGGACACCGAGCTGGCGCCAAGCCAACGACGGGCTTTGGAAGACGTGGTGAAGGTCAAGGTTATTGACCGAACGGCTGTGATCCTCGACATCTTCAGCCAGCACGCAAAGAGCCGCGAGGGGAAAGCGCAGGTCGAACTCGCTCAACTCGAGTACCTGCTCCCCAGACTGCGAGGTTGGGGTGAATCAATGTCACGTCAGGCCGGTGGCCAGGTAGGCGCAGGTGGGGCGGGCATGGGATCCCGCGGCCCTGGTGAGACGAAGATCGAATTGGATCGTCGCCGTATTCATACGCGAATGGCGAAGCTCAGGCAGCAAATCAAGTCGTTCGCACCGGCACGCGAAGCAAAGCGCGCGAACCGTAAGCGTGGCGAGGTGCCATCGGTAGCGATTGCCGGTTACACCAACGCAGGCAAGTCGAGCCTGCTCAATCGGCTGACGGGCGCTGAGGTGCTCGTACAGAATGAGCTTTTCGCGACCCTCGATACGACGGTGCGGCACGCCGAAACGGAAGATGGACGCAGGTTCACCTATGCGGACACGGTCGGGTTTGTGCGCAATCTCCCTCACCAACTTGTGGAAGCATTTCGGAGCACCTTCGAAGAAGTGGGTGAAGCCGATGTGATTCTTCACGTGGTCGATGGGTCGCACCCTGACCCCGCGGCGCAGCTACGAACTGTGCGAGAGGTGATCGCCGAGGTCGACGCGCAGGGCATTCCCGAAGTGGTCGCCTTCAACAAGTCTGATCTCATCGACGACACGCAACGTTTGGTGCTGCATGGGCTCGCGCCAGATGCCATCTTTGTGTCTGCTCGCACGGGAGAGGGCATTGCGGAACTTCAACGCGCCCTCGCAGAAGCGCTTCCGGTGCCTGATCGAGAGGTCACGGTGACGGTGCCATATGATCGCGGGGAGCTGGTCGCAGAGCTCCACGAGAAGAATCGGGTACTCGAAACGGAATACAGCGAAGACGGTACTCGCGTGCACGCATACGTCGGCGGCGAAACCTACGCGAAACTGGAGCCGTACCTCACCGCAGCGGTGTGATGAGCATGCGCCACTGCCTCAGTGGCTGTCGCTGAAGCGTGGGAAGCGTGCCGGGGCGTTGAAAAGCGCCCTACAGTGAGCGAAACACTGCCACCACTTTGCCAAGCACCTCAGCATGATCGCCGAGGATCGGCTCAAAGGCACTATTCCGGGGGAGGAGCCAGGTGTGGCCGTCGCGGCGTCGAAACACTTTCACGGTGGCTTCACCATCGAGCATGGCGGCGACAATGTCACCGTTCTCAGCCACACGCTGCTGCCGAATGACGACATAGTCGCCATCACAGATTGCCGCGTCGATCATTGAGTCGCCGTACACCTTCAGCATAAAGAGCTGACCATCGCCGACCAGTTGCCGGGGGAGCGGCACGATTTCCTCGACCTGCTGCTCTGCTGTGATTGGCACACCCGCAGCGATCCGGCCGACCAGGGGCACGTAGGCGGCCTCTTCTGGCAGCACCGGTGGTTCGTCACCAATCGCTTGGCTGGTGGAAGCGAGCTCGGTGAGTACCTCAAGGGCGCGCGGCCGATTGGGATCACGGCGGATGTGGCCGGCGAGCTCAAGCCGGCTCAGCTGGTGCGTGACGCTCGACAGCGAAGAGAGCCCAACCGCATCGCCAATCTCGCGCATGCTCGGAGGGTACCCTCGTGCTTCGACAGAGCGGGTGATGAATTCAAGGATCGCCTGTTGCTTCTCGGTGAGTGGCTTCAGTGGCCTGGACTCAGAACTTGTCATCATCGCTCTTTCTGTGTGTGCGTCGCCCTGTAGCTCAGTTGCGCTGGACGCCATCGTGCCGCGTCGAGACGTGCGCGGCAACGAAATGTCAGTGGTTACTGGTTCAGTGCTTGCAAGACACAGTAGTCCGAAACGTTGGCTTCTACCAAAGATATGTTCGAGTGTTGCCGAAGAAAATCTGCAAAACAGTCGAATATGGGGCTTGCGTTTCGAGAACATCGAAGATATGTTCGAAACAGATGTTCTAATCCGTCGAAGTTTCGATGTACAAGGAGAACTCCCATGGCAACCCAAACCGCACCCTCACCACGACTGCGTCTCACCAAGCGAGGCCGCATGGTCTTTTCGACGTTTGGAGTTACCGTGGTGCTCGCGCTCATCGGGGTGGCCGCTCTGGTGGCGAGTCCTCAGGCTGTGGCATCTGATGAGGTCGTCGACGCAACGTTCGGGTATGTGATCGTTCCTCCGGGTGCATCGCTGTGGCAGATCGCGACCGAGGTTGACCCTCAGAGTGATCCGCGAGATCTCGTTGATGAGATTATTCGTTTAAACCAGCTCGAGGGAGCCGACGTGCAGGCCGGGCAGCCGATCGCCCTGCCCCTTCGCTACGCAGAGAGCGCAGGGGTGCTCAGCGCCGACGAAGTGGGCATCGACGAGTGAGAGGCGTTCTTCGCTCTAGACTGGTGCGGTGACGAGTCTGAGCGATCTTCCCCTCCGTAGCAGTCTGGTAGGCAAGGAACCATACGGTGCTCCGCAAGATGCAGTGCCGGTAAGCCTCAATGTCAACGAGAACACGCACCCTCTCCCGGAGGAGGTCGTCGCCGACATTACCGCGGCGCTCGCTGAGGCGGTGCGCGGGGTGAATCGGTACCCGGACCGCGAGTTCATGGAGCTGCGTGAGGCGCTCGCAACCTACCTCGGCCACGACCTGACCGCGAAGCAGGTCTGGGCTGCGAATGGCTCAAACGAGGTATTACAGCAGGTGCTGCAAGCCTTCGGCGGGCCGGGGCGCTCGCTGATGAGCTTTACGCCCACCTACTCGATGTACCCGATTCTCGCGGACGGTACCGATACGCAATGGATCGGGGTCCCTCGACCCGCAGGGTACGCGCTCACGCCCGAGGTCGTCCGCGACGCGATTCGTGAGCACCAGCCGAGCATTGTGGTGCTCTGCGGCCCGAACAATCCGACTGGAACGTCACTCGATCACGACACCGTTATCGCAGCGTACGAGGCATTTGACGGCATGCTGATCGTTGACGAGGCGTATCAAGAGTTCGAAGCGGAACGACCCAGCGCGTTGCAACTTCTTCCGGGGCGACCACGGCTCATGATTTCTCGAACCATGAGTAAGGCGTTTGCGTTCGCTGGGGTTCGCCTGGGGTATCTCGCAGCAGACGCGGCAGTGATTGATGCGCTGCGGCTTGTGCGCCTGCCCTACCACCTCTCAGCACTGACGCAAGCTGCCTCCATCGTTGCGCTGAGGCATGCAGACGCGATGCTCGCGACCGTGGCAGATATTCGCGCCCAGCGTGACCGTCTCGCGGCGGCACTGACCGATATGGGATACGTCGTGCACCAGTCAGGCTCAAACTTCTTGCTCGTGGACGGCTTCACCGACCCCGCCGCGACGTTTGACGCACTTCGCAGCCAAGGCATCCTCATTCGCAACCTCGGAATTGACGGTCACCTGCGTCTCACCGCGGGAACCGAAGCGGAGACGACGCAGCTGATTGATGCGTTGCGCGCACTCGGGCCAGGCGGTGCGTAAAAGCGCTCCGGTCTGGTTGTCCCACCCTGCGCACGCCCGGTGCCCATCGGGTCATTGCCCAGGCGCAGCGAGGCTAAGATTGACGGTATGACTGCTGCACCACGCACCGCCTCGCTCGAACGAATCACGAACGAGTCTTCGATCAAACTGAGTGTCAACCTCGACGGTACCGGCACCTCAGATATCGACACCGGAGTGCCGTTTTTCGATCACATGCTCGATGCGTTCGCACGCCACTCGCTCACTGACCTGCAGGTCAAGGCTGAGGGTGATGTGCATATCGACATTCACCACACCGTGGAAGACACCGGCATTCTCCTTGGTGCGGCTCTGCTTGAAGCGCTTGGCGAGAAGCGGGGCATTAGCCGGTACGGCGATGCGCTGGTGCCACTTGATGAGGCGCTCGCTCAGGCAGTGGTCGATATTTCTGGTCGACCGTATCTGGTGCACAGTGGCGAGCCGGCGGGTTTCGAGTTTCACCTGATTGGTGGGCACTATACGGGCAGCATGGTGCGTCACTTTTTCGAAGCATTGACGTTGAACGCCCGTTTCACCGTGCACTTGCGACTGCTTGAGGGGCGGGACCCTCACCACATCGCAGAGGCAGAGTTTAAGGCGTTTGCTCGGGCGTTCCGCCAGGCGAAGGCACTCGATCCGCTGGTGCAGGGCATCCCCAGCACCAAGGGAGCGCTGTGACCGACGGCACCCAGTCGCAGCGACCACGAGTGGCGGTGCTCGACTACGGCTCCGGTAATGTGCATTCAGTACTGAAGGCACTGGAAGCTGCCGGTGCAGACCCAGTGCTGACGAGTGACCATGCAGTGGCGCTCGACGCAGATGGGCTGGTTGTGCCGGGCGTCGGCGCGTTTGACGCGGTGATGCAGCAGCTCGTCGCGGTGCGTGGCGATGAACTGATCGACCGTCGGCTCGCAGGGGGAAGACCTGTGCTTGGCATCTGCGTCGGGCTGCAGATTATGTTCGAGCGCGGCACCGAACGAGGCGCTGACAGCGAAGGGCTCGGCCAATGGCCAGGGACCGTGCACCAGCTCGAGGCAGAACGCTTGCCGCACATGGGCTGGAACACCATCGAAGCGCCCGCCAATTCGGTGCTCTTCGCGGGCATTGAACGCGAGCGGTTCTATTTTGTGCACAGCTTTGCGGCGACCGATTGGACGCTCGAAGGGCGAACCGAAGCGACTCAGCCGAAAGTGACCTGGTCGAGTCATGGTCAACCGTTTGTCGCAGCGGTTGAGAACGGGCCACTGTCGGCCACACAGTTTCATCCCGAAAAATCTGGTGAGGCGGGCATTCAGTTACTCCGCAACTGGGTGCACAGCCTCTCCGCTCCATCGAACCGGTAGTTCGCACGATAGAAAGCAGACATGATGACTGAACTGAGCCACTTGCCCTCGCTTGAGCTCCTGCCCGCTGTTGACGTGGCAGATGGCAAGGCGGTGCGATTGACCCAGGGTGAGGCGGGCACCGAAACGAGTTACGGCAGCCCAGTAGATGCCGCTCTTGATTGGATCGAGCAGGGCGCCGAGTGGATTCACCTGGTTGATCTTGATGCTGCATTTGGGCGCGGTAACAACGCGGCGCTGCTGCGTAAGGTGGTGAAGCAGTCGAAGCATGTCAAGATTGAGCTTTCTGGTGGTATTCGTGACGACGCGAGCCTCGAAGCGGCACTCGATCTCGGCGCAAAGCGAGTAAATCTGGGAACAGCCGCGCTCGAGAACCCCGAGTGGACCCGTGCGGTGATCGCGCGGTATGGCGAGCAGATCGCCGTCGGCCTCGATGTGCGAGGCGAGACACTGGCGGCTCGCGGTTGGACACAAGAGGGGGGCAACCTCTGGGAGGTGCTCGACCGCCTCGAAGAGGCCAACTGCCCGCGCTATGTGGTGACCGACGTGACCAAGGATGGCACCCTGCGTGGCCCCAATGTCGAACTGCTGAAGCAGGTGTGCGAGCGAACCGATCGTCCCGTGGTCGCTTCTGGCGGGGTGTCGAGCCTTGACGATATTGCCGCGCTGCGTGAACTCGTTCCTCTCGGCGTTGAAGGCGCCATCGTCGGTAAGGCCCTGTACGCGGGAGCATTTACCCTGCCTGCCGCACTCGACGTTGCCGGACGGTAGCCAGCCGTTCCACTATGGCAATCGAACGGTTACCTTCGACGGGAGATGCTCCCCGTTCGACCGGCGTGCCCGCCAGCCTCGTACCGGGTGGTGCCGCTGACTCTGCGGGCTTTCCGTGGGCGGGCCGCACGTTCGACCATCACGAGACCGCGTTCGCTGATGACGATGGCAGTGCACCAGCCGGCTACCGTGAGGCCATCTCAGCACTGCGTGACGCGACGCTGACAAAGAGCGCCGCGCGGGTGGCAGAAGCGCAGGCAGACGCCCTGGTTGCGCTATCGGGTATTCGGGTGCTCGTGCCGCTCCTGGCTGAGGCTGGGGGATTTGGGGTCACCCCAGAGGGGCGTACCGTTGAGAAAACCCAGGAACTGTCCATTGTGACGGTCGCTGCGCCTGACGGGCGGCAAGTCATGCCCGTGTTCAGCTCGGTTGACAGTATGCGGTCGTGGAACCCCGAGGCCCGGCCGATCCCAGTGCCTGCTCCTCAGGCAGCGATCGCTGCAGCCCAAGAACAGACTGACCTGATCATTGTCGACCCGGGAAGCCCCGACATTGAGTTTGGGGTGCGGCGCCCGCAGCTTGAAGCGCTCGCGCTGGGCCGGTGGGAAGTCCCAGGGTGGGCCGAGAGTGAGGTTGCCGAAGCATTCGCGCAGGTGGTTGGCGCTGATCCAAGGATCACTGACGTCGAGTTGGCCCCCGGTGATCCTGAGGCCCGCCTGCTGGCGCCAGAAACGAATGTCGTGGTGACCCTGACTCCGGGTCTTGACCGGACTCAACTCAGCGACCTTGTGCAGCTGATGCAACGGCACTGGGCAGCGAGTCCGGTGATTGCAGAGCGCGTCGATTCGATGCGCCTCGTGCTTCGCTAATCGGCTCGGAATCGCGTGCTGCGTTCGCGCCCGCTCATGAGGACTCAGACTGCGGTAATGCGCTGAGGGACGCCCCCATCCGCGTTACTGCCTCGGTCAGGATCGATGCCGAAGTAGCGAAGTTCAGTCGCACGAAGCCGGCACCGCCGGAGCCGAACACGTGGCCTGAACTGAGCGCGACTCGTGCGTGGTCGAGAAAGAACCGGGCGGGTCCGTCAAGGTCTGAAACGACGGCAAGCTCCCGACTTCGTGCCGAGCCATCAAACCCGAGCGGTCGGCAGTCAATCCAAGCCAGATAGGTGCCCTGCGGTGCACGGTAGTGCACGCCCGGTAGGTGCTCTCTCAACAGATCACCCAGCAGGCTGCGCTGCTGCTCCAGGCCCAGGAGAAGGTCGTCGAGCCAACTACGGGCATGCGTGAACGCCGCAGCGTGCGCAAGAATGCCCAGATGGCTGGGCCCGTGGCTGACTTCTTCGGGCATGCCACGCAGGTCGTTCACCGCTTCCGGCCCGGCGGCCGCGATCGCGGCTTTGAGCCCAGCAAGGTTCCAGGCTTTCGAGGCGGAGGTGAGGGAGAAGCCATCTTCGGCACCTCGCACACTCAGGTAGGGCACAAAGGTCGCACCGCTGTAAACGAGCGGCGCGTGAATCTCATCTGAGATCACGCGGATCCCATGCGTTCGGGCAAGAGTGGCGACTCGTTCGAGTTCCTCACGGCTGTGTACGGTGCCGGTCGGGTTGTGGGGGTTGCTGATCAGGTAGGCCGCGCGTCCTCCCTTGGATCGTGCTGAGGCGAACGCAACCTCGAGCGCGTCAAGGTCGATGCGGCCGTCTGCGGTGAGCGGCGATTCAACCACCCTGCGTCCTGCGTTGGTGATGAAGGCATAGAAGGGCGCATAGACGGGATTGTTCACCACCACCACATCTCCGGGATCGGTGATCAGCCGAAGTACCTCGACGACGCCCATCATCACGTCAGGCACGATGGTGGTGTGCGCTGGGTCAAGCGTGGTCCATCCCCAGCGATCCGCGGCGAAGGAACTCACCGCCTCGCCCAGCGGATTTCCTGAGGGGTAACCGGTGTCGCCCCGATCTATAGCGGTAATCAGAGCATCGCGCACGGCGGGTGCCTGCAGCACATCCATTTCCGCCACCCACAGCGGCAAGACGTCGCGCGGGTACATGCGCCACTTCATGCTCGTGCGCTCGCGAAGCTGCGCTAGCGAGAGTTCTTCCAGGGGGTTTCTCGACATCGTTCTGCCTCCCTCGATCCAGTGATGCTCTCAGCGTAGCCCTGGGCGGTCAGAAATGGTGAGGTCCGTGCGGAGCGGTGGGTTAGAAGACGTTGAGCAGAGTGACGTAGACGGCGGTGCCGACGAAGATGCTGAGCAACGCTCGACGACCACCACACAGGTGCACCAGCACGGTTACGACCGATGCCACCGCCACAACCCAGATCTTGCCGGGGCGTGCAATGATTTCCCCGGCAATCATGACCACCGCAAGGATCAGCAGTAGCCCTGCGGGCATCCAGCGGCCAAGGGCCTGCACGAACTTTGACTTTCGCAGGGGTTTCAGAATTGCGAAGGGGAGCGCTCGCAGCAGGAAGGTGATGAGGCCAGAGAGAGCGACCGCGGCGAGCATGTACCAAAGTTCAGGCATCGTTGTTCTCGTCTCGTGGTGGGAGCGTCTTGGCCGTCTCGCTTTCGGAAGGATGGCCTTCGGGAGTCAGGTCAGCCCGCATGCGTGCCGTCTCACGGCCTCGTTCCCACAGGAATCGAATAATCAGTGCCACGGTGAAGATTCCGAGGGCGGCAAGGAGAGGCGCTTCGGGAACCGCCACCATGGCGAGTGTGACGGAGAGCCCGGCCAGCACCACCGAAGGCACCTCTTTGCGCGATCGAGCGGCGTCGAGCGCCATCACGATGAAGAGCGAGACCAGGGCAAATTCGAAACCTTCAATGGGTTCTGGGAGGAGAGATGCAACCAGCACGCCCAACAGACCTCCCGCAACCCAGTACGCCTGCATGAGGAACTGCCCCGTGAGCATGCGGGTGGAGCTCAGCCGCTCTGACGGGATGGTGACGTAGGTGGCGTAGGCCTCGTCGATCATCGCGTAGATCGAGTACACGCGACGAAGTCCCGGTCGAATCACCTGGATGGGAAACGACAGCGGGTAGAACGCGTGCCGAAAGTTGAGCGCAAACACGGTCGCTGCGATGGTCAGGAGCGGGGTCGTGGTTGCGATGAGGCTCACCAGCAGCAGCTCTACCGATCCAGCGAAGACCACAATGGACAGAGCCGGGGCAAGCCACCAGGGGAGACCTGCTTGTATCACCAGCAGCCCGAGTGCGAACCCGAGCGGAAAAATGCCGAGTCCGACCCCCAGGGAATCGACGGCACCCTGGCGCATGTGAGTCAGGCGGCTCGCAGTACCAGCCATGGCCAGGGAACGCTAGATCACGGAGCCGGTGTACTTCTCGCCGGGTCCCATGCCAGGCGGATCGGGAATGATGGAGGCTTCACGGAACGCGAGTTGGACGGAGCGGAGACCATCACGAAGGGGACGGGCGTGTGAGTCGCTGATTTCGGGGGCACCCGCAGTGATCAAACCAGCCAGTGCGTTGATGAGTTTTCGTGCTTCGTCAAGATCGGTTTCATGCTCTGGGTCATCTGCGAGCCCGCACTTGATGGCTGCTGCGCTCAGCAAGTTGATCGCGGCGGTGGTGATGATTTCGACGGCAGGAACTTCTGCAATGTCCCGGGCTGCTTGTTGAGAATCGGTGAGGGGCTGCTCGCTCATGGGTTCCTGTTCATTCACATGGATCGTCAGACGCACTGGTGCCGTCTGCTTTACGTCACGGTGCAGGTCTGGTACGCTTGCAGAGGTTCGTTGCTTTGTGCTGCGAACTTGTAAGTGGAGATTCTCCCACCTGACACCAACTATAAGGTTATCGGGTTGTTGGCACCCCGTCGTCTTGCGACAGCGAGAAGGGTGTGGGATTGCGCGTGCGATCCAGATCTTTGCTTGCACATGCCCATGACGTTGAGCATGCAACATACGATCTGAAGGAGCCGGCGATCAGCGATCCCCGTACAAATGAGCGAATTCGCGTACCAGAGGTACGCCTGGTGGGCCCGAGCGGCGAGCAAGTCGGCGTCGTGTCCATCGACACAGCCCTACGTTTAGCCGCAGAAGCAGACCTCGACCTGGTTGAGGTTGCCCCGAACTCGAAGCCTCCCGTGGCGAAGATTATGGATTTCGGGAAGTACAAGTACGAGGCCGCGCAGAAGGCAAAAGAAGCTCGCCGGAATCAAGCGAATACCGTGCTCAAAGAGGTTCGCTTCCGTCTGAAGATCGATACGCACGATTATGAGACGAAAGCGAAGCGCGCCATCGGCTTCCTGTCGCAGGGCGACAAGGTGAAGGCGATGATCCTGTTCCGCGGTCGCGAGCAGTCGCGTCCAGAGCAGGGCGTGCGTTTGTTGCAGAAGTTCGCCGAAGACATCGCTGAATACGGCGTCGTCGAGAGCGCACCTCGCATCGACGGCCGCAACATGGTGATGGTTATTGCCCCGCTGAAGAACAAAAGCGAGGCGAAGGCAGAGCAGAATGCTCGCCGTGCCGAAGAGAAGGCACACCGTCGCGCGGGTGGCTCGGGCGACACGAAGGCTTCCGCCACGGAATAGACTCGCGGCCCAGTGGCCGCAATTGACGTTGTCGCTTCGGTGACGCGCACCACAACAAGGAGATAGAGATGCCCAAGCAGAAGACCCACTCGGGGGCTAAGAAGCGGTTCAAGGTAACCGGGAGCGGCAAGCTGATGAAGCAGCAGGCCGGAATGCGCCACAACCTCGAGGTGAAGGCCTCGAAGCGCAAGCGTCGTCTGAACGCAGACCAGGTGCTGTCACCGGCTGACGTGAAGCAGGCCAAGAAGCTGTTGGTGCGCTAAGCGCCACCGAGTCGAATCGTTCTGAAGGAAGTACTGAAATGGCAAGAGTAAAAAGGGCGGTCAACGCTCACAAGAAGCGTCGCGTTATTCTTGAGCGCGCAGAGGGCTACCGCGGGCAGCGGTCACGTCTCTACCGCAAGGCAAAAGAGCAGGTCATTCACTCGCTCGTTTACTCGTACAACGACCGTCGCAAGAAGAAGGGTGACTTCCGTCGCCTCTGGATCCAGCGAATCAACGCTGGTGCCCGTGCTAACGGTCTCACCTACAACCGCTTCATCCAGGGACTGGGTCTTGCCGGAGTTGAGGTCGATCGCCGCATGCTGAGCGAGCTTGCAACCAACGAGCCAGCCGCATTCGCTGCGCTCGTTGAGGTGGCAAAGAACGCACTGCCCGAAGACGTGAACGCACCAAAGGCTGCCTAAGCGTCTCTCGCACATCACAAAGACCCCGCTCGCTTCTGCTAGCGGGGTCTTTGCGGTATCGCGCAGGATAACCAGGGCATCACCGGTACAGTGGTCGCGTGATTGATAATCCGAAGGCCCCACGGGTGCGACGCGTCGCGGCGCTGTCTCGCAAGAAAGAACGCCGCTCCACAGGACATTTTCTGGTGGAAGGCCCCCAATCGGTTCGTGAACTTCTGACCCATCAGCCAGCGCAGGTCGTGACGGTGTATGCGACGACCGGTACGGAGCCGTGGCAGCACGAGGTTGATCGGCTCGCCGATACGGCCGGGGTTGCACTCGAGCGGGTTACCGATGAGGTGCTCGCGGCAATGTCAGAGACGGTGCAGCCGCAGGGGGTTCTTGCGGTGGCACGCATTCAAGAGCGCTCACTCACCGAAGTGCTTACCGGCGCGACCCTGGTCGCGGTGCTACACGAGGTGCGCGATCCGGGCAATGCAGGAACAGTTTTGCGAGCTGCTGATGCTGCCGGAGCAGATGCGGTGATCTTTTCGGGGGAGAGCATCGACCCATGGCACCCCAAGGTGGTGCGGTCGACGACGGGTTCACTCTTTCACGTGCCCGTTGCGCTCGCACCCACCCTGCACGAGGCAGTCGACGCGTTGCGAGCTGCCGGACTGCAGGTGTGGGCGGCTGACGTGCATGGCACGGAACTGTCGCCGCGAGACCCGATGCTTGCAGCACCGACTGGGTGGGTGTTTGGCAATGAGGCGAGGGGCCTCACCGAAGCTGACCGGGCGCTCGCAGATAGCGCTCGACGCCTTCCGATGTATGGCAGCGCGGAGTCGCTCAACCTTGCGACTGCGGCAAGCGTGTGCCTCTACACCACCGCCTTTGCGCAACGGAGCGAGTAAATCAGTCACCACGGTAACAACACCGGTTTGGGCCAGTAATACTTCAGCGGATTGACATAGGTGTCGTTCACCCTCACTCCCAGGTGCAGACACCGCGTCTCACAGTGACCACCCGCTGCAACGGTGCCGACGGGGTCGCCGCCGCGCACGGTGTCGCCAACGAGCAATGTGCTGTGCACCGGTTCGAGAGTAACGACCGTGTCGGGTGCGACGGCGATCGAGAGCACAGGACGATCAACCACGATCCCCGTGAAGGTGACGGTTCCGTCGGTTGGTGCTCGGACCAGAGCTGATGGTGAGGCATCGAGATCGATGCCTCGATGGCCTGCTTGGTAGGGACCATTGGGCAGATCGAACGCTCGCGTCGGCCGCAACGCCCCATTGAGCGGAGAGAACCACGGAGACCCACTGGTGGAATGGGTTGCGACCATGGGGGTGCCGTGCGCGCGCCAGGTTGCTCCGTCATCTGCCGAGACAACGGCGTGTGATTCCTCGGGAGGCAACGCTTCCGTCGTGACTGCGGCTACGGCCCTAACAGAGTCTTCAGCCGCAACCTCAGCCGCAACCTCAACCCCAACTCCGGGGAGGGGGCTCGTCGCCAGCGCAAGGATGACGGTGAGGCTCGCGAACACACGTGTGCCGAAGATGCCGCACAAGCGGTGTGTGAGACGCAACACATAACGGAGGAAGAGGGCGCGGTGCATGACGACATCGTCTCCTGCGCGTTCTGCGAATACCGAGGTTTCTCACATTCTTGCCATGGCTCACGCGATTCGCGTGTTGTGGACCGTCACTGCGTGGAGATCTGATGCTAAACTGGTGGATGCACCTCTCGCGAGGTGACTTCGCGTGCCCACGCACCCTCTGGGTGTGAGCGGCGACCAACGGTCCAGCACTGCATTCGTGCGGTAATGGTGGTTGTCACTGGGCACTAGGTTTCGCACGTCGTGCGAAAAGCAACCGCAACCGCGCGCCACTTGTGCGCGCAGAAAAGGAGAACGGCAATGGCCGTCGTTACCATTCGCCAGCTGCTCGACAGCGGCGTACATTTCGGACACCAGACCCGTCGCTGGAACCCCAAGATGAAGCGTTTCATCTTCACCGAGCGTTCGGGCATCTACATCATCGACCTGCAGCAGTCACTGCGCTACATCGATGAGGCGTACGCATTCGTGAAGCAGACCGTGGCCCGCGGTGGCAACGTGCTGTTCGTTGGCACGAAGAAGCAGGCTCAGGAGGCCATTGCTGAGCAGGCTGATCGCGTGAACCAGCCCTACGTGAACCAGCGCTGGCTTGGCGGCCTGCTCACCAACTTCCAGACCGTGACCGGTCGCCTCGAGCGCATGAAGGAGCTTGAGCAGCTCGACTTCGAGGGTGGAACGAGCGGCTTCACCAAGAAAGAGCTCCTGCTGAAGAAGCGCGAGCTTGAGAAGCTGCAGAAGTCACTGGGCGGCATCCGCCACATGACTAAGACCCCGTCAGCACTCTGGGTGGTGGACACCAAGAAGGAGCACCTCGCAATCGACGAGGCTCGCAAGCTCGGAATCCCCGTTGTCGCAATTCTCGACACGAACTGTGACCCCGACGAGGTCACCTACCCGATTCCCGGCAATGACGACGCCATTCGCTCAGTTGCACTGCTCACCCGAGTGATTGCAGACGCCGTGGCTGAGGGGCTCATGGAGCGCCACCAGAAGCCAGCAGAGGGCGACGCCGCAGCTGAGCCGCTCGCAGAGTGGGAAGTTGAACTGCTGAACGCTGAGGTCAAGGCAGACGAGGTTGAGGCCGCAGTAGTGGCAACCGAGAGTGCCGTCGAAGCAGCGATCGAAGGCAAAGAGAGCGCCGTTGAGGTTGCCGAGGCTGCCGCCGAGGCGATCGAAGACGCCGTCGAATAAGTTTCATTAACCGTCGATCTCGCGACGATAGGTCGATCGAGATCACACACAAAGGAGTCCACTATGGCTGCAGTAAGCATGGCTGCTGTGAAAGAACTGCGCGAGCGTCTCGGTGCTGGCATGGTTGACAGCAAGAACGCGCTGGTTGAAGCTGATGGCGACATCGAAAAGGCGATTGAGATCCTCCGCATGAAGGGTCTCAAGGGCGTAGCAAAGCGCGAGGGCCGCGAGGCAAGCGAAGGCCTCGTTGCCGTTGCACAGCGCGAAGGCGCAGCAACGCTGATCGAGCTCGTTTGCGAGACCGACTTCGTTGCTAAGAACGAGAAGTTCCTCGCCCTCGGCGACAAGGTGCTCGCCGCAGTGTCTGACGCAGCAGCGACCACCCTCGAAGAGGCACTCGCCGCACCGCTTGATGGCGGCACGGTTGAGTCCGCGATCACTGACGAGTCAGCAATCATCGGCGAAAAGATTCAGCTGCGCCGTGTCACCGTGATCGAAGCTCCCCAGACTGCGGTCTACCTGCACCGCACTTCGAAGGATCTGCCACCGCAGATCGGCGTGGTTGTTGGGTATGAGGGCGACGACGACAAGGTAGCCCTGAGCATTGCACAGCACATCTCATTCGCAGAGCCGCTCTACGTGACGCGCGACGAAGTTCCTGCAGATGATGTCGAGCGCGAGCGTAACCTCGTGACCGAGATCTCGAAGAACGAGGGCAAGCCCGAGGCTGCACTGCCAAAGATCATTGAGGGGCGTCTGAACGCGTTCTTCAAGCAGATCGTGCTCAACGAGCAGGAGCATGCGCTTGACGCAGAGAAGCGCCCGGTAGCGAAGGTAGCAGAAGCTGCCGGCATCACCGTGGTCGGCTTTGCACGCGGCAAGGTCGGAGCCTAAGGTTCACCCAAGAGCCCGAGTCGCTTGATCGACTCGGGCTCTTGCCGTGCCCAGAGGGAACCTTGCCACGCCACCGCGTTCCTTGCATCCTCACATTCGTAAGACAAGTAGGCTGAGAGAAACAGCCGCCAATCGCAGAAGGAGCTCACCCGATGACGACCCCCCGCAAGCGCCGTGTGCTGTTGAAACTCTCCGGAGAAGCGTTTGGGGGTGGCACCCTTGGGGTGAACCCTGATGTGGTGAGCCAGATCGCTCAAGAGATCGCCGCGGCAATGACCGACGCTGAGGTCGCGGTGGTTGTCGGGGGCGGCAACTTCTTCCGCGGCGCTGAGCTTTCACAGCGGGGCATGGATCGGGCGCGAGCCGACTACATGGGCATGCTCGGCACCGTGATGAATGCGCTCGCGCTCCAGGACTTCCTCGAGCAGGCCGGGGTTGAAACTCGAGTGCAGTCAGCGATCACCATGACCCAGGTCGCTGAAACGTATATTCCACTTCGTGCCATTCGTCACCTCGAGAAGGGCCGCGTTGTCATCTTCGGCGCTGGCGCCGGCCTACCGTACTTCTCAACCGACACCGTTGCTGCGCAGCGTGCGCTCGAGATTCGCGCCGATGAAGTGTTGGTTGCGAAGAACGGCGTCGATGGCGTCTACACCGATGATCCTCGCAAGGATCCCACTGCCACCCTGATCGACGACATCACGTACAACGACGCACTGGTGCGCGGGCTCAAGGTGGTCGATAGCACATCGTTCAGTCTGTGCATGGATAACGGCATGCCGATGCGCGTGTTTGGCATGGAACCTGCGGGCAACGTCACCGCAGCAATTCAGGGTGCAAGCTTGGGCACGCTGGTGCACAGCTAATCGACGCGCAGATAGACTGACACTGCGAACAACCACTGAAGGAGCAACCGTGATCGACGAGATCTTTGCTGACACAAAAGAGCGCATGACCAAAGCCATCGAAGCGGCGCGAGAGAGCTTTGCGACGGTGCGCACTGGCCGCGCGAATCCCTCACTGCTGCAGAACCTTCTGGTTGAGTACTATGGCACGCCAACGCCGCTCCCGCAGCTCGCATCGGTCACCAACCAAGATGCGCGCAGCCTGCTGATCACCCCCTACGATAAGGGGGCGCTGAAAGATATTGAGCAGGCGATTCGCGACATGCCGAACCTTGGCGCAAACCCGAACAACGACGGCACAGTGATTCGTGTGGCGTTGCCTGAACTCACCGAAGAACGGCGTAAAGAGTTCGTCAAGATTGTGAAGAACCGCGCTGAAGATGCTCGTGTCGCGGTGCGCAATGTGCGCCGCCAGGCGAAAGACTCGCTCGACGACCTCAAGAGCGAAGTCGGCGAGGACGAGGTTGCGCGGGCAGAGAAGGAACTTGAGTCGCTGACAAAGCAGTTCATTGACCAGATTGACGAGTCGATGAAACTCAAAGAAGCAGAGCTGCTGGAGATCTGACAGTGGCGGGCCACGACCGTCGCGATGAATTGCGCGACGAACTCCGCGCGCAGTTTGACGGTGCGAAGGCTCAGTTTGAGGCGACCAGCGCAAAGATTGAGAAGCGGGCGGGGAGGAATCTGTTCCTCGCCATTGGTAGCGGGGTGATCTTCGCCGCGATTTTTCTCGCGGCGCTGTTCATCTCGACCTGGACGTTTGCGATCCTTGTTGCCGTGCTTGTCACGATTGCCCTGGTCGAACTTGCTTCGGCATTCCGTGTCGCGGGCAGGCGCGTGCCTCGCGTGGGGGCCGCGATCGGCGGGCTCATCATCATCGCCGGTGCTGCCTTCTACGGCGCTGAGGGCGCGCTCATCGGCCTGTTTCTCGCGTCACTCGTTCTGGTCGTATGGCGCCTCATCGAGGGGCTGGTTCCGGCCTGGGAGACCCCGCCGAAGACGCTGATCCGCGACGTCTTTTCAGGCTTGTTTTCTCTGGTCTATGTGGCGTTTCTCGGCTCGTTGGCCGTGTTGCTGTCACAGGGACAACGAGGGGAGTGGTGGGCCTTCGCCCTGGTGCTCCTCGCGGTGTCAGTTGATATCGGCGCCTATGCCGCCGGGGTAACGCTTGGCAAACACAAGATGACCCCTCGCATTAGCCCCAACAAGACATGGGAAGGGTTTGCCGGGGCTGCGGTTGCCGCGATCATTGCCGGGGTCGCGATTTCGCTCCTTGCCCTCGAACAACCGTGGTGGGTCGGCGTGATCCTTGGAGTGGTCGTCCTGTTCACCGCCACCGGAGGCGACCTCACCGAATCACTCATCAAACGAAACCTCGGAGTGAAAGATATGAGCACCTGGATTCCTGGTCACGGAGGGTTCCTTGATCGGCTGGACTCCCTCCTACCATCCGCAGTCGGCGTGTACGGCGTGGCACTCAGCCTTGGGGTCTTTGCATGATGCGTTCGAAGCAGGAAGCCAAAGGCGATGCCGGCGCGTTCCCGCTCGCGGCGCGAGGGGAGATCGGGTACCGAGTCGAGGTGGTCGACCGGTTCCTTGCACGTGCACGAGCGAGCTATGACCTCGCAGACAACCCGTCGGAGCGGGTAACTTCGGCAGAGATTCGCAGCACCGCTTTTCCGGTCGCCCGTAAAGGGTATTCCGCGCGGTTTGTTGATGCGGCAATGGACCGGCTTGAAGAGGTGTTCTATGAGCGGGAACGCCGTGAACGCATCCAGGAGATCGGTGAGGAGGCCTGGTGGGCCGAAACGGGGCAACTACTGCGCGAGGTACGCGGCCGAATTGAGCGGCCCCGAGGCAAGCGTTTCTCACGCAGGGGAGTGTTCGCCACCGGCTACCGCAGATCGCAGGTTGATGCGTTTCTTGACCGGGTGCTCGCGCTGTTCGCAGGCACCGAGGGCCTCACCACGTCAGATGTGCGGGGCGTCGTGTTCCATTCGGAATGGCGCGGATACAGCGAAGATGAGGTTGATGCGCTTCTCGATGCGGTCATCGAACTCCTGCTCGCGACCAGGTAGCGACGGTTTTTCATTCGACGAACCGCCGACTCTGAGATAGAATCGTTATATTGTGACTGTGACAGCAACACCGAGCCCTGCCCGCACCTCGTTCAACCGTACGCGCGCCCTGCTCGCGGCGGCGGCGGTGATCGCGCTCGGAGGTGCAGCAGTCGTTGCACCGCTCACCGCATCGAACGCAGCATTGGCAGACGAGGCCTTCTATGAGCGAATTCACCAAGAATTCGTACCGGCTGACATCGAGCCGTTAGCGATTCCTCTTGATTCGGTGCAGGCCGAAGAACTGCCAGCTCCTGAACCGGAGCCCGCAGCGCCTGCCGCAAGCGCCGGCTCACCTGCCCCGCTGTACTACACCGGCGGGGGGTCGCCTGCGGAGTGGATGGCAGCCGCCGGGATCGCCGAGAGTGACTGGGGCTATGTGGACTACATTGCCAGCCGCGAAAGCGGGTGGAATCCGAACGCAACGAACAGCTCATCGGGAGCGTGCGGTCTGATCCAGGCGCACCCGTGCAGTAAGGTTCCCGGCAGCGGCTACGACCCGGTTGATAACCTCCGCTGGGCTAATGGCTATGCGATTGGGCGTTACGGGAGCTGGGCGGGAGCGTACGCGTTCTGGACCGCGAACCACTGGTGGTAAGCACTGCCGATGGCTCGTCGTCAGAATAAGTATCAGCGAGCCGCTGCGCAGCCGCCCCGCGATGTGAGCCGCCTTGCCCACGGCGGTGCCCGAAAAGAGGTGCGCGGTGGTCAGGAATGGTTCGTGAGAGAGATTTCTGCCGCCCGCGCTGAGAAGTCGTACCGCTGCCCCTACTGTGAGGTGCCGATTCAGCCTGCACAGGCACACCTTGTGGTGTGGTCGGCGGAACACCTCTTCGGTGATGAGGCCGCAATTCGTGACCGTCGCCACGTGCACACACACTGCTGGCGCGTGCGCTAGCTGCTGCGTGCGAGCGCTCTCGGTCGCGAGAGCGGCGAGGGGGAGCGTCAGAACAGCGCGGGCGGTGCGGCAGTGTCGGTCGACCGCGGTGCCAGGGCGGGGGAGTCCGCCGCACCGGCAATGCCGGGGCCCGTGTCTGGCGCGCGCCCGGCTTGAAACGCTGCTGCTGCGGCACGAGCCCGCAGATCCGCGGCCTCGTTGAGTGGGTGGCCAGCGTGTCCCTTCACCCACTCGAACCGCACGGTTCGTTGCTGCATTGCGGCGTCTAACGCTTCAAGGAGTTCACGGTTGAGCACTGGCTTGCCATCCGCTTTGCGCCATCCACGTCGTTTCCATCCGGGCATCCACTGGGTGACGGAATTGATGACATATTGGCTGTCACACAGGATCGTGAGCGGCTCATCGGCCCGGTGTGCGGTCGCGTGCAGCAGGTCGATGACCGCCATGAGTTCGCCCTGGTTGTTGGTTGCGCGTGGCCACCCGCCCGCTCGCCACTGACCGTCGTCGATCACCCATGCCCATCCGGCGGGGCCTGGGTTTCCGAGCGCAGAACCATCAGCTGCAGCAATAATTGCCATGGGGATATCGGCCCTTAGGGTTGCGTTGAGGACTGATCGGCTGACACATCGGTCGACGGGTCAATCGAGACATCGGTTGCTTGCTGAGCGGTTTGCTCCAGCTTTTGCGCGTTGGTGATGACCTGCCCCAGACTCTCAAAGTATCGTGCAACGGCGACGCGTTCCACCTTCAGCTGGGCCATGCGGTCTTCGGCCGCGGCCAACACCTTCTCGGCGCGCTGCTCGGCCTCGGTGAAGGTCGTGTGCGCGCGCTTTTCAGCCTCTTGCACGATCTCGGAGGCCTTCAGCTCTGCGTCGAGACGAATCTGACGCGCTTCGTCTGCGGCTTCGCTCACCAGACGCTGATGCTCTGCCCGTGCCTGCTCTACCTGTGCCGTGAGGTCTGCCAACGACTGCTGCGTCGCTTCAAGCTGCTGCTTCGTGGTCTCGGCAACTTCGGCCTGCCGTGCGGCGTACTCCTGTTCGAACGTTTCGCGACGCTCTGCCAACTCGCGAGCCACCTCGTCTTGCTCAGCAGCGAGGCGTTGCGTCTCTTCACGCACGTGCGCTTCCGTGGTGCGCTTTAGCTCGGCGAGTTCAGCCTCTTGTGCCGCACGGAATTGTGCGAGCTCTTCGATCGTTGTTGCGCGGAGCGTGTCGAGTTCACTGTTGACTTCGGTGCGGAGGGTATCTGCTTCCCGCTGACGTTCTTCGGCCGCAGCCTCACGTTCGAGACGCAATGCCTCGTCGTGTGCCTCACGTTCCGCCGCGATGCGGCGCTCATGGTCTGCGCGCTCGCGAGCGATGTCTTCCGCAAGTCGTACCCGATCCCGCTCAGCCTCGAGCTCGAACTGTTCGCGATCCACTGCCAGCGCCGTTGCGACTTCTTCGCGACGTAGCCGCTGTTCTTCTGCGGCCTGCGCGGCTTCCGCTTCCAGCTGTGCCGTGTGCGCCTCATACTCCGACGCGAGACGCTGCTCGTGCAGCGCACGCTCGTCGGCGATCTGGGTGTCGAAGGCCGCGCGGGCAGCCTCACGTTGCCGATCATGTTCGGCACGTTCGCGAGCGATCAACGACTCGTGGGCTTGGCGTTCGCGCGCCATTTTTGCCTCGTGCGCCTCAACCTCGGACTGCAGCGCATGATCGTGTTCCGCGCGCTCCCGCGCGAGTTGCTCGTCGTGTGCCTGTCGTTCTTTGGCGATCTTTGCCTCGTGAGTTTCAAGCTCGGACTGAAGCGCATGTTCGTGTTCCGCGCGCTCCCGCGCGAGTTGCTCGTCGTGTGCCTGTCGTTCTTTGGCGATCTTTGCCTCGTGCGCTTCAATCTCGCTGTGCAGTGCGTTGTCGTGCTGGGCAAGTTCATCAGTGATCTGCTGATCATGCGCCGCACGGTCGGCGGCGATGCTGTCTGCTGCAGCCTGCGCCAGACGCTCACGCTCAAGCGCTGCCTGCTCGTTCTTCGAGGCGATCTCAGCTTCTGCGGTGGCAAGCAACTGTGCCAGGTGGGCTTCGTGTGCGGCGCGCTCGCTTTCGAGACGTTCAGCGTGCTGCTGCGCCTCGGCCGCGAGCCGCTGCTCGTGCACGGCGCGCTCGTCAGCGATGCGCTGCTCGTGTTCGGCACGCTCCTGAGCGGTCTGCGCACGCATGCTCTCGAGCTCATCGGTGAGCGTGAGACGAAGCGCGCTCATTTCTTCACGAAGCGCCGCCTCCCGCTCGGCATACGACGAAGCGAGTTCGGCTTCCTGACGCTGCATTTGTTCGGCGAATGCAGCCCGGGCACGTTCAGCTTCGGTTTCAATGCGGGTTCGCTCCAGCGCTGCTTCGCGCTCGAGCGTTTCTCGCTCGGTCGCAAGCTCAGCCGCGGCCTGTTCGGCTGCTGCCCGCTGGGCTGCAGCCTCCGCGCGTGCAGCCGACGTGACCCGCTCTGCTTCGGCTTCGGCAGCAGAGAGCAACGCGGCAGCTTCAGCTTTGGCAGCCTCGAGCGCGGTCTGTGACTCCGCGGTGGCTGCCGCAGTCTGGGCAGTGGCAGCAGCCTCAGCTTCGCTCGTCACCTGGGTCGCCAGGGCGTTGGCGTTGGAGGTCAGTTGCTCTGCCTCGGCCTGCGCATCGGCGACGAGCCGTTCCGCATGTTCGGTCGCAGTGGTGACGAGTTCGTCTGCACGAGTTTGCGCGTGCTGCAGGAGACGACGGGTCTCCGTTTCGGTCTGCTTGCGCAACTTCTCGGCGTCGGCGTCTGCCTGCGCCATCAGCGTGTGGGCGTGCTGCTCTGCGTGCAGCAGACTCTTCTCAACGCGTAACCCAAGCCCCGAATAGCCGCTTGCGCCGAGCTCTGCAACCTGGCTCTGCAGGTCGGCGATCAGTGCGCGCTGCTCCTCAGAGTTCTGCACCTCTTGCTGGTGTGCCACCTGCAGCGACTGCACATACGACTGCAGGGTGCTGATCTGTTCGGTGAGCGAAGCCAGGTGTAGGTCTACCTCGGCCTTGTTATACCCTCGCAGCGACTGGGTAAACTGCGGTTCTGCGTCGGTCACAGGTGCTCCTGGGGGTAAGGGTGCGACGCTGGTGCGCGCATGAAGTCAGACTGCTCGAATCCCCATGATAGGTCATGAGACAGAGCATCCTCTGTGCGAATCATCCAAGATCATGGTGCCTTTTCAGGGGATATCCTGCCGTCTCCGGTACGTTAGAAAGCTGAAGTGTGCGTTCAGCTGAGTGCGGTGCGCCAAGAAGGTGAAATTGAGAGGATCTCGTCATGAGGTTTGTGCTTGCAATTTCCGCGCTCGTGCTGTCGGGTATCTTGCTCATTCTCGGCATCGGGCAGACGACGTTTCTCGCCGGCCCGCGCCTGGTGAGCTACAGCGCCGACCTGAGCAACGAACACGGTCTCGCCGTGATTCCTGCTCCGCTGTTCACGCAGGTGGAGGGGCAGGCGAATGTGTCGGTGACCGGTGTCGATCCATTTATTGCGATCGGTCATGAGCGAGACGTCGAGGCCTGGGCTGCTCCGTTCGCGCACGAAGCTCTTGACCTCGACGCATCAGCAACGGCAGCCGTTGCCTCAGCGGTCCAGCCAGACCGTGACGCACTGCTCGCCTACGCCGAGCGAATGGGCATCGACCTCGAAGCCGAAGAAGAGGCCGAGGCGGATGCGTCAGACGACGCCGACACGAATGCGCCGGTGATCGAGGCGCCATCCCCAGTCGGCAGTGATCTGTGGCTCGAAGAGCGCACCGTTGAAGCGGCAGCTGAACTTGCCTCCGACGGCACCGAGACCCAGGCACCAGAACTTTCCACCTCATCGAATGCGGTGTCGGTGCGCATGCCCGTCAGTCTGAAACCTGACCAGGCGGTGCTGGTGAAAGCCTCGACAGAAGCACCAGTGAAAGTGTCACTGGAGTGGATTCAAGACCGTCGCGCCCCGTGGGCGGGCCCGCTGATGGTGGCGGGCGGCGTTCTTGCCCTGGTGGGGGCGATTCTGTATCTGCTTGCCGTTGATCATGACCGTCGCGGGCTCGGGCCCCGTCGCGGCCGGAAGGGGCCACTGATCGGTATCCGAAACGTCTTGGGCGACGCGAAGCGAAAGAGGTCTTCGTCTGCAGCTTCGGCTTCGAGTGCCGCTGGTTCGTCAGCGTCAGCGGGTGTCACCGGACACGCTGGTGACCCCGGTGACGCTGACACCGCTGATTCGGCTGGTGCGATTGAGGGACCTGAGGCGAGCAAGAGCACCGGAACTTCCAATGACGGAGTGACGCCGCAGGGCACTGACGGGAACGACGCCCCGGTTGATACCACCCGCGAACGTCGTGCACGGGCTCCTCGTCGTTTCGCGCTCCCTGCGCTGGCGCTCGCCGCCGCGGTGGGCCTGACCGGTTGTTCGCCTCACCTGTGGCCCGAGATGCCGGGCGCAGAAGAAGAAATCGTTGAAACGACTGCGCCAGAAACCCCTGCCTCGTCACTCGCGCCGGTGCCGGTGACGCAGAGCCAGATCGATCGAGTGTTGAAAGATGTCGAGCGCATCGCGGCCGAAGCCGATCAGAATCTCGACCCTGATGGTCTTGACGCACGATTCGTAGGGGATGCCCTCGCCGAACGAGAAGCGAACTACACCATTCGCAAAGCGGTGAGCGACTACGAGGTGCTGGTGCCCCGAATCACGTCGGAGACCCTGGGATACCAGCTGGTGCAGAGCACAGAGTCATGGCCCCGCACGGTGTTTGTCGTTGTTGCGTCAGCGAGTTCCGCTGAGCCCTCAGATGACGAGGCGACAGACGATGCGGAGAGTGCCGAGGAAGGCGAGGAGAACACTGACGTCGCTGCCGACGCAGCACCCTCCCTGGCCCTCATCATGACCCAGGCGAGCCCCCATTCCCAGTACCTGGTGTCGAGGGTGATCGCGTTGCGCGGTGGCATTACGATGCCAGAGGCGGCGCCTGCTGAAGAGGGCACCGCGCGTCTCGCGAATGATGCCGCAAACCTGGTGATGACGCCGGGCGAGGTTGGTCCCGCCTATGCGTCGCTGTTGGTCGGCAACACCGACACCGAAGAAGCAGCACTGTTTGACTCCGAGGATGACACGCTGCTGCAACGCAGCGGTGCGGCATGGGTGGCGCAGTCAACCGAGGCCGCGTCGTCGGCGGGTCAGGCGATTACCTACTCGGTGACGGCCGAACAGTCTGATTCCAGGATCGTTGCCCTGTCGACCGGAGCGGGCGGCGCGCTCGTCGCGACGACCGTGATGGAGAGCCGTGTCGAAGAGCCGGAGGGTGACACGAGGTGGCGGCCGACGGTTCCGAAGAGCCTGTCAGCGCTGAGCGGTCTCGAAGGGCAGCAGGATCGATTGGTCAGTGTTGTGGCGCACCAGCTCCTGTTCTACGTGCCTGGGGCAACGACCGGCGGCCAGATCCAGTTGCTCGGCTACACCAGCGACCTCGTCGCAGCGAGTAATTAAGTGAGGAAGGGGAGGCATCATGTCTCAGCAAATTCCAGAACGCTTTAGCGGTGGCGCAGTTGACCTGAGTCATCTCGCCTCAGCATCACCGCAAGCGGGTGCAGGCGCACCGGCTGCGCCGGCAACGTCGGCTGGCCCCGGTCAACCATCTCGGGGTCAGGTTGTCGACGTGCCGTCACTCGTGTTCGACATGACCGACCAGACCTTCGAACAGATCGTGCAGCTGTCAGCCGTGGTGCCGATCGTCGTCGACCTGTGGGCCGAATGGTGCCAGCCGTGCAAAACTCTCGGCCCGATTCTTGAAAAGGTCACCGCCGAACTTGGCGGCCGTCTGGTGCTTGCCAAGGTCGATGTTGACGCCAACCCGGGGCTTGCACAGGCGTTCCAGGCACAGTCGATCCCGACGGTTGTTGCGCTGGTGGGCGGGCGACCGGTGCCCTTGTTCCAGGGGGCCGTTCCTGAACAGCAGGTGCGCGAGGTCTTTGGTCAGTTGCTGCAGTTGGCCGCACAGCAGGGTGTGAATGGCATGGCGAATGCTCCCGACGCTGGTGAGGCGGGGGAGCCCGCGGAACCTCAGGTGAATCCGGCGCACGCCGAGGCTCTCGAAGCGATCGAGCGCGGTGATTATGGGGCTGCGGTCGAGGCGTACGAGCAGGTGCTTTTGAAGGCACCCGCGGATCATGAAGCCCGTGCGGCGTTGACCCAGGTGAAGCTGCTCAACCGCTTGCAGCACGTCGATGCTGAGGCGGCACGTCAGCGCGCCGCAGCCGAGCCGATGAACCCGGAAGCGCAGTTCGTGGTGGCTGATCTTGACGTATCGGGTGGGCACGTCGAAGACGCGTTTCTGCGTCTCCTCGACCTGTTCGCGGCTCTTGATGCCGATGATGCACAGCGCGCCGCGGTACGTGAGCGTCTGGTCGAACTGTTCGACGTCGTCGGTGCAAGTGATCCTCGCGTCGCGGCGGCGCGCACGCGCCTCGCAAACCTGCTCTACTAGGGAACGCCCCAGCGATGCGGGTCTACCTCGATCACGCGGCGACGACGCCCATGCCTGCCGCAGTGCGTGAGGAGTATCTGCGCGCACTGGAACTCACGGGAAACCCGGCATCGACTCACGGGCACGGGCAATCAGCGAGCGACATGCTTGAAGCAGCTCGGGCGGAGATTGCCGCGCTGCTGGGGTGTGACCCGGCAATGGTGACCTTAACCGGCGGTGGCACGGAATCGATCAACCTCGCGTTGAAGGGCATGTACTGGGCTGCGAAGCGAGCGTCTGATGGCGCGAGAACGGTGGTGCTCATTGCCGAGGGAGAACACCACGCAACGATAGAGGCTGCGGAGTGGTTGCGTGATGCGCAGGGCGCGATCCTTGAGACCATTCCCATTGATGCGTATGGCGCGGTGACACCGCACGCACTGGCTGAGGCGATCGACCGGATCGGCGCAGACCGCATCGCGGTGTGCTCGTTTCTGTGGGCGAATAACGAGGTCGGCACCGTCTCACCGGTGCAGGAGCTCGTGCGGGTCGCGCGAGCTGCACACGTGCCGGTGCATGTTGACGCGGTGGCTGCGCTCGGCCAGATCACCATTGATTTTTCCGCACTCGGCGCCGACGCGTTGTCGCTGTCTGCGCACAAGATCGGTGGTCCGGTGGGGGTTGGCGCGCTGCTGCTGTCTCGTACCGCCGCGCTCGACCCGCTCCTTCACGGTGGGTCCCAGCAGCGTGCCCGCTCCGGCACGCAGAACGTAGCGGGCGCGGTCGCGTTCGCGGCGGCCCTTCGCGAGGCGTACCGGTCCGGTTATGCGGAACGCATGGCAGAGCTCACCGAACAGCGCGACCGATTCATCGCTGGGGTACTCTCCGCAGCTCCCGGCGCCGTGCTGCGAGGCTCACCCGTTTCGCGACTGCCGGGCAATGCGCACTTCACCTTCGACGGGTGTCAGGGCGATTCGCTCGTGTTCCTGCTGGATCAGCACGGGGTGTCAGCATCGGTCGGCTCAGCCTGCCAGGCGGGGGTGGCAGAAGTGTCTCACGTGCTCCTTGCGATGGGGGTTCCCGAAGCAACTGCGCGCGGTTCACTGCGTTTCACCCTGCACCACGACACGACCGACGACGACCTGCAACGAGTGCTTGACGCCTTGCCTGAAGCGGTCGAACGTGCGCGTGCTGCTGGCCTGAGCTAGCTGTAGCTCCTGGCCGCGCATCGCGAAAAGCATCGAGCGTCGCGCCGAGCATCGAACGCCGAACGCCGAACGTCGAGCGTCGAGCGCCCCGGCCGTACCTAGCGTGCGGTTGCCGGTTCGTCGGCGAGCGCCCGGTCGATCGTGAAC
>CAZJOZ010000002.1:64573-68241 GCA_964547775.1 uncultured Leucobacter sp.
CCGTACCTAGCGTGCGGTTGCCGGTTCGTCGGCGAGCGCCCGGTCGATCGTGAACTGACCGATGACGCGGGTGCCGATGTACAGCACGGCGCTCTGCCCGGGGGCGACCCCTTCAAGCGGTTCCGCGTGCTCGCGGTCGATGTCGACGACGATTTCGTGGCTTGCGTCGGCGCGGTGCTGTTCCGTGCGGCTGGCCTCGTCGATTTCGACGAGGCGCGCAAACGCGGGCACCGGGTCAGCATGGGCGCGGATCTGCACCTCGCAGGCGAACGTTTCGTCGAGTGGAAACCCGGGATCGCCGGTGAGGCTGTACCGACCGCCGGCAATGCGGGTCACCGCGAGCTGTGATTTCGAGCCGACCACGACCTGGTTCGAGACCGGGCGAATGGACAGCACGTAGCGAGGCTTTCCGTCAGGGGCGGGCCTACCGATTGCGAGGCCTTTGCGCTGACCAACGGTGTAACCGAGTGCGCCGTCATGCGTGCCGATTACTTCGCCGTCTTCGGTGACGATGTCACCGGGTGTGCGTTCGAGTCGTTCGTCGAGCCAGCCGCGAGTGTCACCGTCGGGAATGAAGCAGATGTCGTGGCTGTCAGGTTTCTGCGCGATCTGGATGCCGCGCTCTGCTGCTTCGGCACGGACGAGCTGCTTTGACGGGGTGTCACCGAGCGGGAAGTAGCAGTGCGCCAACTGCTCGGCCGTCAACACGCCAAGCACGTAGGACTGATCTTTCGCCCAGGCCGAGGCGCGATGGAGCTCACGGCCCTGCGGCCCGTCAACGATGGTGGCGTAGTGACCGGTCGCGACCGCGTCGAAGCCGAGGGCGATGGCCTTGTCGAGCAGCGCCTGAAATTTAATCTTCTCGTTGCAGCGCAGGCACGGGTTGGGGGTGCGCCCCGCAGCATACTCAGACACGAAATCGTCGACCACGTCTTCGGCGAAGCGCTCACTGAAATCCCACACGTAGAAGGGAATGTCGAGCAACCCCGCGACGCGGCGCGCATCCATGGAGTCTTCGATGGTGCAGCAGCCACGGGAACCGGTGCGGAGCGTGCCGGGCATTCGGCTGAGCGCGAGGTGCACGCCGACCACGTCATGACCGGCGTCAACCGCGCGCGCGGCCGCGACGGCGCTGTCAACGCCTCCGCTCATGGCCGCAAGAATCTTCACCCCGACATTCTACGGGACCCTCTCTGACCGTATCCGGAGATCTACACTGGCAGGGTGAACACTTCGCAGCCTGAAGACCAGAATTCGATGCCAGCGTCGTCGCCTGAAGGGGCGGAAGCGGCGCCTGAGCTGCACGATTTCGAGGTAGCGCGTGCCGAGAGTGAGCGTCTGGCCGACGAGATTGAACGCTATCGAGTGTCGTACCACAGCGAGGGCGTGAGCCTGGTCTCCGACGCCGAGTACGACGAGCTGGTGCGTCGACTCGAGGCGATCGAGCGCGCGTTCCCCGAGCTGGCGGGGCTCGACAGCCCCACACGGCAGGTGGGCGCCGCGATTGTCTCGGCGGGGTTCCCTGAGCATGAGCATGCCGAACGCATGCTGAGCCTCGACAATGTGTTCAGCCTGGATGAGTTGCGTGAGTGGCTCGAGAAGACCACCGCTGCGGCCGGGCGCGCGGTGCGCTGGTTGTGCGAACTCAAGATTGATGGGCTGGCGCTGAGCCTCGCCTACCGCAACGGCACGCTGGAATCAGCAGCCACCCGCGGCGATGGCCGGGTCGGCGAGAACATCACCGAAAATCTGCCTTTTCTGCCGGTCATCCCGCAGAGGCTCTCCGGCGACGGTATTCCGGAGTTTTTCGAAGCCAGGGGAGAGGTGTTCCTCAGCACCCACGACTTCGAATCGTTGAATCAGCGTCAACACGAACTGCAGGAGGCGTTCGCCGCAGAGCAGCGGGCCAAGGGAGTCGCCGAGGATCACATCACCGTGCGATACCCGGAGTTTGCGAATGCCCGGAACACTGCGGCAGGGAGCCTCAGGCAGCGCGCCGAGAAGAAGAATGACACGGAGCTGGCCCTGATGAGGGAGCGGCTCGGCCGTCTGTCGCTCTACGTGCACGGCATCGGTGCCTGGCAGCACCCCGAGTTCACGAGCCAGAGCGACGCATACGCGCTGCTCGCCTCGTGGGGGTTGCCCGTCTCACCGCACTCGCGTGTGTTCGACACCGTCGAGGAGGTGCTTGACTTTGTCACCGCCTCGGGTGAGGCACGCCACGACTTTGAGCATGAGATTGACGGCATTGTCGTGAAGGTCGATGAGCTCGCATTGCACGACGAGTTGGGTGCAACGAGCCGCGCACCCCGCTGGGCGATCGCCTATAAGTACCCGCCCGAAGAAGTGCACACGAAGCTGCTCGACATTCGAGTGGGCATCGGCCGCACCGGCCGCGCCACCCCGTACGCCGTCATGCAACCCGTACGGGTGGCAGGGTCCACGGTGAGCCAGGCAACCCTGCACAATCAGCAGGTGGTGAAAGCAAAGGGCGTGCGCATTGGCGACACGGTGGTGCTGCGAAAAGCTGGCGATGTGATCCCCGAAGTGCTCGGCGCGGTCGTGGAACTGCGTGACGGCAGCGAGCGGGAATGGGTGATGCCCACCGAATGCCCCGAGTGCGGCACCCCACTGCGAGCCATGAAAGAGGGCGATATCGACCTGCGCTGCCCAAACGCGAAGTCGTGCCCCGCTCAGGTGCGCGGGCGCGTAGAACACATCGGCTCCCGCGGCGCACTCGACGTGGAGGTGCTGGGCGAGATCACCGCTGCGGCGCTGACCCAGCCCCAATACCCGGCTGAACCGCCGCTCGTCACCGAGGCTGCTCTGTTTGACCTCACCCTCGAGCAGCTCGTGCCCATCGAAGTGGTGGTGCGCGACAGCGAAACCGGTGAACCCATCCGCGATGAGGCAAGCGGCGCCGAACGGGTTCGCAAACCGTTCCAACGGGTTGAACGGGTCTACCCGCCCGGGTGGGAGCAGAAGACCGCCGCCGAGCGTCGCGCAGCTGGCATTCGCAAGGATCACGAACGCGTCCTGCCATCAAAAGACGCAGAAACCCTGCTCGCCGAACTCGAAAAAGCAAAAACCAAACCCCTGTGGCGCCTGCTGGTTGCGCTGAACATTCGCCACGTTGGCCCCGTCGCGGCCCGCGCGCTCGCCGACTGGTTCGGGTCACTCGACGCGATTCGTGACGCGACCGCCGAAGAACTGGCGCAGGTGGAAGGAGTGGGGGAGACGATCGCTCAGTCCCTCAAGGAGTGGTTCGCGGTGGACTGGCACCTCGAGATCGTCGACCGCTGGGCTGCGGCGGGCGTGCAGTGGAGCATTCCAGGACACCCCGGACCCGGCGGGCACGTCACCGCCGGCGGTGTGCTCGAGGGGCTCACGGTCGTCGCCACCGGCACCCTCGACGGGTATACCCGAGACAGCGCGAAAGAAGCGATTATCGCTGCCGGAGGCAAAGCCGCTTCAAGCGTCTCGAAAAAGACCGACTATGTCGCCGCCGGCCCGGGCGCCGGTTCCAAACTGGCAAAGGCCGAAGAACTCGGCATTCCCGTGCTCGACGCCGCACAGTTCACCGTGCTGGTCACCCAGGGACCCGAAGCCCTGACCCTGCCCGAGTGACAGAAAGAGCGAGAGTGCCCGAAGCGAAGCAGACGCAACCC
>CAZJOZ010000002.1:68341-81303 GCA_964547775.1 uncultured Leucobacter sp.
GCGCGGCGAGTGAGCGACACAGGCGAGTGGGGGCAAGCGGGATAGGATAGTGAGGTTCACTCGACCACTCGTATGGGAGCAGCATGTCTGAAACCACTGGTGCGAGCCGTGAGATCACGTCGGCAACTGTCGAACATCTCGCAGGGCTCGCTCGGATCGCCCTCACCAAGGACGAAATCGAAGGCCTCACCGCCGAACTCAGCTCAATCTTGACGCACGTCGCGAAGGTTGCCGAGGTCGCTGGAGCCGATGTGCCGGCAACGAGCCACCCCATTCCTCTGCAGAACGTGACGCGTCCCGACGAGGTTGCTGACGTGTTGACACGCGACCAGGCGCTCGCAAACGCACCCGATGCGGCAGACGGAATGTTCCGTGTGTCGTCGATCCTTGGCGAAGAACAGTAGGGGGCAGCACGATGACTGAACTGACCACGATCACCGCTGCCGAGCTTGGCCAGCAGATCGCTGCGGGCGAGGTGTCTGCGGTGGAAGCGGCGCAGGCGCACCTCGACCGTATTGCTGAGGTTGACGGTGAACTCAACGCGTTTCTTGCGGTCGACGCTGAGGCGTCGCTTGCCGCTGCCGCCGACGTCGACGCTCGGCGCAGCCGCGGCGAGGAGCTCGGCCCGCTCGCTGGCGTGCCCCTCGCGATCAAAGACGTGCTGGTGACCACCGACATGCCCACCACGGCAGGGTCGAAGATTCTCGAAGGCTACCGTTCGCCGTTTGACGCGACGGTGGTCGCGAAAGCCCGCGAGGCGGGGCTGGTGAACATCGGCAAGACCAACATGGATGAGTTCGCGATGGGCTCCGCCAACGAGAATTCCGCGTATGGCGCGGTGCACAACCCCTGGGATCTCACTCGCGTGCCGGGCGGCTCTGGCGGCGGCTCCGCGGCGGCGGTTGCCGCGTTCGAAGCGCCGGTTGCGCTTGGCTCCGACACGGGCGGGTCGATTCGTCAGCCCGCGGCCTTCACCGGCACGGTTGGCTTCAAGCCGACTTATGGCGGGGTGAGCCGGTACGGCGCCATCGCCTTGGCTTCATCCTTGGATCAGGTGGGCTCGTGCGCGCGCACCGTGCTCGATGCGGCACTGCTGCAGGATGTGATTGCCGGCCACGACCACCATGACGCGACATCGCTGCGCCATGAGTGGCCCTCAATGGCTGCCGCTGCCCGCGCTGGGGCTGCCGGTGAGTCGCTGAAGGGACTCAAAGTTGGCCTGGTGAAGCAGCTCATGCTTGACGGGGTGCAGGCCGGTGCGAAGGCGCGGTTTGATGAGGCCGTTGCCCTGCTGACCGCGCAGGGTGCGGAAGTGGTTGAGATCGACGCGCCGCACTTCGAGTATGCGGTTGCGGCGTACTACCTGCTGCACCCCGCTGAGGCATCGAGCAACCTCGCTAAATACGATTCTGTGCGATACGGCCTGCGGGTCACCCCAGACGGCGGTGGCACGGTGGAAGATGTGATGAGCGCAACCCGTGCTGCCGGCTTCGGCGCCGAAGCGAAGCGCCGCATCATTCTCGGCACCTACGCCCTGTCGGCCGGGTATTACGACGCCTACTACGGCAGCGCCCAGAAGGTGCGCACCCTGATCCAGCGTGATTTCGCTGACGCCTTTGCCAAGGTTGACGTAATTGCTTCGCTGACCGCTCCCACCACCGCGTGGCAGCTCGGCCGGGTTGAAAGCGACCCGATGCAGACGTACCTCAACGATGCGACGACCATTCCGGCAAATATGGCGGGTATTCCCGGCCTGTCGCTGCCGGTCGGTGTCGCCGACGAAGACTCGCTGCCGGTGGGCTTGCAGCTGCTGGCTCCCGCATACGAAGATGCGCGCCTGTTCACCACGGCTGCGGCGGTGGAGTCACTCATCACCGAGCGTGACGGTGCCCCGTTCTATACGAGGGTGCCGTCGTATAGCGCGATGACGACCGGAAAGGCTGGCGCGTAATGGCAAAGACAAAGATTATGGATTTCGATCGCGCGCTCGAACTCTACGAGCCGGTGATTGGGCTTGAGGTGCACGTCGAACTGAACACCAAAACGAAGATGTTCAGCGCCGCACCAAACGAATTCGGGTCTGACCCGAACACGAACGTGACGCCGGTCTGCTTGGGGCTGCCAGGATCACTGCCGGTGGTGAACGACGAGGCGGTGCGCTATTCGATCAGCCTCGGCCTCGCACTGGGCTGCAAGATCCAGGAGCTGTCGGGTTTCGCCCGCAAGAACTACTTCTACCCAGACCTGTCAAAGAACTACCAGATCTCGCAGGCAGACGACCCGATCGCGTACGACGGTCAGGTCGAGATTGAGCTGGCGTCAGGGCGCGTCGTGCAGGTGCCGATTGAGCGTGCGCACATGGAGGAAGACGCCGGCAAGTTGAACCACGTGGGTGGCTCAACCGGTCGCATTCAGGGCGCCGAGTATTCACTCGTCGACTACAACCGTGCCGGGGTGCCGCTGGTCGAGATCGTCACGCGACCCATTTTCGGTGGCGAGGCAGACACCCCTGAGATCGCTGCGGCGTACGTGTCAACGATTCGTGACATTGTGGTGGCGCTCGGCGTCTCTGATGCGCGCATGGAGCGCGGCAATATTCGCTGTGACGCGAACGTGTCGCTCAGGCCACGCGGCAATGAGCACGCGGGCATGAGCGTGCTCGGCACCCGCACCGAGACGAAGAACGTCAACTCCTTGCGGTCGATTGAGCGGGCCGTGCGTTTTGAGATTCAGCGTCAGGCGCAGATCCTGTCTGAGGGTGGCACCATCGTGCAGGAGACCCGACACTGGCACGAAGACACGGGCGAGACCTCACCGGGCCGCCCGAAGAGCGACGCTGACGACTACCGCTACTTCCCCGAGCCCGATATTCCACCGATCGCACCCTCGAGTGAGCTCATCGAGGAGTTGCGTGCGGCGCTGCCCGAGCATCCCACCCTGCGCCGCCGCCGGCTGCGTGAGGAGTGGCAGTTCTCGGCGCTGGAGTTCCGCGATGTGGTGAACGCTGGCCTCGTTGATGCGATTGAGGCAACGGTGGCGGCGAACGTGCCACCGCAGACCGCACGCAAGTGGTGGACGGGTGAAATCGCTCGTATCGCCAACGAGCGCGGCGCAGAACCGACCGACCTGATCACCCCCGAGCAGATTGCTTCGGTGGTGACCCTGGTTGATGCGGGCACCCTGAACGACAAGCTCGCACGCCAGGTACTGCAGGGCATTATTGATGGTGAAGGCACCGCCGATGAGATCGTCGAGGCGCGCGGGCTTGCGATCGTGTCTGACGATGGCGCTCTCATTGAGGCGATCGATGCGGCGCTTGCGCAGCAGCCTGATGTGCTGGAGAAGATTCGCGACGGCAAGGTACAGGCCGCCGGAGCCGTTATCGGGGCCGTGATGAAGGCGATGCGCGGCCAAGCCGACGCGGCTCGCGTGCGTGAGCTCGTGCTTGAGCGCGCGGGCTCAGCCGAAGGCTAACGCCAGCCGCCTCGCACGAAACACAACGCCCAGGCGAGAGCAGGTTGCTCGCCTGGGCGTTGTGCGTTCCGCGCGTAGCCTTGCGGGCTACGCGGCCGGTGCCGAGGGGTCGACGCGCTCGTACTGGCGCGCCTGACCGCTGATGCCGGCGAATCGGTAGGTACCGGTGGTGACCCGTGGGGTTTCCATGTCGACAGCGCTTGACAGCTCCGTTGCATGCAGCTCGCGGTAGCGTGCGATGTCGAGCGGCTCGCGTGCGTCGAGTTCGGCGTAGAAGCGTTCAGCGCGGCTCGGATCGAAGTAGCCGGGTTGCACGATACCCGTGATGAACTCGCTCACGCTGCCCGAGCCGTAACTGAACAGCCCGATGCGCTTGCCCTCGAGGGAGTCATCCTGGTGCAGCAGTGACGCGAGCCCCGCAAATACCGACGCGGTGTAGGTGTTGCCGAGGCGACGGTTGTAGAGCGTGCCCAGCGCGAGCCCGGTGTCGCGGCCACCGCTCGGGTTCTCTCCGGGGAGGGTGACGTCGAGTTCGCTGCCGACGTGGCTCGCCAGGTGTGCTTGGCCCTTTTTCGCCATCTTGGTGAAGGGCTGGTGGTAGAGCAGCCGGTCGATGCTGTCGATGTGCGGGCCGCCCTGCGCCTGCAGGTTGTCCCAGGCGCCGGTGAGCGCGTCAAGGTAGGCGCTGACCGAGAGTGCACCGTCGACCACCGCGGTGGTGGAGTCGTTGGGGCGCCAGAAATCGTCGACGTCGTCGGTGAAGAGCCCCGCGGTCGGCTCGATTTCGAGCAGCGCAGGGGACGCGCCGATGAGCATCGCTACTGCGCCCGCTCCCTGAGTGGGTTCGCCGGGGCTGTCGAGCTCGTAGCGGGCGACGTCACTCGAGATGATCAGCACCCGTTCGTGCGGGTGACGGCTCACCATGCCGATGGCGGCTTGCAGGGCGGCGGTGCCACCGTAGCAGGCCTGCTTAAACTCGACCACGCGCACGTCGTTTGGTAGCCCAAGCAGGCGGTGGACCGAAACGCCGGCAGCTTTCGACTGGTCGACACCGGACTCGGTCGCGAAAATCAGGGTGCGGATGCCCTCGGTGCCGTTGCGTTCGATGAGCGGGGCTGCGGCTGCGGCGCCCATGGTGATGATGTCCTCATCCGGGGCGGGGAAGCTCATTTGATCCTGGCCGAGCCCGAGGCGGTACTTCGCCGGGTCTGTGCCGTTGCTGGCAGCGAGGTCGTCGAGCGCGACCACGTAGTGGGTGGTTGCCAGCTCGAGGTCGTGAATGCCGATCGGGGTCGGGGTGGTCATGAAGACTGCTGTTCCTTTCGCTCCATGAGCAGGTGCGTGGCCATGAGTTCGCCGGGGTTGGTCTGCGCGGCAAGCAGTGACAGCTCACCGCACAGCACGGTCGCTGCCATGAGTGAGGCAAGGCGGCGTGCGTTCTCGCCCGGTTCGCGATCGTCTCGGCACCCGAGCTGTTCGAGCGCGTCGTTGATCTGGGTCAGGTGTTTGCCGTTGCCTACCGTACCGACGATGAGGTGCGGCAAACTGCATGAGAAGTAGAGCCCTTCGTCGCGGGCCTCGGCGTAGGTGATGCCTTGCGAACCCTCCACAATGTTTGCTGCGTCTTGCCCGGTTGCCAGGTAGAACGCGAGCAACATGTTGGCGTAGTGTGCGTTTGCCGAGCGAATCGCACCGGCAATGGTGCTGCCGACGAGGTTCTTTCGCACGACGAGGTCAGCCATCTGGGTGGCGGTGGTGCGGAGTCGACGCTCAACGACCTCGTGCGGCAGCAAAATATCGGCAACCACGTTGCGGCCGCGGCCGAGGATGCCATTGACCGCGGTGGCTTTCTTGTCTGAGCAGAAGTTGCCCGAAATGGAGCCGTATTCGAGGCCGATCTGCCATGACAAAATGCGTTCCATGAGGGCGTCAGACGCGTTCGTCACCATGTTGTGGCCTGACGCGTCACCGGTGGTGAACGCAAACCGCACAAACAGCAGGTTTCCGACCACCTCGGGGTGAGCTTCGATGAGGCGCGCGTGACGACTGCCCTGCGACACCACCGCTTGCAGTTCGGCAAAGCGATCCTGGATCACCTGCGCGCCGCGAAACGCTTCGTGGGCGCCTGCCGTGGTGAAGAGCACCGATCGGGTCATGCGCTCACCGATCACCGTGGTGCGAATGCCGCCCTCGATCTCGCGTGAGATGCTTGCGCCGCGACCAACGGAGGGCCACAGCGGGGTCTCGTAGGTGGCCAGTGGAACGGAGATCTCAGCGTGGGGGAGTCCTGGCGCGACGGCTTCCCCGCTCACACGCAGCGGGCCCACCCAGCGGGTGGGGACTTCGGTGGCGAACGTTGCAGCGTTCTTCATCGGTGTGGCTCCTCAGGTGCAACTGACGGGGGTGACGCCGGTGCGTCAGGGTGCGCGAAGGGTCGCGCGTCTGAGCGACGGGCGAGCGCGGCGAGGTCGATGCCGCGAAGTCGTGAGAATTCGGCGAGACTACCGCGCACCAGCACATCGGTGTGTTGCAGTTCGGTCGGGCGTGAGGCGCCCAGTAACGCCATGATCTGAGCGATCTGCTGCTGCCAGCGCTGCACGAGCGGCACGAGGGTGTCGGCCCCGCCGCGCTGCACAGCAGCGAGGAACGTGCCGGCCACGCCGACCGCTGCGGCGCCGAGCGCGAGCGCTTTCACCACGTCGAACGGGTCACGCACTCCGCCTGAGGCGAGCAGCTGCGGTGCGTCTGCGGGGGCGTCAAGCAGGCAGGCAGCGGCTGACTGCCCGTAGCCGCGCATCATCGCGAAGCTGCCGATGGTGTTGTCTCGCCGGGCGTCTTCGATGCGGAGGAAGTCGGTGCCGCCTTTGCCGCTGACATCGGCGACCCGCACGCCGAGGTTGGTGAGGTGCGTGAGCGTGCGGCGACTGAGCCCAAACCCGACTTCTTTCACGATGACGGGTACGGGAGAGCCTGCCACGAGTGTTTCGACGGAGCGCTGCCAGTCCGAGAAGTTGCGGCTGCCCTCAGGCATCACGGTTTCTTGTACCGAGTTCAGGTGCACCTGCAGTGCGTTGGCCTCGAGCAGGTCGACCGCGCGTTTCGCGTCATCGGCGCCGCGCCCCACCCCGAGGTTCGCCATGATAAACCCGTCTGGGTTTTCGTCACGCAGCACGCGGAAACTGTGCTGAATGGCGCGGTCGTCTGGGGCATCAAGAGCGATCGAGACTGAGCCACATGCGACAGGCAGCCCGGTCTCGCGAGCAGCGATCGCGAGTTCACGGTTGATCGCGCCGGTCTGGTCGGTGCCGCCGGTCATACCGTTGATGTACAACGGAGCCTGCCACTCCCAGGCGTCGACCGTGGTGCGCAGTGATACCGCATCGGCGCTGATGCCGCCGAGGGCGTGGTGCATGAACTCGACGTCGTCGAAGTCGTTGCGTGGCTGCTGGTCGGCACGCTGCTCGGTGGCGAGTTGCACGTGGTCGTCTTTGCGGGCGGCCCGCACATGGGCTGGTTCAGTTGCCATGCGTGCCCCCTTCTGTCGTGCCGTGCGTGTCGGTCACCCTGAGGTCGAGCGGAATAATCTGGTGCTGCAGCCAATCGCTGGCCAGGCGGCCCGCGTCGACGTGTGCTCCTGCCAGCACGATACCGCAATCACCTCCACCGGCGCCTGAAGGTTTTGCTGCGGCACCGTGCCGTTCTGCGATTTCGCAGAGGTCTTTCAGTTCGCTGGTTTCAATGGTGATGCCGCTTGCGGCTGCGAGGTTGGCGAGCAAGGATCGCGCGCGCGTCACTTCGCGCTGCATGGCCTGAGCGTCGTCAGCTCGCAGGGCAGTCACAAACCGTTCCACGCAGGCATCGCTGTCAGCGAGGAACGTGTCACGCTGTGGCCGCGCCTCTCTGTCGGTGCTTTGCTTGGTGCTTTGCTCGGTGCGGGTCGTGCCGCCGATGTTGGTGCTGTTCGTGGGGGAGTTCGTGGGGGCCGCGGAGTCTCCTGCCGCGGCGACCTGGCCAACGAGCGATTCGGTTGACGCGGGTTCTCCCGTCCACCCGACGAGCAGGCGCAGGCTGGTGGGGGTGGGGAGCCGCTCAACAACGCAGGTTTTCCACGCCTCGTGTGCGAGGGCTGCGGTGAGCCCGTGCTCTGCGTGCACCGCAGCGAGCACGGCGCGATCGGGGGAGACGTACCGCACCCAGCCGCCGGTGACACTCGCAGCGAGATCACCGCCTGATGCTCGGGGGCTCACCTCGAGGGTGGCGAGCAGGGCAAGCTGGAACCGTTCACGGTCATGGTGTGCGATGCCGTAGTGGGTGAGCGCGGCGGTGATGACCGCGACGGTGACGGCTGCGGAGGAACCGAGACCGTATTTGCGGCCCGATTCATCTTCGAGTTCGCTGGTGATGTGCACCTGAAACGGGCGGTGTGGGAGGTTTCGGTGCGCGCGCAGGGCTTCGACCACGCCGATTGCTGCTCGCACGTGTGGGCTGACCGCTTCGAGTGATACCCCTGATTCTCCGTCACGGGCGGGGGTGAGGCGCACGGTGATGCACCGGTCGACGGCGACCAGCACGGCCGCGTGACCCGGTTCGACGACCGCATATTCGCCAAGGATGAAGAGTTTGCCGGGTGCTCGGGTTTCGATCACTCCGCCGCCTTCGCGGGCCCGTCAATGAGCGTCGCCCCCGGGCCAGCACCAACCACCCGCACCTCACCGTAGGGTGCGAGGGCGGCTGCGACCCGCTCTGCGTCATCGGGCCGCGTGATGACGGCGACGTTGGGCCCCGCATCGGCGGTGGAATATGCTTCGATACCGGCGTCGCGCAGGGCGACCACCTCATCGAAGATGGCGATGCTGGTGGGAGATAGGTAGCGCACCGGCGGGTCAGACGACTGGATGACCGCGTGCATGCGCAGGGCGTGCGATTCGGTGATGCGGCCGACGCGCGAGAAGTCGTTGTCGCGGCAGGCTTCGAGCATGGCTTCGAGGCTGGCCTCGGTTGACTCCACCCATCCCTGATAGAAGGGAGAGGTGAGCGCGGTGAGACGCATCGCGGTGCGGCTTGAGATGGCCTTCTGGCGCGCGTCAACCGTGACGATGATCATGCGCATGTCGGGCCCCGTGACCGGCTCAGCGAAGGAGGTTTCGTCACCGTCGCCCGCGTGCCACACGCTCAACCCGTCAATGAGGGAGCGTGCAGCGGACCCTGAGCCGCGCCGTGCCAGCCGGCTCAGTGCGGAACGATCGAGGGTGAGACCGTACGCGGCTGCGGCGGCTACCGCGAGGGCTGCGAACCCTGACGCTGACGATGCGAGGCCGGCACCCGTGGGCGCCTCGTTTACGGAATCAACGGCTGCGGGGGCGTCGCTTCCTGCCATCGAGCGAACCAGGTCGAGAAAGCGGGTGACACGGCCGAGGGAATCGCCTGACTGCGGGGTGCCGTTGAGCACGAACTGGTCTTCGGTGACGGTCTCGTCGACGCGCACGGTTGTGGTCGTCGCAAATTCGTCGAGGGTGAGGGAGAGACTGCCCGCGGCGGGCAGCATGAGTGCTTCGTCACGCTTGCCCCAGTATTTGACGAGGGCAATGTTCGGGTAGGCGCGAGCGGTTGCCGTGGTCATGCCGCTGGCACCGTCGCAGTCCACGTGCGCAGGGCACCCGCACGACGCAGGGCGCTGCCGAGTGCCTCCGCGTGATCGGGCGAATCGGCGAGCGCGATGATGCAGCCGCCGAGGCCGCCGCCGGTGAGTTTCGCGCCGTACGCGCCGGCCGCAACCGCCGCGTCGACGAGGGAGTTGAGGGTGGGGGAGCTCACCCCGATCTGATCGAGCAGGGTGTGTGCTTCGTTCATGAGCGCACCGATCGCTTCGCGGTCGCCGCTGGCGATGCTGTCAACCGAGGTTTCGGCGATGCGTGCGAGACGGGAGAGCAGCCCCTCGGTGACGTCGGCGTCTGTTTCACGGCGGCTGCGCACGGCACCCACCGCTTCTGCGGTGGAACCTGCGATGCCGGAGTCGGCGAGCACAAAACTGAGCGACTGACCGGTGTGTACCGGGCTCACCACACCGAAGTCGAAACGGATCGTGCCCTCTGCGGTGACTGCGCGAGCGTCGAGCCCACTGGGGTTGCCGTGGGCAACACGTTCGGCCTGCTGCACCACCTCAAAGAGTGCACCGGCGCCGAGGCTGCGCCCGGCCCAGTCAGCGATGGCGCGAGCGACTGCTGCGGCGACCGCGGCGCTGGAACCGAGCCCACGCGAGTGGGGGATGGCGCTCAAAATCTGCACCCGCACACCGGACGTCGGGGCGCCGATCTGTGCGAGAGACGCCTCGATGGCAGTGACGACGGGCTGCATGCACTCGGGTGCCGCTGCCGCTTCGCCGGAATACAGTTCGCTCTCAATGCGAATGCCTCGCGCTGCAGATTCGACGCGTGCTTCAGCCTCAAGTTCGTGAATGGGGATCGCGATGGCGGGTGCGCCGTAGACGACGGCGTGCTCGCCAAACAGTATTGCCTTTGCGTGCGCAGCACCTTCACCGGTGGAACGTGGTGAGTCGGCAGTGCGGACGCGAGCACCGCCCGCAGTCTCTTCCGTCTGAGGAAGACGAATCGGAAGGGTGCTGGTCATGCGAATCCATTCGTTCGGCCAAGGGGAATACCGTTCAGGTGCCCATCCGCTCGACGTAACCTCGGTTCAGCACACTTGTCAGTAACTTCCTCATTCTACCCACGAGAGGTGAGAAAACGTCGGGAGGCAAGCTGACGGCGAACAGGACTCCGTGGTGCAATGGAGGTATGACCCAGCGCGTGCGAGACACCCCCTCGATCCTGCACGTCGACATGGATTCGTTCTTCGTCGAGGTTGAATTGCTCGACCAGCCGGAGCTGCGGGGCCGACCGAGCGCGGTGGCACACGAAACGGCCCGTTCGGTGATTTCGAGTGCGAGCTATGAGGCGCGCCGTTACGGGGTGCGCTCGGCGATGCCCCTCGCGCGCGCGAAACAGTTGTGCCCCCACCTGGTGGTGCTGGAACCGCATTTTGAGAAGTATCGGCACCAGTCGCGGCAGGTGATGGAGGTGTTCCGCGAGTTCACGCCACTCGTGGAGCCGATCAGCATTGATGAGGCGTTCCTCGATGTTGCGGGGGCGCAGAAACTGTTCGGCAGCCCGCTCGAGATTGCGCAGCGCCTGCGCGAACGAGTGAGGGAACGCACCGGCTTGCCCGCGTCGGTCGGGCTTGCCACGACGAAGCATGTCGCGAAGCTCGCCTCGCAGCGGGCCAAGCCAGACGGTGTGCTCGAGATCGCGCCGGAACGCACCATCGAGTTTCTGCACGCGCTACCGGTGGAAGCGATCTGGGGCGTGGGCGCCGCAACGGCGAGGGCCCTGCACGGCCGAGCCATTCATACGGTCGCAGATCTCGCAGCGGAACCGCTCGACAGCCTTCGGCGCATCGTGGGTGATGCGAACGCCACCCGTCTGCACCATCTGGCGCACGGGCGCGACGAACGCGAGGTGCAGACACGACGCGTGGAAAAGAGTATCGGGCACGAAGAGACCTTCGCCTTCGATGAGACGGCACGGTCGGTGATCGACCGTGAAGTGCTCCGGCTCGCCACGCGCACAGGGGAGCGGCTTCGAGCGCACGGCGTCGAAGCACGCACGATCGCCATCAAAGTGCGGTACGGCGACTTCGAAACCGTGAACCGGTCACGCACACTCGCCGAACCGTCGAACACCACCCAACGGCTCGTGCACACCGCGCGCACGCTGCTCGATGAGCTGTGGGCGTCATCGCGAGGGCAGCCACCCCGCGGGGTTCGCCTCATCGGGGTGAGAGCTGAACAGCTCATCAGCGAGGGCAGTGAACCGTTGGGGCTCTGGGATGACGATGCACAGTGGCGATCGCTCGATCACGCCGCAGACCGGGTACGTGAAAAGTTTGGGCGAGACGGGCTCACCTCTGCGCGCCTGCTCGCGGCACGCCGAGACGTCGTTGATCCTCGATCGCTCGAAGACCCTGGCTAACGGGTGCCCATGCGCAAGATCGAATCGAGGATCGCCGCCAGCCAGTCATACACCAGCACCGTGCTGCGGGTCTCGTCATCGGCCAACAGTCGCGCATGATCGGCGTCTTCGTTGAGTTCAATGCGCGCCGCAATCGCGAGGCGCAGCGCCGTGAGGGTACGCACCCAGGCGGGCAGCGTGTCAGGGCTGATCGTCGCGTCAACGCTGACATCAGCAAGGTCAATATCGGTGAGGCCCGGGCTCAGTTCGCTCGACACCAGAAACGCATCTTGCAGTTTGCGGTTGAGCAGCCCCTGCTCGGTCACCCGACGAAACGCTGACGCGTCATCGTCATCTTCGAACGCGTTCGGGAACAGCCTCGCAAGCGCAGGATCCTCAGGCGGTTCATCGGAGCCGCCCACCTCCAAACTCGCAAACAGAGGATCGGGATCTAGCGACGTACCACTGTGACTCTGCAGCAGGCCGATCAACTGTGCCACAAGCTGGTCGAGCAGCTGGGCCTCATCGAGGTCAAGCCGTAACCTGAGGCCACCCTCAGGGAGGGGGAGCAGTCTCATGACGTGCCCGCCTGCCGCACCGTCGCCCACAGGCCATACCCGTGAAGCGCCTCAACGTGCATCTCCATCGCATCACGGCCACCCTCGGCAACAACCGCGCTACCACGATGATGCACCTGCAACATCAGCCGCTCCGCCTGCGCCTGGTCAAAACCGAAATGTGTTTGAAAGACATAGGTGACATACGACATGAGATTCACCGGATCATCCCACACCACCGTCTGCCATGGCCGCTCTGCGACGGCCTGACCCTGCTCGTCAGTGCGCAGCCCCGAATCTACCGCCGGCATTACCCCCACCCCAATTCGTGAATGCGCTCTTCAGTGATGCCATAGAAATGCGCGATCTCATGCACGAGGGTGATGCGAATCTCAGCGATCAGTTCTTCTCGGCTCTCACAGTGCGCGAGCAGATTCTCGCGAAACAGAATGATGCGGTCGGGCTCCTCACCATAGCCATAGGTGTTCCGTTCAGCGAGCGAGAACCCCTCATACACGCCAAGAATGTCACTGCCATCTTCGGGGCGATCTTCGACCAAAAAAATCACGTTGTCGAGTTCCCGCAGCATGTCATCGTGCAGGCTGTCGAGCCCCTCGCTGACGAGGAGCTCAAACTCATCACGCGTGACATCAAGCATGCTTTCACCCTACACACCGTGCCTGGCGCGCGGCAGGGGAGCGCTCGCCGCAGATTCGCTTCCCGATGCGAGGATGGGGTATGATCGTGGGGTTGCCTGAGAGCGCACGCTCGAGGTCAGCATGGTGGGCATAGCTCAGTTGGTAGAGCACCGGCTTGTGGTGCCGGTGGTCGCGGGTTCAAGTCCCGTTGTCCACCCCAAATGGGAGAGGTTCAAACCCTCGACAAGAGTAACCACTCTTTGTCCGGTCTGAACCTCTCCCTTCTT
>CAZJOZ010000003.1:0-22407 GCA_964547775.1 uncultured Leucobacter sp.
AATCGCTATTGCTGCGCTGTCGATGACGGTGTGGGCGCACCACATGTACGTCACCGGCTCAGTACTGTTGCCGTTCTTCGCACTGATGACCATGCTGATTGCAGTTCCAACCGGTGTGAAGATCTTCAACTGGATCGGCACCATGTGGCGCGGCTCGATCACCTTCGAAACTCCGATGCTTTGGTCACTTGGCTTCCTCGTATCGTTCGTTTTCGGTGGTCTCACCGGCGTCATCCTGGCCTCGCCCGCGCTCGACTTCCACATCTCAGACACCTACTTCGTGGTTGCTCACTTCCACTACGTGGTGTTCGGAACGGTGGTGTTTGCGATGTTCGCTGGCTTCTACTTCTGGTGGCCAAAGTGGACCGGCAAGATGCTCGGTGAGCGTCTCGGCAAGATTCACTTCTGGGTGCTGTTCATCGGCTTCCATATGACCTTCCTTGTGCAGCACTGGGCAGGCGTTATGGCGATGCCTCGTCGTTACTACACCTACCTGCCAGAAGACGGCATCACCTGGATGAACCAGCTGTCGACTGTAGGCGCGATGATTCTTGGTGCATCGATGATTCCATTCCTGCTCAATGTGTATCTCACCGCACGCAACGCGCCCAAGGTCACCGTCAACGATCCTTGGGGATTCGGACGGTCGCTCGAGTGGGCTACTTCTTGCCCGCCCCCTCGCCACAACTTCACCTCGATTCCTCGTATTCGTTCAGAGTCACCTGCGTTTGACCTGAACCACCCCGAGATCTCAGGTGTCAAGCAGCCTGGCGAAGAGAACCAACCAGCTCTCGCATCCGCGAAGTAACCGCTGAAAGGGAAGAATCATGAAGTCAAACATTGTGCTCTTCGCAATTCTTGCGGCGTACTTCCTGATCGTGGGCACCGTGTACACGGTGTGGCACTACATGACTCACGGTTGGCTGGAATGGGCCGGCACGACGGCGATCTACCTTGCAGGTGGCTTGGGCGTTTTCATCTCGTTCTACTTGTGGCTCACCCAGCGCAAACAGGGTGGAGTGCTCACTGAAGACCTTGAGGATGCCGATATCGACGACGGTGATCCCGAGGTCGGAGAGTTCAGCCCATGGAGCTGGTGGCCCATGACACTCGCCTTCGCGCTGGCCCTCTTCATCTTGGGATTGTGCGTTGGGTTTAACTTCTGGCTCTCGTACTTCTCGCTCCCGCTCATCGCTGTCAGCATGTTTGGATGGGTGTACGAGTACTACCGCGGCAACTTCGCCCGCTAGAAGACGAGGCGGACAGTGACGATAGAGATACGACGAGGTCGCAGCGAAGACTTCGATGCTCTGTTCACACTGGCACGCCAGTATAAGACCGGACGTGAACCGATCGGGCGCGACGAATTTCTCGTCGCGCTCGATAACGTCCTCAGGCATCGAGACCAAGAGACCAATGTGCTCTTCGTCGCCGAACAGTCGGGGACCGTCGTCGGATATTCCTTGATGACCGTCTCACGACTTCTCCATGCGCCAGGCCTTACGGCTCATCTGCAAGAAATTGTTGTTGACGAGGCAGCCCGCGGCAATGGTATTGGCGATCGTCTGATGCAAGCGAATGAGCACTACTGCATGGGGAGGGGAGTGCGCCAGCTCTCTGCTTCAACCGCACGCATAGGCTCCTTCTATAATCATCGAGGCTTTGAGGCAGTAGGTCAGCACTACCGAAAGATCCTCGAGCTCGGTTAGGTCTCAGCGATTATGGCTGACACCGAGGTCACCGGCGGCGAATCCGATCGCGAAAAACGTCTTCGTCGAAGGACCGGCGAGAATAGGGTTCGGCTGATCCTCGCTGGCATTCGCTGCTTCTCTGAAACAGGCTTTCAGGCAACGTCCACCAGTGAAGTCGCCTCCATTGCCGAAGTGCCCCAACCTCACGTGTATGCGAACTTCGCAACGAAGCAAGATCTGTTCATGGGCTGTCTTGAGGCGGTCATCGAACTCCTCGACAGCCTTCACTCGCATCGCGCCGGTGTGAGGAGCGGTCCTGGCGAGACTGGAACCGTTCACACCGATGATCCGGCCATCGGCAGCGCATCTGTCGATGCTGGTTCCAACGATCTCTTGACCTATGTGGTTCATACGGTGCCATCGCTCGCGCCGGAATACGAGCATCTCACACGGTTTGTCTATCACGCAGTTGCGTCATGCCGGCTTTTTGTGCGCATCGATCCTTCGTTAAGCGAGGCTTTGGTGTCTCGCATCCAAGAACTCATCGTCAAGATCGGGGAGCCAGCGTTCGAGAAGGCTTTGTTGGTCGCTGCAGACGAACTGCTGGGTGCCCCAGAACCAGGTCGGCGTTCGTTTCTAGACCACTCGTGATCCGAAGCATTGCGGGGCGCCATCGTCCTCTGAGATGGGCCTGTACGGCGGCACCGATCTTGGTGACTCCCAAGTGGTGCATGGGTAGTACATGTCAACGCCGGTGGCCTCCAGGAGGCATGATCGTCTTCATGTAAGGGAACGGACTGAGGATCACCCGTCGTTGAGAGTGAAAGAAGTCACTCCCGGGAGTATGAGTCACGCGCCTACCTGCTTCACGTGTCTACATCCGTTACGTAGCAAAGAGAGAGCTGCTGAAGGCCTGAGAGAGGCGGCGATCGATGACCGACTGGCATCTGCGATGCAGGGGAAACGATTGAATGCGTCACTGATCAATGCAGAGAAGGCCACAGAGGAGGGTGGGTGTGGCCTGTCGTCGTGTTCTCTCTCAGCATGACATACAAAATGTGTGTGGCCCCTCCACGAATTGCGGAGGAGCCACACACATGTCGCTTCGAGGTTCGTTAGTGTCCCTCGTGCTTTGCCTGCTCGATCTCAGACTGCGTTGGAGGTACAACGCGGTCTTCGAAGAACCAGCGGCTGAATCCAGCGCGCAGGCGCCGCGAGAATGGAATGCGGCCGTCTGCGTTCGGACGAAGCATCAGTGGCTCGTAGTCGTGGTAGCTCACCAGCTGCCAGCGCTCGTAGTCGCTCACGGGCTTGTGGACCTCGACGAACTCGCCGCCTTGGAGACGAACGATTCGACCAGATTCGTAGCCGTGAAGCGCAATCGAGCGGTCCTTCTTCTGGAGGCCAAGGCAGATTCGCTTCGTCAACCAGTAGGCGATGATCGGACCGAGAATCAGTGCGGCCTGCAACGAATGGATCACGCCTTCAATGGAGAGCTGGAAGTGCGTTGCCATGAGGTCGGAGCTTGCTGCAGCCCACATGACCGCGTAGAACGTGACTCCGGCTGCACCGATTGCGGTACGAGTAGGAGCATTACGGGGGCGATCGAGAATGTGGTGTTCGCGCTTATCGCCGGTGACCCATGCCTCGATGAAGGGGTAGAGCATCACGAGGACAAAGAAGATACCGATGATCGCTACAGGAATCAGCATGTTCCATGACCAGGTGTAGCCAAACCATTCAGTCTCCCACCCTGGGGGAACGAGACGCAGGGCACCATCGGCAAAGCCGATGTACCAGTCAGGCTGTGTACCAGCGGAGACGGGGGAGGGATCATACGGCCCATATGCCCAGATCGCGTTGATTCCCACAAAGCTGGAGATCAGCATGATCACACCGAAGACGATGAAGAAGAAGCCACCTGCCTTCGCCGCGTATACCGGGAGCACTGGGAAGCCGACTACATTCTGCTGCGTCTTACCAGGGCCAGGGTACTGGGTGTGCTTGTGGATCACCACAAACGCGAGGTGGAGTGCGACGAAAAGAATCACCAGGGCCGGCAGCACCATGATGTGCAGCATGTATAGGCGGCCGACGATGTCAGTACCAGGGAACTCGCCTCCGAAGAAGAAGAACGAGAGGTAGGTGCCGATCACCGGGATGGCCTTGATGATGCCATCGATAATGCGAAGGCCATTGCCTGAGAGAACATCGTCGGGCAGTGAGTAGCCGGTGAAACCTTCAGCCATCGCAAGGATGAAGAGCACAAAACCGATCACCCAGTTGAGCTCGCGTGGCTTGCGGAATGCGCCGGTGAAGTAGATGCGCAGCATGTGGAGGCCAATAGAGGCAACGAACAGCAGCGCAGCCCAGTGGTGAACTTGGCGCATAAGCAGCCCGCCGCGAACCGAGAAGGAAATATCAAGTGTGGACGCCATCGCGCCTGACATCTCGATGCCCTTCATCGGGGTGTACGGACCGTTGTAAACGGTCTCAATCATCGTCGCCTGGAAGAACAACGTGAGGAATGTTCCTGAAATGAGGATGACGATGAAGCTGTAGAGTGCAACTTCGCCGAGCAAGAACGACCAGTGGTCGGGGAAGACCTTGCGACCGAACTCCTTGACGGCGACACCGATTTTGGTGCGGTCGTCGATGTAACTGGCGGCCTTTGCGGTGAACGTGCTTCCGCTCTGGTTCTGAGATGTAGGGGTAGTCACGGTGCTCACTTGAGGCGCTCCCAATAGCTCGGGCCAACAGGTTCAGTAAAGTCGCTCTGTGCGATCAGGTATCCCTCTTCGTCAACCGTAATCGGCAGCTGGGGAAGCGGGCGCTTTGCAGGCCCGAAGATAACCTTTGCCTGGTCGCTCACGTCGAATTGCGACTGGTGGCATGGGCAGAGCAGGTGGTGCGTGTGCTGTTCGTTCAGAGCAACGGGGCAACCAACGTGCGTGCAGACCTTCGAGTAGGCGACGATGCCGTCGTAAGACCAGCTCTTTCGGTCTTCAGGTTCGATCAAATCTTCAGGATTCAGACGAATCAGCAGGACAATTGCCTTTGCCTTTTCATCAAGCACGTTCGTCGCCTGGCCGAGGTTCTCAGGCACAACGTGGAATACTGAGCCGATCGTGACGTCGGCAGCTCGAATGGGGGCACCAACGTGGTGACCGCCATGGTCACGTGCGAGACGAACACCCTTGTCCCACATCGTGTGCTTCAGGAGGACCACAGGGTCCTGATCCTGAGGAGCTAGGCCACGAAGCAAGGTAATTCCGGGAATGGGGAATGCGATCAGCGCACCGATCAGGCTGTTCCGCACCAGGGTACGACGCGAGAAGCCCGATTCCTGATCAGCAATCGTGAAGATCTCTGCTGCAGTTTCGCGGGTCTCTTCATCACTCGCAACTGGGTGACGCTCGTCGATCGACTCGTGATCGGCCATGAGCGCTTTGCCCCAGTGAACGGCGCCAACGCCGAGGGCGAGGAGTGCGAGCGTCATGCCGATGCCGACGAACATGTTGTTCAGTCGGATTTCCCACAGGTTCCCCGACTCCATCGGGAAGAACATGTAGGCCAGCATTGCTCCAATGCTGCCAACGATCGACAGGTAGAAGAGAACGTATACCCAGCGTTCTGCGGTGCGTTCCTTCTTCGGATCAAGATCGGTGGTGCGCTTGCGATGGGGTGGAAGACCCGGGTTCTCAACGGCATCTGACGAAATCACTGCGGTGCCTACCGCCTCGCCGTTGGTGCCGTGGCTCTGGGCGCTGACAGCGGTGCTCTCGTCACCGCTGTTCTTCGCTACCTCTGCCATGATGCTCCTTGTTTGCTGACTGTGTTGACAGTTGAGATGTGTGGGGTGATCAATTCGACTTTGCCGTGACCCAGACGGTCAAAGCGATGATGATGCCAAGGCCAATGATCCAGATGAAGAGACCCTCAGCTACAGGACCAATTGAACCCAGCGTTAACCCACCAACTGACGGTGCTTCGTCGATGTACTTCAGGTAGCTGATGATGTCAGCCTTCTCCTGAGGTGTGATGTTGGCGTCGTTGAAAACAGGCATTGCCTGAGGGCCAGTGACCATTGCCTCGTACACGTGGGTGGGTGCGACTCCGAGCAGCGGGGGAGCCCACTTGCCCTCAGTCAGTGCACCGCCAGCGCCTGAAACGTTGTGGCACATTGCGCAGTTAATGCGGAAGAGCACACCACCGTTTGCTACGTCGTGATCTCCAGTGAGGTACTGGGCTTCAGGAAGATCTGGTCCCGGTGCGAGGGAGGCAACATATGCAGCAAGCTGAAGAGTCTGCTCTTCGTCGAACTGTTTCGGCTTCACCATGCCCTGGGGCCCCTGGAACGCCAGAGGCATGCGGCCGGTGCCCACCTGGAAGTTCACGGATGCAGCGCCCGAACCGATGAGTGAAGGCCCATCGGGAGTGCCTTCCGCGTTCATGCCGTGGCAGGTCGCGCAGTTTGCCCCGAACAGCTTTTCGCCTGCGGTCAAGTTCTGCTCATCCTGGCTGAATGATGCCCAGTCAACCTCGGCTGATGCGGAGGTTTGACTGAATCCGGTGTAGGCGGCGCCGGTCACAAGCAGGCCGATTGCCACGAGGGCAACGGTCGCGAGCGGGTGTCGGCGTCCAGTCTTACTGACGTTCTTCTTGGCGCGTGCCATGATTCTCGGTTACTCCTGAGCTATTTGACCACGTAGATGACGATGAACAGTGCGATCCACACGATGTCGACGAAGTGCCAGTAGTACGACACTACGACGGCGGTGGTTTCTTCTTTCACCGTGAAGTTCTTGACTGCGTAGATGCGGCCGATGACGAAGAGGAACGCGATAAGTCCCAAGGACACGTGAATGCCGTGGAAGCCGGTCGTGAAGTAGAAGGCGGCGCCATATGGGTCGCCGTTGAACATAATGCCTTCAGAGACGAAGTTCGCGTATTCCCACACCTGACCCGCAACGAAGATAGCTCCGAGGAAGAAGGTGAGGTAGAACCATTCGACCGTTCCCCACTTCGCGGGGCTCTTGCCAGTCGCGTAGGGCTGCATGCGTTCTGCCGCGAACACGCCTGCTTGGCAAGTAAATGATGATGCAACCAGAATGAGCGTGTTGATCAGCGCAAAAGCGAAGAAGTGCTTCTCCGTTTGCTCGACCCACAGGTCTGGATTCATTGCACGCAGGGTGAAGTAAATGGCAAACAGGCCAGCGAAGAACATGAGTTCGCTGCCGAGCCACACGATCGTGCCAACGGCAACCGTGTTCGGCCGTTTGACGGCGGACACGGTGGTTTGGGTATTCATGGTGGTTGTCGTCACCCCTCCATTATGGCTGAAAGTTTGGTGTGTATATTCCACATTCACACGGCGCGCCGAACAAACTGCGCATCTCCTGTGCAAGCCTAGCGTGTTTGCCCCCCGAACCTTTCATCAGATGAAGTGCAAATCAGGGCAGGGGAGGGTCGGCCAATACAATTGTTGGCATGCATGATGATTTGACCTGGCCAAACGTACTGTCAACATTGCTCGCTGGGGGAGATCTCAGCGTCTCGCAGGCAGACTGGGCCATGTCGCAGTTTATGCGAGGCGAAGCGTCGCCCGCCCAGATGGGGGCCTTCTTGGTCGCGCTCCAAATCAAGGGAGTGACCGTTGATGAGATTGTTGGTTTCAGGGATGCGGTCCTCGCCGAAGCGGTAGAGCTGCCACTGCCGCCAATGTCTCTCGATATCGTCGGTACTGGGGGAGACCGTTTCGGCACCGTAAACGTGTCGACAATGGCGTCAATTGTGTGTGCTGCTGCGGGGGTGCCTGTGGTGAAGCACGGCAATCGAGCCGCTTCTAGCAAGTCCGGGGCGTCGGATGTGCTGGGTGCATTGGGCATTCACTTGAACTTGGAGCCGGATCAGCTTCTCGCGAGCTTTACTGAGACCGGCATTGCCTTCGTTCATGCCGCGCGTTTCTTGCCTGGATTTCGGCATGTTGCTCCGATCAGGGCAGAACTCGGGGTGCAAACCGTGTTCAACTTCCTTGGGCCCCTGTGCAATCCCGTTCGGCCAGAGGCGACGGCTGCCGGTGTCGCTGACTTGACCCGCGCACCGTTGTTTGCTGACCTCTTTCGATTCAGAGGAGCATCCGCCCTGGTCTTTCGGGGCGACGATGGTCTTGATGAGCTGACCACAACGGGACACTCCCATATCTGGGAAGTGAGCAGGGGAGCACTGACCGAACACGATCTCGATCCTCGAGACCTTGGTATCCCACGCGCAAGCCTGTCGGATCTTCTCGGCGATACCCCGGAATACAATGCGCAGGTCGTTCATCGTGTCATGCAGGCTGAGCAGGGGCCGGTGCGGGACATCGTGCTGCTCAACGCTGCCGCTGGACTTGTAGCGTTTGATCTTGCAGCGGATCCTGAGAGTGCAGATCGGCCAATTCTCGAACGTCTGGAAGAAAAACTCGCACGTGCCGCCGAGGCAATCGACTCCGGTGCAGCCGCCCAGAAATTGGCGCAGTGGGCCGCTTCAACGAGTGCTCATGCGGAGACTGCGTAACACGGCACGCAGTACCAGGGGCCGTCACGCTCGGCGCAGCACAAGGCTCGGCCACCTGAGTTCGGTTGAAGCCGAGGCCCTCACCGCGCACTGACGCCGAGCGGGTGAGTAGGCGAGGGGCGGGACAGTCTGAAACTCTTGGCCGTTGAGGTAACTGCTTCGGCGATCACCACGCAAGCTGACATAATACAGATTATCGGCGATTCGATATTGGGATCGAGGGTTGTTCCTCCGGTGTTTCAGTCGGAGTATCACGCCGCGAGAAGAGATTCGTTCCAGTGAAGAGGATCCCTAAGGTCGTAACGCGAGAAACAGTCGCGTTGTCAGGACGCTGGCTCCGACTAGCGCAACTTGTGCACCGTTGAGTAAAAGATTCTCTGAGTGAAACCACGCAGCGGCAATCGAGAGCACGATGCCGCCAGCTGAAATGAGCAATCCCGAGACTGTCATGATGATCATGAGCACCATGTTCGTCGCTGCGACTGCGGCGCTCTGACGAGGTCGTGTTGCTCGTCCTGGTTGCCGGCGGCGGAGAATCGCCGCTCCGGCGTAGCTCGTGAGTGCCAGGGCAAGTGCGCCCAACACGTCGCTCGGTCGATGCCAGCCATACTGCAGAAGTTGCCAGGCAGCGACGCCCGAGAGCATGCTTCCAAGAATCGCTATCGTGGGCGCTGAGGCCCTCGGAACGGCCCAAATTGCAGCGGCGACAACGACAGCAAACACGGTCATGTGGCCGCTGGGAAATGAGTTCTCGGCGTCGAGTTCAAACAAGCTCGGTCGCACGAGTACATCTTGCTTCAAGAGCTGGGAGGTGACGACCGCGACCGCAGACGCGCCAAGGATCGTGAGGGCTCGGCCGAATCCCGCGGTCCACCAGCCCAGAATTGCGAGGAGCGCGAGCACTGCAATGACGCTCTGTATTGACACGAGATTCAGTGGCGGAGGCGGATGGAAGCTAAATTCTGAGGCGTCTAAGACGCTTGCTTCTGCGCGTTGACCGAGAACGCTGCCGACTCCCACCGCGAATGACAGCACTCCACACAGCAGCGCAATGGCGAGAATCAGGAAGGCCCGGCCGCGTCCTACGTTCACCGTGCTGCTCCAGGGCTCGCCTCAGTCCGCGCTCCTGTCAGTCCCGTCGGTTCTGTCAGAGCAGCGATCAAGATAGTGGTCGTCGAAACACTCATTTCGACGCCTCTGCAGGTTTGGATGCCTTTGCCCGTGAGGTGTCGGCCGTTCGAATCGCCCACAGTGCGACCGCTGCGGCGGTCGAGACATTGAGCGAGTCAACGTCGTGTTCCATGGGAATCGTTACGCGCCTGGTCGATGAGGCGAGGGCGCGTCGACTCAGCCCCTGCCCTTCGTTTCCGAAAAGCAGTGCGAGCTTCTCCCCCGGCTCAACCACAAAAGTTGCGAGATCCTCGGCGGTGTCGTCTAGGGCGAAAGAAACCAGGTCGAATCCGGCATCACGAATCATCGGACCCGCAGTTTTCCACTCCGGCAGTCTCGCCCATGGCACTTGCAGCACCGCGCCCATACTCACCCTGACCGCTCGACGATAGAGCGGGTCAGCGCATGCCGGTGTGAGCAATACGCCGTCAGCTCCGAGCGCAGCAACAGACCGAAAGATGGCGCCGACGTTGGTGTGATCACCGAGATCCTCGAGCACGACCAATCGACGTCCCTCGCGAAGCAGTTCTTTGGGGTCGAGCGGCTGCGGTCGATGCATCGAAGCGATCGCTCCGCGGTGCATATGGAATCCGGTGAGCGACTCGAGCTGTGCTTCGTTTCCCACGTAGACGGGGGTCTCGGGATAACGTTCGAGCGAGTCGCGAATGCTTGGCAGCCACTGTTCAAGCGTCAGCACGGCGCGTGGCCGATGGCCGGCGTGTACTGCACGCGCTATGACTTTTGGCGATTCCGCAAGGTAGAGCCCTCCCAACGGCTCAACCCTCTGTCTCAGAGCGACGTCGGTGAGGCTCGTGAACTCAACAAGCGCCGGATCATCGAGGCTCGAGATCGGTGTGATGTTCATGCGGAACTCACCTGTCGAAGTGCGGAAATCATGGCACTGGCTGTATCATCGACGGCTTCATAGTGGACCAAGTGCCCTACTCCGGGCATGATCGCGAGCGTTCCCTGCGCCAGGGAACGGGTGAGGGTGAGCTGCTGCGAAAGCGGAGTGATGTCGTCCCGATCACCCGCGACAATCAGTGTTGGCATGGTGAAACCGCTCAGATATTCCATCACCGTATGCGAGATTGAAGCTTGGAACGCCTCAAGAAGTACGGTGCTGTTTGCGAACGTACTGAAGTAGGCCGCGTGCTGACCGTGAATAAAGCGTCGAAGCTCCGGATCACGAGTCTTGGCCATCACCTCGCTCATGAGGCGAACGATGAGCGGGTTCCCAAGAAGTGCCCGAGCGGGTCGTTCGGGGAGGCATTCGGCAACTCGATAAAACCCAGCAGCGAGTCTCGACATTACGGCCTGTGGCCCAGCGAGTGCGGGTGAGCTAATTGGATTGATCAGGGTGGTGTGTGCAGGTGAGAGTCCTTGCGCCAGCGCATTTGCGACCACGAGAGAACCAAATGAATGGCCAACAACGGCAAAGGTATGAGGCTCCAGTTCGAGCTCCTGTGCACACGTCTGTACCCATGCGCCGTAGGCATCAAGTGAGTGAACCGTCCCCGGGAGCGCCGGAGAAGCACCGAAACCCGGCAAATCCGGAACGATGATGCGGAGTTCCGGAGCCAAGGCGCAGAGTGCAAGCGCGACCCCTTCCAGGCCGTGGTGGTCGCCGCGAAAGCCGTGCACCATGAGCACAGGCTGCCCCTGCGAGGAGCCGTATTCCCAAACCTCGGTGGTTGATCCACCGACTGGGATACTTCGCATGCGTGACCCGGTTTGCATGTGTCAAGCATAGGGTTTGCCGCTGTGAAAACTCTCTCGGGACCGACGCCATCTGAGCGCCATGATAGCTAGAGTGGTGTCAGACATGGAAGGATGCCGAATGGGTAATACACTCCCCCTCTGGGCGGAAACGGTTGCGGTGTTCGACACGGAAACGACCGGGGTTGATGTGTCTCACTCTCGAGTGGTCAGCAGCACCGTTGCGCTTCTCGGGCCTGCCGGTGAGGTGCTCGAACGGTACGACTGGCTTATCGATCCAGGTGTTGATATACCCACGGCAGCTGCGCAAGTGCACGGCATCACGACGGAAGTGGCGCGTGCGAGCGGGGTTCGAGCAGAAATTGGTCTTGCCCAGCTCATCACACAACTCCAGTCGATGCTTGATCGAGGATTCCCCCTGGTGGTGTACAACGCCCCCTACGACTTCACCTTGCTTCGAGCTGAGGCAGCCCGGCACGATCTTCCATGGATTGAGCCGCTTGAACCGGTTATTGATCCACTCGTGATCGATCGTCATTGTGATCGATACCGGAAAGGGAAACGCACCCTGGAAGTGGTCGCCGAGTACTACGGAATCTCTCTGGGGCAAGCTCACGATGCTGGGGAAGATGCGATCGCTGCTGGTCGAATCGCCCAGGCCCTCGCACTTCGCTACGCGCATGTGCTCCCCGGGGATGCGCTGGCGCTGCATCACGAACAGCGCGAGTGGGCCGCCTCACAAGCGGCGAACTTTCAAGAATATATGCGTAGGGTGAAGAATCCTGCGTTCGTTGCCAACGGCTCTTGGCCGATATATGAGTGAGCGGGACCACCTGAGGCGCCGCCGCCCTGCCCTGAACTCCAGCGTTTCACGACCCGCTCGTCGAGCACTGCTGCCGGTGTGAACCGTGAAAACGTTTGGGGCGACGGAGGATGCTCCCCCGTCGCCCCAAACGAATGAAACGTGCTTAGGCGCCGAATCCCTTGAAGCGCTGGTTGAACTTCTCCACGCGGCCTGCCGAGTCGAGAATGCGCTGCTTGCCCGTGTAGAACGGATGTGACGCGCTGGAGATCTCGACGTCAATTACCGGGTAGGTTTCGCCATTCAGTTCGATGGTCTTGTCGCTGGTCAGGGTGCTACGAGTGAGGAAGGTCTCGCCCGACGCAAGGTCGCGAAAGACGATCGCGTTGTATTCCGGGTGAATGTCTGTCTTCATGGAGTGTCCTTAGAGTGGCGGTCATAAGCGCTACGCGCTCAAATCTCTGGTGTCGCTGCACCAACGATCTACTTTAGCAGAAAACTGGCCCTATCGTGCGATGGCGGAGTATCTGCCGGCTACATTGGTGAGCACAAACTCCATCCCGAAGGTGCGTTCCAAGTTCTCGGCTGTCAGTGTCTCTTCGATGGGTCCGGACACGGTGACTTTTCCGTCTCGAATGAGGAGCATGTGCGTGAAGCCAGGCGGGATCTCTTCAACATGGTGAGTCACCATGATCATGGCCGGAGAAGACGGTGACTGTGCGAAGCCAGACAGCATACGCAAGAGACGCTCGCGTGCACCAAGGTCGAGGTTCACGCTTGGCTCATCGAGTAAGAGCATCTCAGGATCAGTCATGACGGCTCGTGCGATCATTGCTCGCTTTCGTTCACCGTCACTGAGCGTGCCAAATTCGTGTTCGGCAAGGTTGAGCAGCTGCCACTCTGCGAGGACACGATCTGCCTGGCGCACATCCATCGTGTCATACGCTTCGTTCCACCGCCCTTCAACGCCATACGCGGCGGTGAGCACCACATTCCGTACCGTTTCCTGAGCGGGAATTCGTCGTGCAGTCGTGCTCGATACCAGACCGATACTGCTGCGAAGTTCACGAATATCGACTTTGCCGAGCCGATGACCCAGGACATCAACGGCGCCAGTCGTCGGGTAATCGTTGCCAGTCGCCAGTTTCAGAAGCGTGGTTTTTCCGGCGCCGTTTGGCCCAAGGATCACCCAACGCTGGCTACTATCGACCTGCCAGCTCACCTCATCGAGAATGGCCCGGCCATTTCTCACATAGGAAACGTTGTCGAACGAGAGCACTTGGGTCATACGACCAGCCTACTGAGAACTCCATCCATCGTTGCCCCGCGGTGGCGCGCGTGTTGCGACACGCAGAGTTGCCTAGACTGGTGCATATGACTGAAACGCCCCTCGCTCCCCTCGTCGTGCTCGACTGCGACTCAACAACAATTCAAGATGAGGTCATCGAATTACTGGCGGAAGCCGCTGGCGCAAGGGAGCAAGTGGCAGAGATCACCGAGCGCGCGATGCGGGGTGAACTCGATTTTGCGGAAAGTCTTGCTGAGCGGGTCGCTACCTTGCGCGGCACACCGGACACGGTGTTTGACGCCGTGTATCAGAGGGTTCGCCTGTCCCCCGGTATTCGCGAACTCATTGACGAAGTGCACGCGCGTGGCGGTGCAGTCGGCGTGGTGTCGGGTGGTTTTCACGAGGTGCTCGATCCGCTTGCGAATGATCTTGAGCTCGACTTCTGGCGCGCGAATCGTCTCGAAGTGATTGACGGAGTATTGACGGGGCGAACCGTTGGGCCTGTGATTGACGCGTCGGCAAAAGCACAAGCGTTGACTGAATGGGCAGCAGAGCGTGAGATTCCGCTGACCCAAACCATGGCGATCGGCGACGGGGCGAATGATCTCGAGATGATGGCTCTTGCGGGGCTGGGCGTCGGCTACAACGCCAAACCCATCGTGCGAGAGCGTGCCGATGCGTCGATTGAGGGCGATCTCGCGCTCGCCATTCCGTTACTCGCGAAGCTTACTGCTCAGTAACCAGGTGAGCCTTCTGTGCGCCGGCTGGTGAAGAGCACGTCACGGCACACAGAAGGTTCGAAGAGCACGAGGTGAGACGGCGTTAGTGTCCCATGCCTAGACCGCCATCGACTGGGATGACCGCTCCGGAAATGTATGAGGCGTCGTCGCTGGCGAGCCACGAGACTGCGCTGGCGATCTCTGTAACCTGGCCAAATCGAGCCGCTGGGATCGATTCGAGGTATTTCTGCTGCTGTGCTTCGGGCAGCGCTTGGGTCATGTCGGTTTCAATGAAGCCGGGTGCCACCACATTCGCGGTAATTCCTCGCGAGCCAAGTTCACGGGTGAGCGACCGTGCGAAACCGACCAGGGCTGCCTTCGATGACGCGTAATTGACTTGCCCTGGTGAGCCATACAGCCCCACGACGCTCGAAATGAGGATGACGCGACCGAAGCGAGCCTTGAGAAGTCCCTTGGCGGCGCGTTTTACGACCCGAAAGGTGCCGGTGAGGTTCGTGTCAATCACTTCGGTGAAATCTTCTTCACTCATGCGGAGGAGCAACGTGTCACGAGTGATTCCCGCATTCGCGACCACCACTTCTACCGGTCCCAGTTCCGCCTCCACCTGCGAGAAGGCGTTGTCGATTGATGCACTATCGCCCATCTCCGCTCGCACGGTGAGCGCTCCGGCGGGTCCATCTCCCGATCGTGAGGTGACTGCGACACGGTGGCCGTCAGCGATCATTCTCTCCGCAATGGCGTAGCCGATGCCACGATTCCCTCCGGTGATGAGCACGGTGCGAGGCGTTGTCATTGGGTTCCTTTCGTGTCCTACTCGCCCAGCCTAGTAGCAGGCGGCGCGAGTAGGCTTTGCAGAGTGGCACAGCAGTTTGACGTGACTTCTGTTGGGGTGAACCCAGCGCGAGACCGTGCGTACCGCATGCGTATGTACTTCCTCGCTATGTCGTTGCGTGTCCTGTGCATCACGTCACTGTTCTGGCTTCGCGGATGGTGGATTCTCCTCGCGGCACTCGGAGCGATTTTGTTGCCCTATTTTGCGGTGCTCATCGCAAATGCGGTATCGCACGTTGGGGGAACCAGACCCGATGCGCCAGCACCGTTGCAGCTGTCAGCGCCGGCAACTCAAGCCGAAACGAGCAGCGATTCTCAGGCCGAACCACAGATCATCGTCGTTGACACGGAGTATCCTCGTCGAGGATCCGCCGCCGGCGATGCGAAGAGCAGCCAGGTGGCCAACTCCAGCGACTCGCCTCCCTCCTCGTCGGACTCTTCGGAGCGTGAGTCATGATTCGCATGCTCGGAGAATCCGTTCACTCAGGCGCGCAATGCTCCCGAGCAGGCTGCACCAGCAGCGCCGCGTGGTCGATTCTGTGGCGCAATCCGAAGATACACTCGAGTGACCGACAAAAAACGTGGCTCGCTTGTGCAGAGCACCGAGAATACCTGGAACAGTTTCTCGCCGCTCGATCGTTCCCGTTGCGTGTGATGCCGTTTAACGAGTGAGCGCACCGATCGTGAGGAGAACCACTGAAAGAGATGAGATCCCGGTGCATCAGGTAACCGTCGATGCCGGCTCCGAGGCTGCGAGCCAAGCAGTTGGATGGAGCTTCTTGCGAAGCCGACGATGGTTTGGCTATTTCAGTCTGCTCGTGATCTTTTCCATTGCGTGTGTCTGGCTGGGAAGTTGGCAGTTTGAACGGCGCGCCGAAGCGCAGGCCGAGATTGCCCGCATTGATCGCAATTATGACGCAATCCCCGCTCCCCTCGCTGACGCGGTCACGGACCCATCGTCGTTCGACGAGGATGCAATGAAGTGGCTGCCGGTGACGTTAGAAGGTCACTATCTCGGCGAAGGCACCCTGGCACGCGGCAGACCAGGGGCTGGAGGGGTAGGTTCAAACCTCATTGAGCCGTTTGTGACCAATGACGGTGCGTTGTTTTTCGTCGATCGAGGATGGGTTCCTGTCGCGGGGATCGAGGCCATTCCGGATGACCTTCCGACGCCACCCGAGGGGGAGGTTACCGTGACAGTTCGTTTGCGAGAGAGTGAACCGCAGATACAGGGGCGTGTGTCAACTGATCAATCACTTGCAAGCATTCACCTGCCAGAACTCGCCGCACGATATCCGCATAGCGGGCCCGTTTACACGGGTGCATTCGGTCAGCTCGTTGAGGAATCCCTCCCCGCAGATACCGGAGTCCTTGCTGCTCGCCCAGAGCGAGATGAAGGCCCTCATCTCTCCTACGCGCTCCAGTGGTACGTCTTTATTGTGATCGCGGCTGTTGGCTTGGTGTACGGCGCCCGGCAGGAATATCGCAGCGCGAACCCTGCAGGTTCTGTGGTGCTGCGGCAAGACGAGCGGCGGCTTGCCCGAAAGCGTCGGCGCGGTCCCAGTGATGCAGACGAAGAAGACGCTCTCCTCGACCAATGAACCTACGTACCTTCGCCGTTGCGGCAATAACGCTCGTTGCCCTCCCCTTGACGTCTTGCGCGACTGAACTCGACGCGCAAGAGACCCGTGCTCAATTCACCGCAGTCACAGAGGCCCCGCTGTCCGGTCAAGTGGTCGACGAATACAGCGTCGAAGTGAACCCAGAGCCGTTGGTGGAACCCGTAGAGTGTCTGCCGTATCTGGTGGTCACCAATCGCGGCTCAGGAGAGCCTACGAAAGGGCAACTGCTCTCCCCCGTCGTGCGTGCAATCACGCTGTCGCGGCCCAACCAGGTGCTCCACGTCGACAACCCGTATCCCGCCGATGATGATATCCAAGCCGGTGGGTCTGCAGGGGTTCGGCTTCTGATCGACACGGTAAACGTGCAGGCAGAGGCCTGCCCAGAGCAGCGATTCATTATCCTTGGATACTCTCAAGGGGCGTTCGTCGCCGGCGACGCACTGGCTCGACCTGAGGATCGACTGGTCGGCGCCCACGCAGGAGAACTTATCGCGGAGGCCGAAGAGAGGGTGCTCGCGGTCGTCTTGTATGCAAACCCTCGGTTTGTGGGTGCCGAGTCATACGGCGCCGGAACCTTCGATCCCGCTCTCGACGGCATCCTGCCACGACCAGTCGGATCGCTCGAAACCTACGCTGATCGGTTACGAGACTATTGCGAAGCGGGTGATTTCGTGTGCCAGGGAAGCACATCACTCGATCCTGAGCAACACCTCGCATATTTTTCAAACGGGTCTCAGTTAGACGGGGCAGCGTTCGTCATTTCGAAGCTTGATCCCATCGATCAGGAAACTGCGGCCGGAACATCTCCCCCACCGTCACCGGCGCCATCGCAACAGGAACTCACGACAATTCAATAAGTTCCAAGTATTCCTTTGACCAGTGGTCCTCAGTTCCTTCAGGCATGATGAGTACACGTTCAGGGTTCAGCGCTTCTACCGCTCCAGGATCGTGCGAAACAAGCACCACTGCCCCGGTGAAATTTGCAAGCGCGTCAAGGATCTCTTCACGGCTCGCTGGGTCAAGGTTGTTGGTCGGCTCGTCAAGGAGCAACACATTGGCGCTCGAAACCACCAGCATCGCGAGCGCTAGTCGCGTCTTTTCGCCGCCAGACAACACGCCTGCAGGCTTATGCACGTCATCGCCCGTGAACAGGAACGAGCCCAATACTTTCCGTGCTTCAGTCTCAGTCAGATGCTGTGAGACGGAAATCATGTTTTGCAACACACTAGCTTTTACATCGAGGGTCTCGTGCTCCTGGGCATAGTAGCCAACCTTGAGACCGTGGCCCCTGACGATTTCGCCGGCATCGGCAACGTCAACACCCGCGAGGAGGCGAAGAAGTGTCGTCTTTCCCGCCCCGTTTAAGCCAAGAATGACAACCTTTGAACCACGGTCAATCGCAAGATCAACCCCGGCGAAGATCTCTAGCGAACCATATGACTTTGAAAGCCCGTTCGCCATGATCGGGGTCTTCCCACACGGTGCGGGGTCGGGGAACCGGAGTTTTGCGACACGATCCACTTGGCGGACGTCTTCGAGACCAGCAAGCATTTTCTCAGCCCGCGCAACCATCTGGTGTGCGGCTGCAGCCTTGGTCGCTTTGGCTCCGAACTTCGCGGCTTGCTGCTGGAGCGCCGAGGCCTTCTTCTCAACGTTCGCACGTTCTTTTCGACGGCGTTCCTCGTCGGCGGCCCGCTGTCGAAGATAGAGTTTCCATCCCATGTTGTAGACGTCGATGACCTGACGGTTCGCGTCAAGATAGAACACTCGATTGACGGTTTCACCGACGAGATCGACGTCGTGACTGATGATGATGACTCCGCCACGATAGCTCTTTAAGAACTCGCGAAGCCACACCACACTATCCGCGTCTAAGTGGTTGGTTGGTTCGTCAAGAATCATCGTGTCCGCATCACTGAACAGAATGCGCGCAAGTTCGATTCGTCGCCTCTGGCCCCCTGACAGAGTTCCGAGTGGCTGATCGAGCACACGGTCAGGCAAACCCAAATTATGTGAGATCGATGCGGCTTCGGCTTCCGCAGCGTACCCACCGAGGGCTTGAAAACGGTCGGTGAGATTGCCGAAACGCTTCATCGCCTTCGCCGCAACTGCGGGATTGTCACTAGCCATCTCTTCCGAAGCTCGTGCCAACTGCTGAGTGAGTGTCCCAAGACCCCTGGCATCGAGGATCCGATGCCGCGCCAACTGCTCGGGATCACCAGTACGAGGATCTTGTGGCAGAAATCCGAGTTCACCAGCAACCGTGATGCTGCCCTCTGCAGGTTGCAGCTCACCCGAAAGGGTACGGGTGAGTGTTGTCTTGCCTGCGCCGTTGCGGCCGACAAGGCCAATCTTGTCCCCCGCGTTCACCCGAAAGTTCACGTCGCTCATCAAACGGCGCGCTCCGACATCAATCGCGAGATGTTCGACCGTGATCAATCCGTGCTCCTGAAATGTACATGCGAAGGCCTGGGAGTCGTTGGTCTCCCAGGCCACGCAGTGAAATACTGCGGTGAGGTGCTACCGCGGTATTAGATCGCGAACCCCAGCGCGCGCATCATGTCTCGCCCGTCTTCAGTGATTCGCTCGGGCGTCCACGGCGGCATCCACACCCAATTGATCCGGAAAGCCCGCACGAGTCCGTCGAGTGACTCGGCGATATCGTTCTCAATCACATCGGTGAGCGGGCAGCCGGCACTGGTCAACGTCATGGAGATGACGAGAGCATCGTGCTCTTCGTCCATCGCCAGGTCGTAGATGAGACCGAGGTCAACAATGTTGACTCCAAGCTCAGGATCGACCACGTTCTTCAACGCTTCGATAGCCTGCTCACGAAACTCTGGGTCCATAGTGACTGCAGGTTCCGCGTCACCGGTTGTCGCTTCGAGATCCATAATTCAAGCCTACGCGCTTGGAGCTGCGGTGAGGAAGCGATCGTAACCTTCAGCCTCAAGTCGATCAGCAAGCTCAGGCCCACCCTGCTCGGCGATGCGCCCATCGACGAAGACGTGCACGAAGTCGGGAGTGATGTATCGCAGAATCCGCGTGTAGTGGGTGATGAGCATCACGCCGAGGTTGGTAGATTCTTTTGCGCGATTGACGCCTTCTGACACGACCTTCAGTGCGTCGACGTCCAGGCCGGAGTCGGTCTCATCGAGCACAGCAAAACGAGGCTTCAGCAACTCAAGCTGCAGAATCTCATTCCGCTTCTTTTCGCCGCCAGAGAATCCTTCGTTGACATTGCGCTGCGCAAATGACGGATCCATCCGCAGGTTCTCCATCGACTCACGAACCTCTTTCATCCAGTTCCTGATGGAAGGGGCTTCGCCATCGATAGCGGTCTTTGCGGTGCGAAGGAAGTTGGCATTGGTCACACCCGGAATTTCGACGGGGTACTGCATTGCCAGGAACAGACCTGCCTTTGCGCGTTCGTCGACCTCCATCTCGGTTACTTCTTCGCCGTCGAGCAAAATAGAACCGCTGGTGACTTCATATCGTGGGTGACCGGCAATTGCATATGCGAGCGTTGACTTACCGGATCCGTTTGGCCCCATGATGGCGTGAGTCTCGCCCTGACGGATGGTGAGGTTCACACCATTCAGAATGGGCTTCGAGCCCTGGTCGGTCTCCACGCTGACGTGAAGATCCTTGATCTCAAGAACGGAAGTCATGGTGCAATCTCTTTCGTAACGGTCGGGTCAATAAACACGTCGTCGCCTTCAATCTCGACAACGTATACGGGTACTGGCTCAAAAGCCGGGAGGTTTCGGGGCTTGCCCGTGGTGAGGGAAAATGCAGAGCCGTGCGCCCAGCATTCGATTTCGCCGTCCTCGACGAAGCCCTCTGCGAGGCTCACTTCTCCGTGGGTGCACGTGTCACCGATGGCGTGTACCACTCCTTCGCCATCAAGAACGATGGCGATCGGCACTCCATCAAGTACCACGCGCACCGCCTGGTCTTGATAAAGTTCGCTGACTGAAAGTGCTCGCTGACGACTCACGCGCCCACCACCGCACCAGTCGCTTGGGCGAGTTCTGCCTCAATCGCCTCATGCAGTCGTGCTTCAGTGGCAGCGTCACCAATGTGTTGGATGACTTCCAGCAAGAATCCCTGCACCACCAGCTTGCGGGCTTCTTCTTCAGAAATACCGCGGCTTGACAGATAGAAAATATGCTCATCGTCAAATCGTCCAGTGGTGCTGGCGTGTCCAGCGCCCTCAATATCCCCGGTTTCAATTTCAAGGTTGGGAATTGAATCGGCGCGGGTGCCCTCGCTGAGGACCAGGTTTCGGTTCTGCTCGTAACTGTCAGTGCCGGTGGCGTTTCGCCGAATCAGCACATCGCCGATCCAGACGGTACGCGCACCTTCACCCTGAAGAGCGCCCTTGTAGGTGACCCTGCTGCGGGTATGCGGAGCATTGTGATCCATGTATACCTGCTGTTCGAGATGCTGGCCAGCATCAGCGAAATAGGCACCATAGGCTTCGCCGTTCGCTCCCTCATGATCGAGGTGAATCGACGGATTCACACGCACCACTGCACCCCCGAGGGAGATAAGCACGTGTTTGAGTGATCCGCTCCGGCCCACCGTAGCGTGGTGGCTTGCCACGTGGAGTGCAGATTCATTCCACTGCTGCACACTGACAACGGTCAGATCTGCGCCGTCTCCGACGACAATTTCGACGTTTTCTGTGAGGTGTGCATCACCAGAATTCTCGAGGATCACGACGCCACGAGCGTTTGGCAGCGCTTCGATGACGGTGTGGGCCGCACGCGGTGTATCACCCAGCATTGAGCGGGACACCGTAACGGTTACCGACTCCTCAGAGGAGAGCGTGAGCAGGTGCGCTTCAGCTGCGGCGGTCCATGCCGCTGCAGCGGCCCGTTCCTCTGGCAAGCCAGCTCGCCCCACCCGGTCATCATTCAGGGCGATCCATTCACTCGTCACACCCTCTCCTTCACTCACGTCAAGCGCAATTCGCTCGCCGTTGAGTTCGCCGTTCAAGAGCTGATCAAGCTTCGCCACCGGGGTGAACTTCCACTGCGCCTCGCGGCCTGCAACGACCTCGAAATCATCCCGCTGGGTTGAAGTAAAGCGGGCGCTTCGGGTTTGCACGGGCACCCCGCGTGCTGCGGCGTCTGCATCCCAGCCACCATCTGAGTGAGCGATGAAACCGTGTTGAGCCGTTTCAGTGCTTTCGGTAAGCGACATTATCCGACTGATCCTTCCATGCCCATCTCAATGAGCTTGTTCAACTCGAGCGCGTATTCCATGGGAAGCTCTCGAGCGATCGGCTCGATGAACCCACGGACAATCATTGCCATCGCTTCTTCCTCAGCGAGTCCACGGCTCATCAGATAAAACAGTTGTTCTTCACTGACTCGTGACACCGTGGCCTCGTGACCGAGCTCGGCATCGTCAGTGCGGATATCAATTGCGGGGTACGTATCGCTCCGCGAAACCCGGTCAACGAGCAGAGCATCGCACACGACAGAGTTTGCAGAATGATGCGCCGCTGCGTCGATTCGGATCTCACCGCGATAGCCGGTGCGGCCGCCACCACGAGCGATCGACTTGGAGAGGATCGACGACTTGGTGTGCGGAGCCATGTGGATCATCTTTGCGCCCGCGTCCTGGTGCTGGCCTGGGCCTGCGAAGGCGACGGAAAGTGTCTCTCCCTTTGCGTGGGCTCCGGTGAGGTAGATCGACGGGTATTTCATCGTAACCTTTGAGCCGATATTGCCATCGACCCACTCCATCGTGGCGCCCTCTTCGGCGACGGCACGCTTCGTGACCAGGTTGTAGACGTTCGTCGACCAGTTCTGAATTGTTGTGTAGCGCACGCGCGCGTTTTTCTTCACGATGATTTCCACCACTGCCGAGTGCAGCGAATCGGATTTGTAGATCGGTGCGGTACATCCCTCGATGTAGTGCACATAGCTCCCCTCATCCGCAATGATCAGCGTTCGCTCAAACTGACCCATGT
>CAZJOZ010000003.1:22417-75903 GCA_964547775.1 uncultured Leucobacter sp.
GGAAGTAGGCCTGCAGCGGGATCTCGACGTGTACGCCCTTCGGCACATACACGAAGGAGCCGCCTGACCACACCGCGGTGTTGAGCGCAGAGAACTTATTATCGCCAGAAGGAATGACGGTGCCAAAGTACTCCTTGAAGAATTCAGGGTGCTCCTTCAGCGCCGTATCGGTGTCCATGAAGATGACACCCTGTTCTTCGAGATCCTCACGAATCTGGTGGTACACCACCTCAGACTCATACTGCGCAGCCACACCCGCGACCAAGCGCTGGCGCTCTGCTTCGGGAATGCCGAGGCGCTCGTAGGTGTTCTTGATTTCCTCAGGCAGGTCTTCCCACGTGGTGGCCTGCTTTTCGGTCGAACGCACGAAGTACTTGATATTGTCGAAATCAATATCACTCAGATCGGCGCCGAACGTCGGCATCGGCTTACGCTCGAAAATCTGCAGCGCTTTCAGGCGGCGCTCAAGCATCCAGTCTGGCTCATTCTTCAAGCTGGAGATGTTGCGAACAACCTTCTCGTTCAAGCCTCGCTCTGCGGCCTCCCCTGCGGGATCCTGGTCATGCCAGCCAAACTCGTACACCCCCAGCCCTTCGAGCTCTGGGCGGTCAATCAGCACTTCAGGCATCGCGTCATCCTCATTCGTCTTTGCGCTCCATTGAACGGTGCGCACGCGAAGTCCGGGCGCACACCTCGTTCTTGCAGCGGTGCAGTATTCTGGGCGTCGGAGGAAACCAACGTCGAGTGTGTGAGGCGGTTGCTGCACACAGTTCCGAATTTTGGCTTCAGCCGAAGCAACCACAGCTTCCCATTCTACAGATTCCCGCGTCATTCGGGAACGGCGTGCGGTGCGCTCTCAGCGAAGAATCGGGAAGCCCTTGAGAGGAGCATCAGGTGTCACACCTTTCCACCACCCCGACCGGGTTCCGCGCATCGCGAGCACTCCGGGTGTTCGCGTGGATCTCGTTTGTGCTGAATGTGGTGATTATTGCCACCGGCGGTGCTGTTCGACTCACTGGATCAGGTCTCGGTTGCACCGAATGGCCCCTGTGCACCCCAGATTCGCTCGTGACCACACCGGAAATGGGCATACACGGGATCATCGAATTTGGAAACCGGACGATCAGCGGCCCCCTCTTGCTCACTGCTGCCATCGTCTTCATCTTGAGCATTCGCGTGAAAACGACGCGGAAAGATCTGCCCGTGCTCAGCGGGATCATTCTTGGGTTGGTGGCCCTTCAGGCACTGATTGGCGGCTTTGTGGTGTGGATGCACTTGAACGCAAACCTTGTTGGTGTGCACTACGTCATCTCGCTCATGATCGTTTGCGTTGCAGCTGCGTACCTTGTGCGCATGTACGAGCAGCCGGGATCGCGCGTTCGAGTGGTCTCACGTGCGTATGCAACGCTGACTCACGTGACGACGGTTGCCATGGCTGCGACGATCTACGTGGGTGTGCTCACCACCGGTGCAGGTCCTCATTCCGGCGATGCGAACGTGGTGCGCGATGGCTTCGACGCCACGTTGCTTTCTCACTTCCACGCGTGGCCAGGGTACATCGCCCTTACGCTGACGGTTGCGCTAGTCGTCTGGGCGCTGATCGCGAAATTCCGCACCCTTCGTTGGACCATCGCGCTGCTCATCGCGCTCCTCGTGCAGATCGCTGTTGGCATCTACCAGGCACGCAACGGGCTTCCACCATTCGCTGTAGGCGTGCACATGGTGCTCGCTTCGCTCACCGCCGCATCAATGACCGTGGTTGTCATGCGGCTGAAGTTGCCAACGGTGTCCGTGAGCGCCAATGATTGAAGTGGGCAAGGCTCACTGACTCGCGACGAAGGAGAAGGCTCACCTGCGGAAGCAGGAGCGCTAGAAGGGCAGGAGCGGGTCAACCGCGATTGCGAGCGAAAGCAATGACAGATAACTGATCGATCCGTGGAACACTCGCATGGGGCGACCCTCCTGCCCGCGAATCGCGCTGCCGTAGAGCCGGTGCGCCTCAAAAATGAAATAGCCACCGCTCAGCACCGCAACCGCGGTATACACCAGGCCCATGTGTGCGACTGGGATCAGCAACAAACTTGAGGCAACGGTTGCCCAGGTGTAGAGAATGATCTGCAAACCGACAGTCACCCGGCCCCGCACCACGCCGAGCATCGGCACGCCGGCGTTTGCGTAGTCATCCCGGTACTTCATGGACAGGGGCCAATAGTGCGGCGGAGTCCAAAGGAAAATAATCAGGAAGAACACCCAGGCAGGCCAACCCAGCGATTCAGTGACCGCTGCCCAACCGATAAGCACAGGAAAACACCCAGCAATGCCACCCCAGATGATGTTCTGTTCACTGTGGCGCTTGAGGACCACGGTATAGATCACCACATAGAAGAAAATGGCGGCCGCGGAAAGTGCTGCAGCAAGCCAGTTGGTGGTCACCCAGAGCCACACGACAGACACCACACCGAGCACCCATGCAAAAATCAGCGCGTTACGATCGCTAATTTCACCGGTGACCAGCGGACGATTGGCGGTTCGCTGCATCTTTCGATCCATGTCACGATCGAGGTAGCAATTAAAGGCACCGGCGGAACCGGCGCTCATCGCCCCACCAAGCAGTGTGGCAAGAACGAGCCACAGGTTCGGGAGTCCTTGCTGCGCGAGGATCATCGCGGGAACGGTCACCACCAGGAGAAGCTCCATGACGCGCGGTTTGGTCAGCGATATATACGCCTTCACCGTTCGCCGGACACCGAGCTTCTCGGCGTGAGAGACCTTGGGTTCGGTGGTGAGAGTATCAGTAGACATCAGGTCTATCGTACCTGCTCGCGCGATAGGCTTAGCTGTGATGCTCGTCAATGAGCACCGAGGCGAAACGAAGACTCAAGAGAGGCCGGTACGTGGGCAACGAACTGCAGTGGGAAGAGCTTGATCGTCGGGCGGTTGATACCGCTCGGGTGCTTGCAGCAGATGCGGTAGAACAGGTTGGAAATGGCCATCCTGGAACCGCAATCAGCCTTGCTCCGGTTGCCTACCTCCTCTACCAAAAGGTGATGCGTCATGATCCGTCCGACCCTCAGTGGATTGGGCGAGACCGATTCATCCTTTCGGTCGGGCACAGTTCCCTCACCCAGTACGTGCAGCTCTATCTGGGCGGATTCGGGCTCGAACTTGACGACATTCAGGCACTTCGCACTTGGGGATCAAAGACTCCGGGCCACCCTGAGTACGGTCACACCGACGGAGTGGAGATCACCACCGGCCCACTGGGCCAGGGACTCGCCTCTGCGGTTGGCTTCGCATATGCACAGCGCTACGAGCGAGGCCTTTTTGATCCTGACACACCGGATGGGCAAAGTCCGTTCGATCATTTCACCTACGTCATCGCAGGCGATGGCGACCTCCAAGAGGGGGTCACCGCAGAAGCATCCTCGCTCGCCGGGCATCAGGAGTTGGGGAACCTCATTGCGATCTACGATTCAAACCAAATTTCCATCGAAGACGACACTGATATTTCATTCTCCGAGGATGTCGCGCAGCGGTACGAGTCGTATGGCTGGCAGGTCATCGAAGTTGACTGGCGTAAACCAGATGGGTACACGGAGGATGTCCACGAGCTGTATCGCGCTATTCGTGAGGCACAAGCTGACCGAGGCCGACCATCTCTGATCATTCTGAAGACCATCATCGGCTGGCCCTCACCAGGGAAACAGAACACTGGGGGCATCCACGGTTCCGCGCTCGGCGCCGACGAACTTGCGGGTCTCAAGCGAGCCCTGGGATTCGACCCTGAGCAGCATTTTGTGGTTGCTCCAGAGGTACTTGAGCACGCGCGATCACTTCAGGCCAGGGCAACCGAAGACCGAGTGCGTTGGCAGCAGAGCTTCGATGTGTGGGCCGCGCATTCTCCCGAGGCTCACGCACTCTTCACCCGCATCCAAGCTGATGAACTCCCAGCGGGCACACGTGAAGCTCTCCCGCATTTCGAGGCCGGCTCAAGCGTGGCGACCCGTTCGGCGTCTGGCAAGGTTCTGAATGCGCTCGCCCCGATTCTGCCAGAGCTGTGGGGCGGCTCTGCTGATCTTGCCGGGTCAAACAACACCACCATCAACGGTGCGCCGTCGTTCGTTCCTGTTCGTCGATCGACCAGCACTTGGACGGGCAATCCGTACGGACGTGTGCTGCATTTTGGCATTCGTGAGCACGCTATGGCAGCCATTCTGAACGGTATCCAGTTGCATGGAAAGACACGCAGTTATGGGGGCACTTTCTTGCAGTTTGCCGACTACATGCGGCCGGCTGTACGTTTGGCGGCCCTGATGAATATTCCTTCGATATTCGTCTGGACCCATGATTCGATCGGGCTCGGCGAAGACGGACCTACCCATCAACCGATTGAACATCTTGCGTCATTGCGAGCAATTCCCAACCTAGCTGTGGTGCGTCCGGCGGACGCGAACGAGGTGGCGGTTGCTTGGCATGAGATCCTGAGTCGCCACGGCGGTCCAACTGGGCTCGCTCTCACCCGTCAAAACGTGCCTGTCTTTGCACGTACTGACGGTAACCCGAGCGGCGACCTCTGTGCATCAGCCGAGGGTGTACGCAAGGGCGCGTATGTGCTTGCGGACTCCCCCACCGACGCTCTTGACGTCCTTCTTCTCGCAACGGGAAGTGAAGTGCAGCTCGCACTCGAAGCACGACGCACGCTCGCGGCTGAGGGCATCGGCGCGCGGGTCATCTCGGTTCCATGTATGGAATGGTTCGACGAGCAGTCCGTTGAGTACCGTGAGTCCGTGCTTCCCCCTGAGATTGGAGCACGTGTAAGCGTGGAGGCCGGCATCGGTCTGGGATGGCGCGAGTGGGTTGGAGATCGTGGACGCGTTGTCAGCATTGAGCAGTTTGGCGCCTCAGCAGACGCGGCAACAATGTTCGAGCAGTACGGCATTACGGCCCAGGCGGTAGCCGATGCTGCAAAGCAATCACTGGCGAGTGAGCCGAAATAGTGTGAGGTGAGAGGAAGCTGCCCATGGCAAACCCGCGTACAGAGGCACTCAGTGCCGCCGGAGTGAGCATTTGGTTTGATGATCTCTCGCGAGAGCGCATCGAACAAGGCGGCTTAGCTCGTTTGATCGAAGAGTATTCGGTGGTCGGTGTGACGACCAACCCGACGATTTTTGCGCAAGCAATTGGAAACGGAACAGGCTACTCGGAGGCGATCGCCGCCGCAGCTGCTCGAGGTCTCTCCCCTACCGATACTGTCTTTGATCTCATGTGCCGCGATGTTGCTGATGCCTGTGATGTATTCGCCGAGACATTCGCTGGTTCCGACGGGCGCGACGGACGCGTCTCGATTGAAGTTTCTCCCGACCTGGCACACGACGCCGATGCCACCGTAGCTCAGGCGAAGGTGCTGTGGGAGAAAGTCAACCGGCCAAACGCCATGATCAAGATTCCGGCCACCGAGGAAGGGTTGCGGGCAATCACAGAGACGATTGCTGCGGGGATCAGCGTGAATGTCACGCTGATTTTTAGTGTGCCCCGATACCGGGAAGTGATCAATGCTTACCTCACCGGCCTCGAACGCGCTCGACAGGCCGGGCACGATCTCGCCACCATTCACTCAGTAGCCTCGTTCTTTATTTCCCGTGTGGACAGCCTGGTGGATGCCCGACTCCGTGACATCGGCAGTGAGGAAGCCCTCGCATTATGTGGGCGAGCAGGCATCAGTGGCGCACGCCTCGCGTATGAAGCATTTGAGCAGTCATTCCATTCGGAACGAGCACGATTCCTGGTGGCGGCCGGTGCCAACGTACAGCGTCCGCTGTGGGCCTCGACCGGGGTGAAAGATCCTGCACTTCCAGACACGATCTATGTCTCTGAGCTTGTAGCTCAAGGCACGGTCAATACGATGCCAGAGCACACGTTGCAGGCATTCGCTGATCATGGCGAGGTGAGCGGCGACACGATCACGACGCACTACCGTGAGAGTGATGCGGTCTGGAACCGATTGGATGATCTCGGAATCGACTACCTCGAAGTCACTGAGCAACTGGAACTGGAAGGGCTCGAGAAGTTCCGAGTTTCATGGACAGAACTCCTTGAAACCGTTCGATCTCAGCTCGCCGAGGAGGGGTGATCGTGCAGGTGCGCATGAACGCGGATCTCGCTCAGCGAGCTCAGTCCCACCTGTCACGCTTGATCGGAGAGCAGTTTGCTTCCCGTCTCTTTGAGCGGGATGCGATGCTCTGGGGGCAGGATGCGGCAGAGGAAGCTTCCCAGCGGCTGGGGTGGGTCGACTCTCCACTGCACGCGGACGAGATCATTCGTCTGGCAGAATCGATTCGTGAAACGTTCCACATGCGTGGAATCTCTGAGTACATCCTGTGTGGTATGGGCGGTTCAAGCCTCGGTCCTGAGGTGCTAGCGAGGGCCGCAGGCGCGTCATTGACTGTCCTTGATACGACCCATCCCACAGAGATTGCTCGTGCGCTCGATCGAGATCTCAGCACCGTCGGGATCATTGTCTCCTCAAAATCAGGCTCGACCATTGAGACTGCCACTCAGCTTGCTGCCTGTGAAACTGCGCTCCTTCGTCAAGATCTTCGCCCACAAGATCACATCGTGTGTATCACCGACCCGGGGTCTCCCCTGAGTGCGCGAGCAGCTGAAGGGTTCGACGTGGTACTTGCGGATCCCACCGTCGGTGGACGATTCTCGGTGTTTACCGCTTTTGGTCTCGTCCCCGCGGTGCTCATCGGTGCCGAGACGGAGCAGCTCATTCGTGATGCTCAGGTATGCCGAGAGCGTGTACTTCGTGATGCGTCTGACAACCCGGCCCTGCAGTTAGCTGCCGGCATCGCGGCATCACTCCCAGAGCAATATGTCCTGCTTCTGAAAGAACGTACCGAACACGAGTGGGGTCTCGCGGCCTGGATTGAACAATTGGTGGCGGAATCCACCGGAAAACATGGTCGTGGAGTGCTTCCCGTGGACGCGACGGCCACAGTGTTCCATGATTTTCAAGCATCTCAGACTCAGGAGGTCACCTTCGGAGATCAGCTCGGTCTCGTTGGTGCATTGACGGTGTCAGGGTCACTTGGCGCACAATTCATGATCTGGGAGTGTGCCACCGCTGCTCTCGGGATGCTGCTGGGTGTGAACCCTTTTGATCAGCCTGATGTCGAGTCGGCAAAGGTAGCTGCTCGTGAGGCGATGGATTCGGACGCGATGCCACCATCTGGTCGAACCGCTGCAGGATCGGTTGAGCTCTCCGAGCTACCTGCCGCAGTGCGGAACGCCCTCCCTGAAGGCGGTTATGTCGCAATCCAGGCCTTCGTGGATCGCGCCAGTGACGAAGCAACCGCGGTGCGGGCTCTCCAAGACACATTGGTGTCTTCCCTTGGTGTGCCGGTGTCTCTCGGCTGGGGGCCACGATACCTTCACTCTGTCGGTCAGTTCCACAAGGGTGGTATTCCCAAGGGGGTCTTCGTTCAGGTTATTGACGAAGCGTTGTCCTCTGTTGCGACAACTGAATCAGCACCGTCATTTGGCAAGCTGATACTGGCTCAGGCTGCGGGCGACCGCGAGGTACTGAGAGAACGAGGGATGCCAGTGCTTCTGACGTCGGTCACGACGTAACGCTCCGCTCTCCCCGCCGCACACGGGTAGCAGTCCCAGTATTGGTAAGAAGAGCGTCGTTTACCAGGTACACAAAAGTGCCGGTGAACCCCACTGGGGCACCGGCACTTTCTGAATGCGGCCATCACCGTGGTGACGTCACACTGATCGCAAACTCTTAGGCGGATGCGCTTGCTGCGGCCCCTCCACGGCGCTCGCGTAACTTCTGCAGGGCTTGTTCCAGAAGCTCTTCCGCTTCTTCTGGGGTGCGACGCTCCTTCACATAGGCCAAGTGCGTCTTGTACGGCTCGTTCTTCGGCAACTCCGGAGGGTTCTCACGATCGCGCCCCGCAGGAAGGCCTGATTGGGGCGAATCAATCTGCTCGGGGATCTCCTCTGGGTCTACATCCGCTGCGAAATAACGAACCGTCTCGTTCCCCAGCGCATCCCAGTAAGAAACGGCGATTCGTTCTGCGCGAACTCCGTGATCCATCTCGCCCATCGGGCCGGATCCAACTCGGGCACCGCGTATCGCATTACTGCTAGACACACCACACCTTTCTTGCGAGCAGTTGCTCGCACTGATTGCTTAGCTACTCAGACGACTGAAAAGCGTGAGATCAGGCCAAGCCCAACTATGGTTGCGAACCACACCAACGAAACGATGATGGTGATACGGTTCAGGTTTCGTTCTGCCACACCTGATGAGCCGAGGCTCGAGGTCACGCCACCTCCGAACATGTCAGAGAGGCCGCCGCCTCGGCCCTTGTGGAGCAGGATAAACAGGGTGAGCAAGAGACTCGTGATCACGAGCAGCACGATGAGTGCGATCTTGAGGATGAGCACGAGGCGACCCTTTCGCTGAGAAAAACCAAATCCTAGTATACCGCGGTCAGTTCATGCGAGGAGACCACATTCTTGGCGATTACGCTGCCGTCACGTGCTTACGATACTGAATGATTCGTGAGAACTCTTGCGAGTCAATGCTTGCGCCTCCGACGAGCACACCGTCAATATTTGGCTGTTGCATCAGTGATGCAACGTTCTGGCTGTTCACGGATCCGCCATAGAGCACCCGTGTCTGTGCAGCACCATCAGCGCCAATCAACGGTTCAAGTGCGGAACGGAGTGCACGGCATACTTCCTCTGCCTGCTGGGGTGTGGCAGAATTTCCAGTTCCGATCGCCCATACGGGTTCATACGCGATGACACATTCCGCATCTTGCGGCAGCCCCGCGATCGCCGCCTGCAGCTGCTGTACCGGCACTGCGGCCGCGCCATGTGCTTCTCTGTCCTCTGCGGTCTCACCCACGCAGATCATAGGAACCATGCCAGCGGCAACAACTGCGCGGGCCTTCTGTGCGACGACGGAATCATCCTCGTGGTGACCGTGCCGTCGTTCAGAATGACCCACGAGCACGTAGCTCACGTCAAGTTTGGCAAGAAACGACGCTGCGATATCTCCGGTATAGGCACCTGTCGTGTGGGGTGACACGTCCTGTGCCCCGAGCTTCATCGGAATGCGGTCTGCGGAGAGGAGCGTCTGCACCGATCGCAGGTCAGTGAACGGTGGAAACACCGCTACCTCAACTTCGCCGTAGTCGTGCCGGGCATCCTTGAGGGTCCAGGAGAGCTTTTGCACGTGCGCGATCGCCTGCAAGTGGTCAAGGTTCATTTTCCAGTTGCCGGCAATCAGCGGCACTCGGCTTGGCGTCTGCGCGTTCATGACAATACCTCGAGTCCCGGGAGAGACTTGCCTTCGAGGTATTCGAGACTTGCTCCACCGCCAGTTGAAATATGGTTAAAGTCATCGTCGGCAAATCCAAGTTGCCGAACCGCAGCAGCGGAGTCTCCCCCGCCAACGACTGAGAAGCCTGACGTTTCTGTGAGAGCCTTCGCCACGGCGCGGGTGCCGGCAGCGAATGGTTCCATCTCGAACACGCCCATCGGACCGTTCCAGAACACGGTCTCAGATTCGCGAATAATGTCGGCAAACTGTTGCGCTGTGTGCGGGCCGATATCGAGGCCGAGACCTGCTGCCCCAAAGGTACTTGACTCAATTGCGTCTGCCGACACGACCTCGTGTGCTGCCTCGGCCGAAAACGCTTCCGCCACCATAACGTCCGTTGGCAGTACGATCTTCACGCCGCGCTCCTGGGCTTCGGTGAGATACCCGCGAACTCGCTCAAGTTGGTCCGCCTCAAGCAGGCTTGCGCCCACGCGCTGCCCCTGTGCGGCGAGGAACGTAAACATCATTCCACCACCAATAAGCAGGGTATCGACGCGCTTCAGCAGGTGGTCAATGACGCCAAGCTTATCGCTCACCTTGGAACCACCGAGCACCACCGTATAGGGGCGCTCTGCACCTTCAGTGAGGCGCTGAAGCACCGTGAGTTCATCTTGAACGAGCCTGCCTGCGCAGCTCGGAAGAACCTGTGCGAGTTCAGTCACGCTGGCCTGTTGTCGATGCACGACTCCGAAACCGTCGCTGACGAAAGCATCAGCGCCTTGTGCGAGGTGCTCGGCAAATTGACGACGTACCGACGCGTCTTTACTGGTCTCCTCCGGATGGAACCTGAGGTTTTCCATCACCAGCACCTCACCCTCGGCGAGATCCGAGCGTGCTGCCTCCGCTTCGGCACCGAGCAAGGTCGCTGAAAACGATACTGGCACGTCGAGCAGTTCACCCATTCGGGAGGCGACGGGACGGAGGGAATATTGCTCGTCTACAACCCCACCAGGTCTGCCGAGGTGGCTCATGACGACGAGGCGCGCACCGCGCGCACTCAGCTCACGAAGTGTCGTGAGTGAGGCGCGGATGCGCCCGTCGTCGGTGATCCGCCCATCTTGGAGCGGTACATTGAGATCACAGCGAACGATAACGGTCTTTGACCTTAGGTCACCAAGTGACTCGAGTGTACGCATAGTGTGGGCGGGATCCTTTCTCGAACCTAGATGAGACCAGCACTCTGGTTACGTGCAGCGTCGAAACGCTTTGCGACGTCTTGCCAGTTTGCAATGTTCCAGAATGCCTTCACGTAGTCCGCACGGACATTCAGATAATCAAGGTAGTAGGCGTGCTCCCACACATCGAGCATGAGCAACGGAATCGTGCCGGCAGGAAGATTGCCCTGCTGGTCGAACAGCTGCACGATGTTGGCACGCTGTCCCAGCGCATCCCAAGCCAGCACCGCCCAGCCGCTCCCCTGTACGCCAAGGGCCGTCGCCGTGAAGTGTGCCTGGAACTTTTCAAACGAGCCGAAGAATTCGTCGATCGCCGCGCCGAGTTCTCCCTCTGGGGCGCCGCCGCCTTCTGGTGACAGGTTGTTCCAGAAGATGGTGTGGTTGACGTGGCCACCGACGTTGAAAGCCAGGTCTTTCTCCAGTTTGTTGACGGCAGCAAGATTGCCGGAGTCGCGAGCTTCGGCAAGCTGCTCCAGTGCAGTATTTGCTCCAGTCACGTACGCCTGATGGTGCTTGTCATGGTGAAGCTGCATGATTTTCCCACTGATGTGCGGCTCAAGTGCTGCGTAGTCGTAGGGAAGTTCTGGCAGGCTGTAGTGCGTCATTTCTCTCTCCATTCCACGTCGTTCTCTTGGATTTCCAAGTCTAGAGTGCGTCAAGTTCTTCCGGCAGGTTGGCGTCGGTTCCGGGAATGCCCTGTTGCTCTGCAGCCTTATCGGCCAGCGCAAGCAACCTTCGAATTCTGCCCGCAATGGCATCTTTGGTGAGCGGAGGGTCAGCTTTCGCGCCCAGCTCATCAAGACTTGCATCGCGATGGGTGAGTCGCAGCTCACCCGCGTACTTCAAATGATCGGGCACACTATCGCCAAGGATCTCCAAGGCGCGTTCCACTCGAGCACACGCCGCGACAGACGCTTGTGCGCTTCGGCGCAGGTTTGCGTCATCAAAGTTCACCAGACGATTTGCTGTGTTTCGGGTTTCTCTCGCGCGGCGCAACTCATCCCACTGAGTCTGCGCGGCGGTTGCTCCCATCGCACCGAGCATTTGACCAATCACTTCGCTGTCGCGAATGAGTACTTTATGCTGCCCACGAATCTCACGACCCTTCGCGGCGATGCCGAGCCGACCTGCGGCCCCGACGAGTGCCATAGCAACCTCGTTCGTCGGGCAGACAATCTCCAGACTCGCGGAGCGGCCTGGGGGCGTCACTGAACCCCGAGCGAGGAATGCACCTCTCCAAATCGCGGCAAGTTCGGCGGGTGAACCCGTTGTCAATCGGTTCGGCAGGCCTCGGATTGGGCGACGCTTCTGGTCGAGTAGTCCCAACTGACGAGCAAGGGTTTCACCGTCGAGAACCCTCACCACAAATTGAGGTGAACCCGGGCGGGTGGATGCGGCAGGCATCTGCTTCGCTTCGGATCGAACTCCATATATTTCAGCGAGATCTCTGCGTACCCGCTGCACGATCGCGGGAGTGTGCAATTCTGCTTCAAGCGCGATGCGGCCAGAAATCGTGTGCAGACCGCCTGCAAGACGCAAAATCGTTGCAACTTCCGTCATTCGCTCGCCCACGTGTGAGGCAGTGACTCGCACGAGCTCGTTCTTCACGTCAGGCGTAGAGGGCAATCGTGATCCTTTCTATACGGAGTTGAAGTGCAATACCCTGCATGATTATTCCCTACCGAGATCTCGGTGACGAAGACTGACGCTCACACCCGGCAGCGCCGCAAGCCGATCAGCGAGCTCCCTCGCCATCGCCACTGATCGATGCTTTCCACCAGTGCACCCAACAGCGAGCGACACGTGGCGCTTGTTCTCTCTCTGGAAACCCGCAAACATTGGCTCCAGTGCCGCCACATAGTGCTCCAGAAACTCAGTGGCTCCCTCACGGCTCATGACGAAGTCTTTCACTTCTGCATCGACCCCCGTGAGCGCTCGCAATTCAGTCTCCCAGAACGGGTTCGGTAAGAAGCGCATATCAACGATGAGGTCAACGTCGGTTGGGGTGCCGTACTTAAAGCCAAAACTCTGCACCGAGAGCTGCAGTCCCGGCGTGTCCTCGTCGGTAAAGAGTTCTCGCGTCGCGGTTGACAGCTCGTGTGGGTTATACCGCGACGTATCAATCACGACGTCACTCGACGCACGCAGTTCCTGCAGTCGTTCTCGTTCGAGTCGGATTCCGTCAAGCAGGCTTCCCGCCGATTGCTGGAGCGGATGCGGGCGACGAACTGCCTCATACCGACGCACCAAAATGTCATCGGTAGCGTCGAGAAAAACGACGCGTACTTCAGCCGTCTCACGCAGCGACTCAACCGTTGCCTGAATGTCTTCAAACAGGTCACCGCCACGGACGTCGACCACAGCGACAATTCTCGGGAGTGCTCCTCCCGAACGATCGGCCATGTCAGCGAGCGTCTTGAGCATCGCAAGAGGCAGGTTGTCGACGACGTACCAACCCAAATCTTCAAGTGCGTTGGCGACGGTGCTGCGACCAGCCCCGGACATTCCGGTGACGATCAGGATTTCTTGTTTTGCACCCTGTTTCATCACGACGCACCCTTCCCGCACGCTTACGCGTTTTCTCCACCTTCTAGCTTAGCCCTCGCTCGCTCTTCAGGGGGTGGCTCTCCCTCAGGTGTAACTGCTAACCGTTCATGGATGTGAGCAGCAAGTTGCGCACCGATCCCTGGAGCGTTGGCAATCTCTGCGACGCTTGCCTGTCGAAGCCTCGTCACAGATCCAAAATGTTTGAGCAGTGACTGCACACGTTTTGCCCCGAGCCCAGGCACCTCTGAAAGCTGACTCGCGATACTCGACTTGCGACGCTGGCGCTGAAAAGTCAGTGCGAAACGGTGCGCCTCATCTCGTATTCGCTGCACCAGGAAGAGCGCCTCGCTCGCACGAGGAAGCACCACTGGGAATGGCTCATCTGGCAACCACAACTCCTCGAGACGCTTTGCGACACCCACCACTGCGATGTCACTGATATTCGCCTCTCGCAGGGCACGTGCTGCGGCATTCACCTGCGGCACCCCTCCGTCAATGAGCAACATCTGAGGACGATCCCGGTACTTTCCGACCTTCTCAGCCGGTTGCGACTGCTGTTGCAGCTGCACCGCCCTTCGACTTACCACTTGGCGAATACTCTCAGTGTCATCGGTGGTTCGTTCAATGCGGTACTTCCGATATGCGCTCTTGGCTGGCAGCGCATCCTCGAAGACCACTAATGACGCGACGACAGACGTTCCTTGCAGATGGGATACGTCAATGCATTCGATGCGCAATGGTGCCTCTGCCAGACCAAGATACTGTTGCAGCTCAGCTAACGCATCGGTGCGAGAAGTCATATCGGCCGCTCTCTTGAGCTTGTGCCGTAAGAGATTCTCACCAGCATTCAGCACTGCTCGATTGAGCACGTGAGCCTTATCGCCGCGTTCGGGCACCTGAATGCGGACCTTGCCGCGGCGTGGCCGCCGTTCACGCAGCACCTCCTCGAGTGCCTCCCGGTTCTCAGGCAGCACAGACACCAGGATGCTCGGGGGCACCTCTGTGCCGCCCTCGTAGGCCGACTGGAGCACTTGCTCGAGCAGCAGGCTTGGAGAATCGTCTAGTTCAACGTCGACCACCCAGCTTCGTTCACCACGAATACGGCCACCGCGAATGATGAACTGGTGGACCGCTGCCGAAAGATCGTCGCTCTTCAGTCCGAATACGTCAGCATCAAGCTGCATGCTCAGCGCCACCGAATTTCGTTCCATCACGTGATCGAGCGCTTCGCGTTGATCCCTGAGTTTGGCGGCATCTTCAAACCTGAGCTCCGCGGCGGCACGTCGCATCGCCGAGTCGAGATCCCGGCGCACTTCGTCATCTGCACCGCTGAGGAAAGTGACCAGCTGCCTCACTCGGTCGCGGTGTTCTGAGACGCTCACCTGACCAGCACATGGGCCAGCACACCGACCAATTTGGCCTGCGAGGCATGGCCTCCCGCTCGCGATTGCCCGACGATAGTCACTGTCATTACACGTTCGGATGGGGAATGCCTGTTGCAGCAAAGCGGTGAGCTCTTTCACCAACCACACCTTTGGATACGGCCCAAAATACCTGGCGCCGCGAATCCGTTCGTTTCGTGTGATGATCAACCTCGGGGCCTCGTCAGCCAACGTCACTGCGAGGTATGGATAGGTTTTGTCATCCTTGAACTGCACATTGAATGGCGGCTGGAACTCAGTGATCCACGTGTGCTCAAGGACGAGGGCTTCCGTATCGGTGGCGACCACAGTCCAATCGAGACGCGCAGCAAGGGAGAGCATTCGCTGCGTACGTGGGGCGATCGACCGCATCGGCTGGAAGTAGTTGGCAAGTCGTGCTCGGAGATTCTTGGCTTTGCCGATGTATAGCACTCGACCGTGGCGATCGCTAAACCGGTATACCCCCGGGGTCTGAGGGATTTCTCCCGATGCCGGACGAAAAGACTCGCGATGGTCTCGTACGCCATCGTGTGACTCAACGAGAGGCGAAGAGCTCACGGGGATGCTTTCGCAAATACTTCAGCCAGAAAATGGCCGGTGTAACTTGCCGGCTGCGCGGCGACTTCCTCAGGAGTGCCCGTCGCAATGACCGTCCCTCCTCCGCTCCCGCCTTCGGGGCCCAGGTCGATCACCCAGTCACAGCTGCGAATCACATCGAGATTATGCTCGATGGTGATGACCGTGTTTCCCTTGTCAACCAAACCGTTGAGGACCAAGAGAAGCTTTCGCACGTCCTCAAAGTGCAAACCAGTGGTCGGCTCGTCGAGCACATAAATGCTGCGCCCGTTTGAACGTTTTTGGAGTTCCGTGGCAAGTTTGACGCGCTGCGCCTCACCACCGCTGAGTGTTGTTGCGCTTTGCCCCAAGCGTACGTACCCGAGGCCGACATCGACGAGCGTCTTCAGGTAGCGATGGATCCCAGAGATGGGCTCGAAGAACTCCGCGGCTTCAGCGATGGGCATGTCCAGCACCTCGCTGATGTTTTTGCCCTTGTACCGCACCTGAAGCGTTTCTCGATTGTACCGTTTTCCTTCACACACCTCACAGGCAACGTAGACGTCGGGCAGGAAGTTCATTTCGATCTTGAGTGTGCCGTCACCCGAGCACGCTTCACAGCGGCCGCCCTTCACGTTGAAGCTGAAGCGGCCTGGAAGATACCCGCGTACCTTTGCTTCCTGTGTCTCGGCGAAGAGAGTACGAATTTTGTCGAAAACGCCGGTATAGGTTGCGGGGTTTGATCGTGGCGTTCTCCCAATCGGAGCCTGGTCAACATGGACTACCTTGTCGAGATGCTCGAGTCCAGTGACTCGAGTGTGTTTGCCGGGTACCAGACGCGCGCCGTTTAACTGGTTCGCGAGCACGCGATACAGAATGTCGTTCACAAGCGTGCTTTTACCGCTGCCGCTGACGCCGGTGACTGCGGTCATTACCCCGAGGGGGAAAGTGACCGTGACATTCTGCAGGTTATTCGAGCGAGCACCCTGTACCTGTATCTCGCGACCCGGTTCCGGGGACCGTCGTTCCTTTGGGGTGGCGATTGCTCGACGACCCGCGAGGTAGTCACCGGTGATAGAGCCTTTGCGAGAGAGGAGGGACCGGTAGTCGCCGGAGTGCACCACGGTGCCACCCTCAACACCGGCGCCAGGACCAATGTCAACGATCCAATCCGCAGCTTCGATGGTCTCTTCGTCATGCTCCACAACGATGAGCGTGTTTCCCAGGTCTCGCAGTTTGATCAGTGTCTCAATCAGGCGGCGGTTGTCGCGCTGATGGAGCCCAATACTCGGTTCGTCAAGAACATACAGCACCCCGGTGAGTCCGGAACCGATTTGGGTCGCCAGTCGAATCCGCTGGGCCTCGCCGCCGCTGAGCGTACCCGCAGCGCGTGCCAGCGTGAGATACCCCAGCCCGACCTCGATGAGGAACGTGAATCGAAGGCGAATTTCGCGGAGCACCTGTGCGGCGATCTGGGCCTCTCGCTCGGTGAGGGTCACCGTTTCAAAGAATTGCTGGGCATCGGTGAGACTGAATTCGCTGACGCTGGCGATCGACTCGCCCTGGATGGTGACTGCCAGTACTTCTGGCTTGAGTCGACGCCCATGGCACGCATGACAGGGCACCTCGCGAAGGAATTCAGCCCAACGATCTCGCCGTGCATCGCTCTCTGCTTCAGCGTACTGCCGTTCAATGAAGGGAATCACTCCCTCAAAGCCGCTGGTGTATTTCACTTCGCGACCAAAACGGTTCTTCCACTGCACGTTGACGGTGAAATCTTTGCCGTAGAGGACAGCGCTCTGCACCTCGTCTGGCAGATCCTGCCACGGGGTGTCGAGTCGAAAGTCAAGGTCTTTCGCCAGGCCGCGAAGCAACTTTTCGTAGTAGTTGTAGAGGCTCTTACCCTGGCTGGTCCACGGCACGATCACCCCCTCGCTGATGCTGAGTGCAGGATCTCCGAGCACGAGCTCTTCGTCAACCGACATGCTCGTACCGAGTCCAGAGCAAGCCGGGCATGCTCCGAACGGCGAGTTAAATGAAAAGGTACGTGGCTCAATCTCTGTTAACGAAACCGGGTGACGATTGGGACAACTCAGATGTTCGCTGAAGGTCTGGGTCCGGTCAGAAGCATGGTGATCCCGATCAACAAAATCAATCGTCACAAGTCCACCGGCAAGCTTGAGGGCTGTTTCTAACGAGTCGGTGAGGCGCCCGAGACCTTCGGCGCTTGCTACCAGACGGTCAACCACCACGGAAATGGTGTGCTTTACCTGCTTTTTCAAGGTCGGTGGGTCGCTCAGCTGAATGAGCTCACCGTCTACGATCGCACGCGAATAACCGCTGGCCGCCAGCTCCTCGAACAGATCAACAAACTCACCCTTCTTCTGGCTGACGACCGGCGCGAGCACCTGGAATCGCGTGCGCTCTGGCAGTTCCATGAGGGTGTCGGCGATTTGCTGCACGGTTTGCGAGCGAATTGGTTCCCCACACACCGCACAGTGCGGCACCCCAACCCTTGCCCAGAGAAGGCGCATGTAGTCATAAATCTCAGTGATCGTACCCACCGTTGACCGCGGGTTCCGGTTCGTCGATTTTTGGTCAATGCTCACCGCTGGACTCAAACCCTCGATGAAGTCAACATCTGGGCGGTCGACTTGGCCGAGGAATTGGCGCGCGTAAGCGCTCAGGCTCTCCACGTAGCGACGCTGCCCCTCAGCAAATATGGTGTCAAACGCAAGCGATGACTTACCGCTGCCGGAAAGACCAGTGAAGACCACCATCGAATCACGCGGTATCTGGAGATCGACGTTTTTCAGGTTGTGGACTCGGGCGCCCCGCACACGAATGTGCGACTGATCCGAACGACCTGATCCTTGCTTCTTCGATGCCTTCACATTCACTCCCCCAGTGTATCGATCTTCGAGGACGATTTCGAAGGTATGTTCGAGAAAATCTTGAGATGATTCGATTAGCGATGGCCTGCTTCGGTGATACTTCGAAGCTCTCGTTTGAGTTCTGCCACCTCGTCACGTAGCCGGGCAGCAAGTTCAAACTTCAGTTCCTCGGCTGCGGTGAGCATTTGCTCAGTCAGGTCAGCAATCAGAGTCTCTAACGTTGCCGCACCTTCTGCCCCAATCGCGCCTGCGCGCGCGGCAGCCTTGCCCTTTGCCCGTTGTGACGACTTCCCTGATGATTGCTCTGCACGGCGCGAGGTCGCCAATAGCGCTTCGGTGTCTGCGGCTTCACGTCCGAGCACCTCGGTGATGTCTCCGATCTTCTTCCGGAGCGGTTGCGGATCAATACCGTGTTCGGTGTTATACGCGATTTGTCGTTCGCGTCGTCTGTTTGTTTCGTCGATCGCGAGTTGCATGGACCTGGTGATTGTGTCGGCATACATGTGCACCTCTCCTGACACGTTGCGCGCTGCACGCCCAATGGTCTGAATCAGTGAAGTGCTCGAGCGCAGGAAGCCTTCCTTGTCGGCGTCGAGGATCGATACCAGCGAGACTTCTGGCAGGTCGAGTCCCTCTCGGAGCAGATTGATGCCTACCAGGACGTCGTATACACCAGCGCGAAGCTCGGTGAGCAACTCCACTCGACGCAAGGTGTCAACGTCGCTGTGGAGATACCGCACCCGCACTCCTGCTTCTTCCATGAAGGTAGTGAGTTGCTCAGCCATTTTCTTGGTGAGCGTTGTCACTAAGACTCTTTCGTCCCGTTCCGCTCGAATACGGACCTCTTCGAGAAGATCGTCAATCTGACCGGCAGAAGGCTTCACCACCACTTTCGGATCGATGAGACCGGTTGGGCGAATAATTTGCTCAACGACGCCGTCGGCTCGTTCAAGTTCATATGATCCGGGAGTCGCCGAAAGATATACCGTCTGGCCCACCCGCGCGTTGAACTCATTGAAGGTTAAGGGGCGGTTATCGAGTGCGCTCGGCAGTCGAAAACCATGCTCGACGAGCGTTCGCTTGCGCGAAGCATCACCTTCGTACATGGCGCCGATCTGGGGTACCGTGACGTGTGATTCGTCAATCACGACGAGGAAGTCGTCCGGAAAGTAATCAAGGAGGCAGTGCGGGGCCTCTCCGGGCGCCCGGCCGTCGATGTGTCTCGAATAGTTCTCGATGCCAGAACAAAAACCGATCTGCTCCATCATTTCGAGGTCGAAGGTGGTTCGCATGCGGAGCCGCTGTTCTTCTACGAGCTTGTTCTGCATCTTCAGTTCGCGGGATCGCTCGTCCAGCTCTGCCGCGATCGTTTTCATTGCGCGGTTCATCACGTCCCGGCTTGCGACATAGTGTGAACCCGGAAAGACTGAGACGCTCTCTACCTGCTTCATCACCTCTCCAGTGACAGGGTGCAGGTAATATAAAGCCTCAACTTCATCCCCGAACAGCTCGATTCGAATAGCGAGTTCTTCGTACATGGGAATAATCTCGACGGTATCTCCGCGAACCCTGAAGTTTCCGCGCACAAACTCGATATCATTGCGCTGATACTGCATATCAACGAACTTGCGGAGCAACACATCCCGGTCGATTCGGTCGCCCACCACGAGGGGCACCATCGCTTCGTAGTACTCTTCCGGTTTGCCGAGTCCGTAAATGCATGACACTGTGCTGACGACCACCACATCGCGTCTGCTCAGCAGTGCGTTCGTGGTCGAGTGGCGCAGTCGCTCCACTTCCGCGTTTATTGAGCTGTCCTTTTCAATGAACGTGTCTGTCTGTGGAACGTAAGCCTCAGGCTGATAGTAGTCGTAGTACGACACAAAATATTCGACGGCGTTGTGGGGAAAAAGCTCTCGAAACTCATTTGCGAGTTGCGCTGCGAGCGTCTTGTTGTGCGCAAGAACGAGCGTGGGTCTCTGAACCTGTTCAATGAGCCATGCAGTCGTTGCGGACTTTCCTGTGCCGGTAGCACCGAGCAAGACGACATCAGTCTCGCCCGCGTTGATCCGCTGTGCAAGCTCCATAATCGCCTGCGGCTGATCGCCGCTCGGTTCATACTCGCTGACGACTTCGAAGGGGCGCACACTGCGAGTCGTTTCCATGGCAATATCCTACGAGCGACGTCTGAATATCGGGTGCCCGTTCGCTGGGGGCACATCATCATCAGCACGCAGTTCTCAGCCAGAGTTGAAACGATAGTCGGGTGGATCGTTCGCTCTTCCTGTTACCCGCCCGCGAGGTGGCTCCCCAGCTTCTCGGTAGTCATGTGACCGTACACAGTGATGACGGAGCGGTCACCATCCGTATCACTGAGGTGGAGGCATATCACGGTGTTGGTGTGTCCGGGCCGTACGATCCCGGTTCGCACGCGCGACATCGCAGGACATCTCGAAACGCATCAATGTTCGGCCCGCACGGTCACGTCTACGTGTACCTCAGCTATGGCATCCACTACGCCATGAACCTGGTGTGTTCACCAGAGGGTAGCGCTTCAGGTGTGCTTCTGCGTTCCGGAGAGGTGGTGGAGGGGATCGCCCTGGCCAAGCAACGCCGGCAGCGAGCCCATGCACGACGGGCCCTCGCGACGTTTCAACTCGCACGAGGGCCAGGAAACCTTGCCCAAGCACTCGGCGTCACTCGCGATCGGCACGACGGACTCGATCTTTTTGAGCGGCCGTTCGAACTGGCCTTTGCTGTCCCGGAGCCCCGCCGGATGAGTTCCGGACCCAGGGTCGGGGTCAGCGGGATCGCGGGCGGGAGCGGCTATCCCTGGCGATTCTGGCTGACCGACGATTCCACGGTGTCAGAGTATCGACCCGGTCGACAAGTGGTTCACGGGCCCGCAGTTGAGCACGGGCCCGCGCTCAATTAGCGGTCACCAAACCAAAGAGCGAGTTCTCGCTCCGCACTCAGGGTGCTGTCACTCCCGTGCACAAGGTTCTTCTGAACACTGGCTCCCCAGTCTCGGCCAAGATCTCCGCGGATGGTGCCAGGCAGCGCTACGGTAGGGTCAGTCGCACCCGCAAGTGACCGAAAGCCTTCAATCACTCGGTTGCCTGCCGCACGCACCGCAACAATAGGGCCAGACATCATGAATTCCAGGAGTGGCTCGAAGAACGGCTTCCCCTGGTGCTCCTCGTAGTGAGCCTCCAACAGTTCGCGAGGCGCGTCAACCATTCGAAGGTCAACAAGCGTGTAGCCTTTCGCCTCGATTCGACGCAAGATCTCACCGGTCAACCCGCGCTCGACGCCGTCGGGTTTCACCAAGATCAGGGTTTCTTCTGCCTGCATGTTGCTCCTTTTATCCTGCATATCTCATGTCAGTCTATTGAACGCTGATCGTGCCACGGTCACTGCGCAGCAAGCCACGCTGCACGCTCACGATCAATCTGTCGACCCTTCACCATGCAATACACCCACAACGCGGTAAAGAGTGCTCCAACCACGATGGACATGGGAAGGATGAACGCCGTAGCGAGCATGCAGAGATGCACACCCCAGCCAAGCCAGATTCCGAGTGAGCCAAATCGCATCAACGAGAGCGCGAGTACACACAGAAACGCGAGTCCCCCGGCAATCCATAGGCCCAGTTCGCGTGGTTCTAGGAGGGAAAGACCGAAAATCGCGAGACCGATCAACACCACGACAATCAGTTCGAATCCCAACACAACCGACGCCAGCGCACGCTGTGTCTTTGCGGCCGACTCGCCCCGCGCTGCGCCCGAGACACGCAGCGCAGCATTGTGGGCCATCGTCTCTGAGGGAGACAGCTCAAACTCAGTATCCTCAGGGGGATGTGGCGAATCAGATTTCATCGCGTCTTCCAGCCTTCTTCCCGCGCGTAGGTCAGCGCTTCTCCAGCAAGCACCACTGATCCAACGACCAGCACCGCTCTGCCTTCTCCCTGGAGTGCCCAGCTCCGTGCCTGCTCAAGAGCATCGTGTAGTGACTGCGTGACCGCGGTCGGCGTGTCGTCACTGAGCGAGGCCGCGAGCACACCCAGTTCCTCGGGTGCGAGGGTACGGGGAGATGCCACCGGCGTGAGGAGGAAGCGGTCGGCGATCGGTTCGAGTGCGGCGAGCACGCCAGAGGCATCTTTCTCAGCGAGAACGCCTGCAACAACGGCTAGTTCTTGAAACGCGAACGTTTCTGTTACCGCGCGAGCGAGTGCTTCCGCACCGTGGGGGTTGTGTGCCGCATCGACATACACGATTGGGTCACTGTCAACCAACTGCAAACGACCGGGCACCGTTAGCTGCCCCAGCCCTTGGGTCAGTACCTCTTGAGGCAACGGACGTTCGCCTCCAAAAAACGCTTCGACTGCCGCGATCGCAAGAGCGGCGTTCTCCGCTTGATAACTGCCGTAGACCGGCACGAACGCCGGCTCGTACTCATGTCCATGGAGCCCCTTCGCCGTGAGCTGACGTCCCCCCACCGCCATGAGATCATCAAGGATCGCAAAATCACGACCTGCGACATACAGTCGTGCGTCGTGCTGCTCACTCACTTCGGCGATCTCGCGGAGCGCGTCTCGTGCCTGCGATGCGCTCACCACGACGCTTCCTGGCTTGATAATTCCAGCCTTTGTGCGGGCGATGTCTTGGAGTCGAGATCCCAAAATACCCGCGTGATCGACATCGATCGGCGTGAATACCGCAACCTGAGCGTTCGCAATATTTGTGGCATCCCATTCGCCGCCAATTCCAACCTCGATCACGGCAACATCGACCGGTGCGTCCGCGAAAATGGCGAAGGCCAGCACGACGAGAGCTTCGAAGAACGTAATTGGGCCCTGCCCCTCAGCAGCGAGCTCCGCATCGAGCACTTGAAGAGGAAGTCGAAGCTCATCCCAAGCTTCTGCGAGCACCGTTCCATTCACGGGCTCTCCATCGAGCTGAAAGCGCTCAGTGAAGCTTTCAAGATGCGGGCTCGTAAACAGACCGGTACGTAAACCGTGCGCACGAAACAGCGATTCGATAGCACGGCTTGTTGAGGTCTTGCCGTTCGTTCCTGCAACCTGAACCACGGGGAACGAAAGCTGGGGAGACCCCACCAGTTCAGCGAGGCGTCTGACCGGAGCGATACGCGGTCGTGGATGCGCCTCTCCCGTTCGAGCGAGGAGCTCATCGTACACGCGCAATGCAGCGCGCTGAGGATCAGTCATTCGGAGTTCCCAACGTGGAGTCAATCGTGATAATTATTGGTTCTTTGTGCACCCCAAGCGCCTGGGCAGCTTGGCGATGCACACCGTTTCCTGGGGAAGTAATCGATTCCGCAAGGGCAGCCACCCCTTCGGTCGCCTCGACCGAGAGAGCAATTGCCAGCGTTTCCGCAGCAATGAGGTCACGATGGAGCTCCAGCGCTGCCGCGTTTTCGGGCTCAGCGTTCAGCGCTAGTACGATCCGGTCACTGACTTCGAGACCTGCTGCCTTTCGAGCTTCTTGCACGGCACGGATCGCATCACGTGCAATTCCTTCGGCCTCGAGTTCGGCCGTCGTTTCCGTACGCAGCAGCACAAATCCCCCACCAGACAACAAGCCGAGTGCGTCGCGGCTCTCATGGGCCTCACCGGTGGAGAGCGTGAGGTCATACTCTCCGGGTTGCAGAGCAATACCACCGGCGATCACGGTGCCGTCTGCCTCGCTCCAGTCACCCGACTTTGCTGCACGGATCACCTCTTGCACCTGCTTGCCCAGTCGCGGGCCGGCGACTCGAGCATTCACGGTGAGGGTGTGCACGATACCGTACCGCGCCGCGCTGTCTTCCTCGAGCGGAGTGAGCTCAACATGCTTCACGTTGAGCTCCTCCGCCAAAATACCGCTGAAAGGACGGAGCGCTTCGCTGTGCGAGGTCACCACCTCCAGTTGCGCAAGAGGCAGCCGGACGCGGAGACGGTGAGCCTTCCGTAATGCCAGTGCCTGTGAGGTGATCTGACGGAGCTCGTCCATTGCTTCAACCAGCGTCGCTTCATGAGGGAAGAGTGAGGGATCTGGCCAGTCTTGCAGGTGAACCGATCGACCACCGGTGAGACCACGCCACACCTCTTCGCAGATGAGCGGAGCGAGTGGCGCCGCCACTCTGGTAACCGTCTCGAGCACCGTGTAAAGGGTGTCAAACGCTTGCTGGTTCTCAGGTTTGCCGTTCTCACCGTTCACCCCTTCCCAGAAACGATCACGGGACCGTCGCACGAACCAGTTTGTGAGTACCTCAGCAAAATCACGGAGTGATTCCGCTGCACTCGTCGTGTCGAGTCCTTCAAAATGAGTTTCAACATCGCGAATAAGCGTGCCGGTTTTCGCGAGAATATAGCGGTCGAGCGGATCAGAACTGTCTGTACGCCACTGCGCATCGAGGCCGTCAGCGTTTGCATAGAGACTGAAGAAGTACCAGGTATTCCAGAGCGGCAGCAGGAACTGCCTCACTCCCTCACGAATTCCTTCTTCGGTGACGATGAGGTTGCCGCCGCGAACCACCGGGGACGCCATGAGGAACCAACGCATAGCGTCACTGCCGTCACGGTCAAACACCTCGTTCACGTCAGGGTAGTTCCGCAGGCTCTTGGACATCTTGTTGCCGTCGCTACCGAGCACAATTCCGTGACTGATGACGTTCTTGAACGCAGGGCGATCGAAAAGCGCGGTCGCGAGGACATGCATCACGTAGAACCAGCCCCGGGTTTGACCGATGTACTCGACGATGAAGTCCGCGGGCTGATGCGTATCGAACCATTCACGGTTCTCAAATGGATAATGCGCCTGAGCAAATGGCATTGAACCTGAATCGAACCACACATCGAAGACATCCTCAATACGACGCATGGTGGACTGACCCGAGGGATCGTCAGGGTTCGGGCGGGTCAAGGTATCAATGAACGGTCGGTGGAGATCAACCTCTCCCGTTTCAGGGTTCACCGGCAGGGTGCCGAAATCGCGTTCAATTTCTTCGAGCGATCCATACACATCGACACGTGGGAACTCAGGATTATCGCTCTTCCAGACCGGAATCGGGCTTCCCCAGTAACGGTTCCGGCTTACCGACCAATCGCGAGCACCCTCAAGCCATTTTCCAAACTGGCCATGCTTGACATTCTCCGGAACCCAGGTGATCTCTTCGTTGACCTCGAGCATTCGCTCCTTGATGTCAGTCACCCGTATAAACCAGCTCGAGACAGCACGGTAGATCAGCGGGTTACGGCAACGCCAACAGTGAGGATAGGAGTGTTCGTAGCTTGCTTCGCGCAGCAAGCGTCCGCGCTGTCTCAAGAGGCGGATGAGCGGACGATTTGCGTCAGACCAGAGTTGCCCAGCGACGTCAGTCACTGCGCTTAAGAATCGACCTGACTCGTCAAGGCTCACGATGGTGGGCATACCAGCCGCCGCGGTAATGCGCATGTCATCTTCGCCGTATGCCGGTGATTGGTGGACGATGCCCGTACCGTCACTCGTCGAGACGTAGTCATCGGCGAGCACCCGCCAGCAACGCTCCGTACCCCACACGTCAACATCGGTGTAATAGTCGAAAATAGGTTCGTACTCGAGATGCTCAAGCTCCGCGCCGAGAATGCGACGCTCAATCGCTTCACTCGCGCCAGCAGCATCCTCGTAACCGAGCTCTTTCGCGTGCGCCGGAACCAGATCTTCAGCAAGGAGATACTTCCGCTCTCCCCCACCGCCGTCCGCGGCTCCGAGCGGACCGGCAGGGATCACCGCATAGCTGATGGCTGGACCAACGGCAAGGGCCGCATTCGTTGGGAGGGTCCAGGGTGTCGTCGTCCAAGCCAAAGCTCGGACTCCTTCTAGAGACATCTCGCGTGCGCGTTCACCGCGAAGCGGGAACGTTACGGTTACCGAAGGGTCTTGACGCATCTGATAGACGTCGTCGTCCATGCGCAATTCGTGGTTCGACAGCGGGGTCTCATCCCTCCAGCAGTATGGCAGCACACGGTGCCCCTCATACGCCAGACCCTTGTCATACAACTGTTTGAACGCCCAGAGCACGCTCTCCATGAAGCTCAAATTGAGCGTCTTGTAGTCGTTCTCGAAATCAACCCAACGTGCTTGCCGAGTGACGTATTCTTCCCATTCACGGGTGTAGAACAGCACCGACTCGCGTGCCTTCCTATTGAAGACATCGATGCCCATGGCCTCGATTTCGCTCTTTTCGGTGATGCCCAGTTGCTTCATCACTTCGAGTTCCGCAGGCAGCCCATGCGTATCCCACCCAAAGCGGCGTTCGACCTTCTTGCCACGCATGGTCTGGAAACGAGGGAAGACATCTTTGGCATACCCCGTGAGCAGATGACCGTAATGAGGGAGCCCGTTGGCAAACGGCGGTCCGTCATTGAACACCCACTCCTTCGCACCCTCGCGCTGACGGATTGATTCGCGGAATGTGTTATCTGCTTGCCAGAACGCTAATACGTTGCCCTCAATCGCCGGAAACGAGGGAGAGGGCGTCACTCCATTGACAGATGACGACGGTACCTGTGGCGCGGTCGCGGAGTTCGCATCAGTGGTCTGCTTGGGATAAGTCATAAGATCCTCGAACGACGTACGTATGTGAGATCTGCTGGGACGAACGTTGTCTCAGACCACGTCCGCGGTACCACCCCGCTTACAGGAGCACGCCGGTTACGTTCCCTGTCACTTCATTCGGCGATAACGGGCCGTACCCGTTCAGGTCTACTGAGCGCAGAGGCGTACGAGTGATGCGCACCCTGCAGCTGTTCTTCTGAAGACTCCCCGGTGATTGCCGGCTCAAAGTCGTTCCCTCCATCTTACCCGAGCGTGGGCGTGCGAGCGCTGACTACTTTATGGCCATGCGTGCATCGAGGGTAACGACTGGGTAACGACTGCGTTGGGGCAAATGGGAACGACAAATGCCAACAAAACCCCTGATCAAGCCGCTGCTTTCGCGAGAATGGCGATGTGTTCTTCCGGGCTTTGTGCCTTGCAGGCTCTCAGTGCGCTTGCTAGCGTCGAAGACAGCGTTGAGCGTGAGCCGTTGCATGATTTTTCCGGCTTCACCGTTCCGCAATACATGATTCAGGCCTTTCGTGAGGCCACAGTATGAGCGCGCTCTTTTTCCGCATTGCAGGAAATGGTGCTTTGTGCTGCCGTCTTGTGTAGGTCCGAAAACATTGAGGAGTCCCGTGGAAACGGAAATATCACCCGCTGCGGTGCGTGTGCGCAGCGCCTACAAGGTATTTGGTCGTAAACCGAAAGATGCAGTCGAGCGGTTGCGTGCAGGCGCGACGCGGGATGACGTTCGTTCCCTCGGCACCGCGGCGGTAATCGACGCTTCATTCGAGGTTGCGCCGGGAGAGATTTTTGTGGTGATGGGGCTTTCTGGATCAGGAAAATCGACGCTCATCCGAATGCTCAACGGAATCAATCCCGCAACTACCGGTTCGATCCAGGTCTTTGGGGAAGAAGTGGTTGACCGTGAGGCGACAGCGCTCCGTGAATTGCGGCGATCTCAGATGTCGATGGTGTTTCAGCATTTCGCGTTACTGCCACACCGCACCGTTCTGGAAAACGTCGCGTACGGGCTTCGACTCCAGGGAGTCGATGCAGCACAGCGTGCCGAGCGTGCGAGGTATTGGATCGAAAAAGTTGGACTTTCGGGATGGGAGCACAGCTTCCCGGATGCACTTTCCGGTGGAATGCAGCAACGCGTCGGTATCGCACGGGCACTCGCCGCCGATACCGAGGTGTTGCTCATGGACGAAGCATTTTCGGCGCTTGACCCGCTGATCCGGCGCGAAATGCAGGAACAACTCGTGACACTCCAACAAGAACTGCGCAAGACCATCATTTTCATTACGCACGATTTGAACGAAGCAATGTTTCTCGGGGATCGAATCGCCGTCATGCGGGACGGTCGTATCGTCCAAATCGGTACGCCCAACGAAATTCTGACTGATCCAGCGAATGATTATGTGGCACAGTTCGTGCAAGACGTCGATCGAGCACGGGTCCTCACCGCAGCAGACGTCATGGAACCTGCACGGGCCGTTGTCTTCGCGGCGTCCGGGCCTCGCAGCGCGCTTCGCCTCATGCGTGATCTGCAAACATCCGCGTGTTTTGTTACCAGCGCTTCCCGCGAGCTGTTGGGGGTAGTTCGAGACCGAGATGTGCTCAGGCAGGTGAGAGAAGGCGGGAACGACCTTATCGATCAGCTACGACCCGCGAAAGGCGTCGTGCGAACCGACCAGTTGATATCGGAGTTATTCGAGCATGCAGTCGAAAGTGCTCTCCCGGTGGCGGTCGTCGATGATCACGGTCGTCTGGTGGGGGTGGTGCCTCGGGTTACCCTCTTGGCTTCGCTCGCGGATCTTCCACCCGTAACGACTGAGCTACCCATGATCGAGCCAAGTCCAGACGTGCCTGCGTCAATGATCACCGCAACACTCGCTGATGCGACGGGAGATGATGCGCCCCGCGATGCCACCGACCAGAGAGAGGACGGTGCATTATGAGCATCGAAATCCCACGTATCCCAATCGGCGAGTGGGTTGAGGTCGCTCTCGATTGGTTCCGGCACACCTTCGATTGGTTGCTTGGCTTTTTCACGGTTGTTCTCCGGTCAGCAACCGAAAGCCTCGTGGAAGCCCTCCTGGCGATCCCCTACCCGATATTAATCTTGGTCTTCGGGGTAATAGGGTGGCTTGTTCACTCGTGGAAGCTTGCCGCTACTACTGTCGTCACCTTTCTTCTCATTGAATCGATGGGCTTCTGGCAAAGTTCGATGCAGACGTTGAGTTTGGTGCTGGTCGCCACAATTCTTGCTGTCTGTATCGCGATTCCTCTCGGAATTCTTGCAGCGAAGAATGATCGATTCAGTAGCATCATCAGGCCTGTCCTCGATTTCATGCAGACCATGCCAGGGTTCGTGTGGCTGATCCCCGCGGTCCTCCTCTTCAGCATCGGTTATGTACCCGGCATCTTTGCGACCATTCTGTTTTCTCTGCCACCCGGTGTGCGCTTTACGGAGCTGGGCATTCGCGGCGTCGACGCTGAGACCGTGGAAGCTGGCGAAGCATTTGGAGCCACCTCTGGCCAAATCCTGCGAGGCATTCAACTCCCCCTCGCGATGCCCACCATCATGGCCGGAATCAACCAGGTAATTATGCTCGCCCTCTCAATGGCGGTGCTCGCTGGATTTGTTGGTGCCGATGGGCTCGGTAAGGACGTCGTTGCCGCCGTATCAACCATGCGCCTCTCCCTAGGCATTGAGGCTGGCCTCAGCATCGTCATTATCGCCATCTTCCTGGATCGGGTGACTTCTGCACTCGGTACACCCTCTGACCACCCAAAGTCGCTGCTCGGCATCATGCGCGCGCAGCGCAAACGAAAGGAAACACCATGAAGAAGCAACGCCTGACGGCGTTCGTGTCGATCGGCGCTGCCGCGAGCCTCCTGCTTGCAGGATGCTCTAGCTCAGACTCAGGTGCAAGCAATGCAGGTCAAACCGATGAGACCGCAAGCAAGGGAAGCATCACTCTCGGGTTTATCCCATCATGGACCGATGGGCTCAGCACCGCCTACCTGCTTGAAAATCAACTGACTCAGCTCGGCTACGACGTGGAACTTGAAGAATTGACCGAGGCGGGGGTGCTGTACGCGGGACTCTCCAACGGTGACATCGATATTTACCCATCAGCGTGGCCCGAAGTAACGCACGCAGAATACATGGAAACGTTCGGCTCCGACATTGAGAGCCTCGGCGCCTATTATTCGGGCGCAAGCCTCACCATTGCTGTTCCGTCATACACGGAAATCGACTCACTCGATGAGCTTGCTGCGAATGCCGATCGTTTTGGAGGCGAGATTATCGGCATCGAGCCGGGAGCTGGCCTCACCGGTGTGACGGAAACCTCGATGATGCCCGCGTACGGACTGGAGGATGACTACACGCTGATCACCTCATCGACAGCAACAATGTTGACCGCTCTCGAAGACGCGATCAACAGGAACGAAGACATTGTGGTTACCCTCTGGCGTCCTTTCTGGGCATACGACGCGTATGACGTCAAGGACCTCGCTGATCCGCTTGGCGCGATGGGCGAATCCGAGGCACTCCATTTCCTCGGTAAGCGGGGCTTCGCCGAGGAGTACCCGGAGATCGCAGAGTACATCGCTGGCATCACCCTCGATGATGCGGCCTACGGCTCACTTGAGGGGCTCGTTACCAGTGAACCGTATGAGGGCGATCCCGCGGGAGCCGTCGCCCAGTGGATCTCAGACAATCCAGGCGCTTACCCCACCCTGATTTCCAGCTAGCGCGGTGCAAGGCTTTGCGGAGACCAGCCGTATTACGCGCGGTCTCCGCAAAGCCCTGCCTGCGGGTAGCCAGATAGACTATTCGGGTATCCCTTTTACTCTGCACCGCATGGTCCCGATGGCATTGCATGGCCGTTCTGGAACCATTCACAATGCACGGTGTACCGACAAGAAAACACGGTGAGGCATCACATGAGCGCAATCCCTGATAAGCCCCAGCTCGAAGGTTTGGAAGCCAAGTGGGGCCCGGTATGGGAGAAGGAAGGCACGTATCGCTTCGATCGCGAGGGTGCTTCCCGCGACGAGGTATACAGCATCGATACCCCTCCGCCAACCGCCTCAGGTTCGTTGCACGTCGGTCATGTGTTTAGTTACACCCACACCGACACCGTGGCTCGGTATCAGCGCATGCGTGGTAAGCGTGTGTTCTACCCCATGGGCTGGGATGACAATGGTCTCCCCACTGAGCGGCGAGTACAGAATTACTACGGCGTCCGATGTGACCCTTCGCTCCCCTATATTGAGAACTTTGTGCCCCCGCATGATGGTGCAGATGGGAAGAGCGTCAAAGCCGCCGATCAACAGCCGGTTTCACGTCGGAACTTCATTGAGCTTTGCGAACGCCTCACCGTCGAGGATGAAAAGCAATTTGAAGATCTGTGGCGCACTCTTGGGTTGTCGGTCGACTGGTCTCAGACCTACCGCACCATTGGAGACGATTCACTTCGAGCTTCACAACTCGCGTTCATTCGAAACATTGAGCGCGGCGAAGCATATCAGGCGCAGGCTCCCACGCTGTGGGATGTCACCTTTCGTACCGCGGTGGCGCAGGCGGAGCTTGAAGATCGCGAAGAACCGGGCGCATACCATTCGCTCGCGTTCCACAAGAGCGACGGCTCTGGCGACATCATCATCGATACGACGCGCCCAGAGTTGCTCGCGGCGTGCGTCGCCCTCGTAGCCCATCCTGACGATGAACGGTATCAACCATTGTTCGGCACCACGGTACGTACTCCGGTGTTTGATGTTGAAGTACCCGTGCTCGCCCATCATCTCGCTCAGCCTGACAAGGGCACTGGTATCGCGATGATCTGCACGTTTGGTGATGTCACTGACGTGGTGTGGTGGCGGGAACTCGACCTGCCGACGCGGGCCATTTTGGGATTCGACGGTCGTGTGCTCCGTGAGGTGCCAGAGGCCATCACCTCTGAGACCGGACAAGCAGCATATGCGCAGATCGCCGGAAAGACTGTCTTCAGCGCAAAACAGACCATGGTAGAACTGCTCCAGGCGAGCGGCGAACTGGTGGGCGAGATCCGCAAAATCACTCACCCCGTCAAGTTCTTTGAAAAAGGCGACCGTCCACTTGAGATCGTTTCAACCCGTCAGTGGTATATCAAGAACGGTGCTCGAGATGAAGCGCTGAGGGAACGCCTCCTTGCGCACGGTCGTACCCTGCAGTGGCACCCAGATTTCATGCGGGTGCGGTACGAGAACTGGGTTGAAGGGCTGTCTGGTGATTGGCTCATTTCACGGCAACGTTTCTTCGGAGTACCGATTCCCGTCTGGTACCCACTCGACGCTGAAGCTCAGCCACTCTACGATCAACCCATTCTTCCTTCGATTGACCAGCTCCCCATCGATCCATCAAGCGACGTGCCCGAGGGGTACCTCGAGGAGCAACGCGGAAAAGCTCATGGGTTTATCGGTGAGGTGGACGTGATGGACACCTGGGCAACCTCCTCACTCACGCCGCAGCTCGCCGGTGGGTGGGAACGAGATGCTGACTTGTTCTCACTCGTGTATCCCTTCGATCTTCGCCCTCAGGGGCAGGACATCATTCGTACATGGTTGTTCAGCACGGTGCTACGCAGTGAGCTAGAAGCTGGAACCCTCCCGTGGAAGCACTCGGGAATCTCGGGCTGGATTCTCGACCCGGACCGCAAGAAGATGTCAAAATCGAAGGGAAATGTGGTCACCCCCGCGGGAATGCTTGCACAGCACGGGAGTGACGCTGTCCGTTATTGGGCGGCATCAGCCAAACTCGGCACTGACGCTGCGTTCGATCCGCAAAACCCGACACAGATGAAGATCGGTCGGAGACTCGCGATTAAGCTGCTGAATGCAGCGAAATTTACCCTTGGCTTTGACACGACAAACGCAACCGAGGTCACCGAACCTCTCGATCGATCAATGCTCGCGAAGCTCTCCAACGTGATTACCGAGGCTACCCGTGCGTTCGAACATTATGACCACGCTCGAGCGCTCGAAGTAACCGAGAGCTTCTTCTGGACCTTCTGCGATGATTACCTCGAGCTTGTGAAGGAGCGTGCGCACGGCAGCACCGATGGTGGTCAAGCATCTGCAGTGTACGCCCTCCGGACTGCGCTGTCAGTGTTTGTTCGACTTTTCGCACCCTTCCTGCCTTATGCAACGGAAGAGGTCTGGTCATGGTTCCAAGATGGATCAGTGCACCGGGCAGCCTGGCCAACAGTGGACGAACTTGCTTCACAGCGTACCGCTGAGGCTGACGCGGGTCTCCTCGACCTTGTGGGCGAAGCCCTCATCGGGATTCGAGGCGCGAAGACTGCGGCAAAGGCGTCTCAGAAGACCGAGGTGACACGTGCTGTCATCCATGCCCCTGCAGATCAAGCCGATCGGATTCGCCATGCGGCAGATGACCTGCGTGCTGTAGGACGTATCGCAGAGTTGAGCATCGAGGCTGCGTCAGTGGATTCGGTTACGGTGGCCTCCATCGATCTCGTCACGGCCGAGGCATAAGGCTATGAGGCTCGGAGTGCGCTGGAACAGTGGAACACCGCCGCATTCCAGCGTGCCCGAGCTTCTCCTTGAGGCCATCGAGGCGCAGGAAAAGCTGTTCCCGCTGGGCCAGGCATGGACGCTCACATGGTTGGAAGGCCGTGCCCACTGCCAACTTGACGACCTCGTACGTGTCGAGGAACGAGCGAGCGGGACTGTCACTGTCACCGAGCTGATGACGAGCCACGACAGTGTCGACGATGATGATGACGACGACTGGTTAGTGTAAGGCGAGAGGAGAGTCAGAAATGGTTTCACGACCACAAGCCGCCCGGGTAGCCGGCGCCGCTGCGATTGCTTTCACACTCATGCTGACGGGGTGCGCCCCCGAGCCCGGCGATATTGCCGGAAGCACGGGGAAGGACGAGGCAGTCGTGAACCCTGAGACCGAATGGGGCGGTCAAACGGTCATCGAAGATGAATTGGTGACCACACTGCCTGATTCGTTCCCTCGTGATCAATTCGCACTGCCGGATAGTGCGGTCATTAAGAACACCGGGGAAAAGAGCGATTCGTCATGGTTTGTCGTGTTGCTCGCTGAAGACCGCGCGACTGCTGACGCACTCTGGCGCAACATCATTGAGAACAACCAATTGGTTGTCGTTGAAGAGAGTGAAAATGAGCTCGGGGCACCCGTCGCCACCCTCGAGTCCGCTGGCATTGACGTTTTCGCCATGATGATTCCGTCAGCTGAAGGGCCGGTAGAGCTCAGTTACGAGTTGCAGAGCTGGGGGTAACCTTCGCTCAGGACGCATCACTGCCTGCTCACGCATCACTGCCTGCTGATGTGCAGCGTCACATCTTTTATGGGGCCCCTAGCGCGAGCGGTCAGGCACTGCGTTCTGCGCCAGAAGCTGCACCAAATACCCTTGGAGCCGCTTCGCCGGTCACGGCTTCACGGGTCACAATAACCTTTTCAATTTCTGGGTTGGAAGGTACATCAAACATGATTGGGCCAAGCACTTCTTCGAGGATGGCACGCAACCCGCGAGCACCGGTCTTACGCTCCCCCGCAAGCTCTGCCACCGCTTCAAGCGCTGGCCCTTCGAACTCGAGACTTACGCCGTCAAGCTCAAACATGCGTTGGTACTGCTTGACAAGCGCATTCTTCGGTTCAACCAGAATACGAACCAGGGCATCAGTATCGAGCGGCTCGACGGTGGTGACCACCGGCAGACGCCCTATAAACTCAGGAATCAACCCAAACTTGTGCAAATCTTCAGGCTGAACCTTCGAGAACAGATTTATTTCATCACGCTTGCTGCTTACCGGGGCGCCGAATCCGATGCCTCCCTTGCCAAGTCGCGAAGAAATAATCTCTTCGAGACCCGCAAACGCGCCGGCCACAATGAACAAAATATTCGTCGTGTCAAGCTGAATGAAATCTTGGTTGGGGTGTTTTCTTCCGCCCTGCGGAGGAATCGAGGCAACGGTCCCCTCAAGAATCTTCAGCAAGGCTTGTTGCACGCCCTCGCCTGACACATCTCTGGTGATCGATGGGTTCTCCGCCTTACGGGTGATCTTGTCGATCTCGTCAATATAAATGATCCCCGTTTCGGCACGCTGCACATCGAACTCTGCGGCCTGCAAGAGCTTCAAGAGAATATTCTCGACATCTTCGCCCACATAGCCCGCCTCAGTGAGTGCGGTTGCGTCAGCAACCGCAAACGGCACATTCAGCTGACGAGCAAGTGATTGCGCAAGATAGGTCTTACCGCACCCGGTCGGGCCAAGCATGAGAATATTCGACTTCGCGATCTCTACCTGCTCCGCGGCGGCATCTGCCGAGGTGAGTGCTCGACTCGCCCGTACCCGCTTGTAGTGGTTGTAGACCGCAACCGCGAGTGATTGCTTAGCCCGATCTTGACCGATCACGTACTGGTCAAGAAACTCGGCAATCTCGCGGGGCTTGTGCAACGAGAAATCTGTCGGCTCAGTCACCTGATTCTCAGCGAGCCGCTCCTCAATAATCTCGTTACACAGCCCTACGCACTCGTCACAAATGTAAATCTGTGGGCCAGCAATGAGCTGTTGCACCTGCTTTTGAGACTTCCCGCAAAACGAGCACTTGAGTAGTTCGCTGCTCTCAATTTTTGCCATGGACCCTCCCCACAGATTGCCATTTCTTGAATCGTCCCCAGGCTAGCCCGAACCACTGACATTGGCGCTGGCGGCGCGCCGTTGGTACGTGACCGTTATGCGGGGGTAATTGCCTGCGGGTTCTTACGGCTCGTCAAGACCTGGTCAATCAAGCCAAACTCGAGCGCCTCTTGAGCATTGAGAATCTTATCGCGATCGATGTCTTGATGCATTTGATCAACGGTGCGGTTTGAGTGCTTCGATAGCGTGTGCTCGAGCCACTCACGCATGCGCAGGATCTCACGCGCCTGAATTTCGATGTCGCTTGCTTGCCCGTGTCCGGAACCGCCAGTCGATGGCTGATGGATCAACACGCGGGCATTGGGCAGAGCGAGACGTTTCCCTGGCGTGCCGCCGGCGAGCAATACTGCCGCTGCCGAGGCGGCTTGCCCAAGGCACACCGTCTGAATATGTGGACGGATGTACTGCATCGTGTCATAGATCGCGGTCATCGCCGTGAATGACCCACCGGGCGAGTTGATGTACATGATGATGTCCCGCTCGGGATCCTTGCTCTCAAGTACCAGGAGCTGCGCCATGATGTCATCCGCAGACGTATCATCGACCTGCACGCCGAGAAAAACGATTCGATCTTCGAAGAGCTTTGCGTAGGGATCAGTAAAACGGGTCCCGTACGCCGTACGCTCCTCGAACTGAGGAAGGATGTAGCGTGATCCTGGCATCGCCAGTCCAGAACCGGTCACCTGAGGCTGTGGGGTTTGCATGTGTCCTGTACTCCTGTGCTACTTCTGAGTTCCGCCGCCACCGACAACGTCACTGGCCGAGTCGCGAATGAAATCTACGAAGCCGTACTCGAGGGCCTCTTCTGCGGTGAACCAACGGTCACGATCACCATCCGCATTAATCTGTTCGACGGTCTTACCCGTCTGAGCGGCGGTAATCTCGGCAAGACGATTCTTCATCGACACAATCAACTGCGCCTGCGTTTGAATGTCGCTCGCAGTTCCCCCGAACCCGCCGTGCGGCTGATGCAACAGTACTCGCGCGTTGGGAGTGATGTAACGTTTCCCTTTGGTGCCCGCGGTTAAGAGGAACTGGCCCATCGACGCGGCCATCCCGATGCCGACGGTCACAATATCGTTCGGAACGAAGCTCATCGTGTCGTAAATGGCCATACCAGCCGTAATCGAGCCGCCCGGCGAATTAATGTAAAGGTAGATGTCCGACTCGGGATCTTCTGCTGCAAGCAACAAAATCTTGGCACAGATTTCGTTTGCGTTGTCATCTCGCACCTCGGATCCAAGCCAAATGATGCGATCCTTCAGCAGTCGCTCGAACACACTGTTCGGCGGGGTCTGTTCAGCCATTGCTGCACTCCTTCAATTCGTGCCTGATATGAGGCTACTCATATGTGACGGCTCGCACGCGCATGTTCGCCGTAGGCGTGTTCAGAGAGAGAAAAGGATCCCCTCCGTTGAAGGGGATCCTTTTCTGAATGGAACAATATTAGTCGTCTGACTTCTTAGCTGCAGGCTTCTTTGCAGGAGCCTTTTTAGCGGCTGGCTTCTCGTCAGCATCAGCCTTCTTTGCTGCGGGCTTCTTGGCCGGAGCTTTCTTGGCAGCTGGCTTCTTCGCTGTTTCGGACTTCTTTGCCGGAGTCTTCTTTGCCGGAGTCTTCTCTGCGGGTGCCTCCGTCGCTGCCTCTGCTTCTGCAGCTTCCTCAGCTTCAGCGGCCTCAACAATCTCCTCGGCCTCTTCGATAACCTCAGCAACTTCTTCGTCGTCCACCGCAGTGAACTCGCTGAGATCAATCTCCTTGCCGTTCTTGTCGACAACCGTCGCCTTTGACAGGGCGATAGCAAGAGCCTTGTTCCGCGTGACCTCACCAAGGATTGCCGTCATTTGACCGCCCTGGCTAATGGCCTGAAGGAATTGTGTGGGTTCCATGCCGTACTGCTGTGCTGACTGGAAAATGTACTGCGACAGCTCATTCTGCGTGGGAGTGACGTTCTCTTGCTCAGCAATTGCATCGAGCAGAAGCTGGAGCGCGAACTGCTTTTCTGTGGATTCACGAACTTCTTCGCGGTGCACGTCGTCTTCCAGGCGCCCCTCGCCTTCAAGGTGACGATGTACTTCTTCTTCAACGAGTTCTTCGCTCACAGGAATGGCGGCCTGCTCGATCAGAGTCTCGGTGAACAGGTCACGAGCCTGGCGGCCCTGCGCAAAGACCGCTGCCTGTTCTACCTGCTGGGCGAGGCTCTCCTTAAGTTCTGCGATGGTGTCGAACTCGCTTGCCATCTGAGCAAACTCGTCGTCAGCTTCAGCGAGTTCACGTTCCTTCACTGCGGTAACCGTGACCTCAACCTCGGCGTCGCGCCCCTCATGCTCCCCTCCGAGCAACTGTGAGGTGAAGGTGGTGGTCTCACCCGCAGTGAGAGTCTCAACGGCGTCGTCGAGACCGGCCAGCATGTTGCCTGCTCCCACCTCGTACGACACGCCGGTTGCCTGATCAACGTCTTCGCCATCGATGCGAGCGACGAGATCAATCTCAACGAAGTCACCGGTTGACGCAGGACGTTCGACGGTCTTCAGCGTTCCGAAGCGTTCACGGAGCTTGGTGAGTTCATCCTCGACCGCCGACTCGCCCACCTCGGCGACGTCGACCTCGATCTTCAGCCCTTCATACTTCGGCAACGTGAACTCGGGACGAGCCTCAACCTCAAACACGAGGGTGAGTTCGCTCTTCGGGTCCTTCAGGTCGAGCCACTTCTCAACATCTGCACTGGGGCGGCCCATGGGCTGGGTGCCGGTCTCCACCAACGCTGTCTGGAAAAACGAATCAAGCGAGTCGTTGAGTGCTTGCTCAATTACAGCCTGACGACCAACGCGCTGATCGATGATTGGTGCCGGCACCTTTCCCTTGCGGAAACCGGGAATTGAGACCTGCTCTGAGATGGTCTTGTACGCCTGCTTCAGGAATGGCTCGAGATCATCGATCGTGATGTCAACCGTGAGCTTCACCCGGGTCGGGGTGAGCTTCTCTACGTTCGTCTTCGGCAAGGTGGGCCTTTCGGTGTGTCTTGTGCAGTCATCCTCGGTATCGCGAACCAAATGGTTCGTGTCGGGGCGACAGGATTCGAACCTGCGACCTCCCGCTCCCAAAGCGGGCGCTCTAGCCAAGCTGAGCTACGCCCCGTAAACGGACAACCATGCAAGTCTAGCCCACCCAGCCGCGAACGGAGGGGATGACGGGAATCGAACCCGCGTAACCAGTTTGGAAGACTGGGGCTCTACCATTGAGCTACATCCCCGTGAGTGAACGGAGTGCACCGTCATTCACGAAAACCCTCACCGTGCTGTGAGGGTTCCGCTCCCCCGGCTGGGCTCGAACCAGCGACATCCTGATTAACAGTCAAGCGCTCTGCCAACTGAGCTACAGGGGATCATTGCCTAGGCAACGCACACCAGCTTATCAAAACGCGGAAAGCGCTTGCAAATCGAAGCTAGTTTTCCACGACCTCATCATAGGCAGTGGCCCGAAGTGCCGCTGCAAGCTGCTGCACGTACGCGTGATCAGTGCGTCGGAAGATCTCATCAATGCTCCCCGAACCGACCATCTGGCCCTGCTGAAGCACGAGGACGTTCTCCGCGAGTGCCTCGAGCATTCCGATGTCGTGACTCACAAGCACCATCGATGCGTGCGTGCGCTCCCGGTACCATTTCAGCAGCTCGACGATCCTGGGGCGATTCAATGCATCAACCCCAAGCGTAGGCTCGTCTGCGATAAGCACCGCTGGCGTCAGCATCAACGACCGCATTACCGCCACACGCTGTCGCTGCCCCTTTGAAAGCTCATAGGGAAACTCCTGCAACTTGCTCAGCGGTAAGGCGACCAACTCCATCATTTCTGCAATCTGTTGGCCGAGAAGTTCACGATCGAAGCGTTTGCTGCGCTCGGTAATGGGCTGCATGAGGATGTCTGCCACGTTGAGTTCGGGCGGCAACGTCGCTCCCGCATCCTGGGCAAGAAACCCCACATGAGCAGTGAGCCTCATTGCGGTACGTTTCCGCAACTTTCGCATTGGCACGTCAAGAACGGTGGCCTCACCCCCAGTGGCGTGAATTCTGCTGTGCTTATCGCTTGCTTCGGCGGCGCGGCCGGCAAGAAACCTCGCAATTGTTGACTTGCCTGATCCGCTTTCACCCAGCAGCGCAAGAACATTGCCTGACCCAACAGTAAAGCTCACTCCGTCAATCGCGGCAAAAGATTTTGCGCCAGCATGAGCGGGGTAGGCGAGCGAAATATCTGACACAGAAATCGCAGGATCTGCATCACGATTCGGCTCGATCATGTCGCCTCCACTTCCCCATCATGGTCTCCTCAGGGTACCGCGCTGTTCCTAAGAACCCGTGCGCAAGCTTCGGCGCGCCACCTCCAGAGCGGCAAGCTGTTCCTGAATTTCTCGCGATGCCGGATCGCTCGGATCCCCAACTCGCTGCAGTCTGGCGACGAGTTCCGCCTTCAGCGAGAGGAGATCTCGATCGAGCAGGGACACCACAATGTCCCTCGCATACGCATCGAGAAGGGCGGCATTATTGTGAGGAAGCGGTGCCACAGCGAGTTCACGGACAAACTCTGTGTACACCGGCGGGGCCTCGGCGATTACTCGATCAATCCAGGTGGCATGTGAACCCACGGGCAGGCTCGCCGCAATCGCATCGCGAACCACCCGCAGAGAACTTTCGGTCACTTCGGCGGTGACCGCCTGAGCAAGGAGATCCTGGCCAACCGCGTCCGGCAACTGCAACATCGCCATGATGGCGTCGCGTTCGAGGCGAGCCGCGGGCGTCGCTGGGAGCGTAGCAAGCCGGGGCTGAAATGACTCTTCCTGTACCGGAGGAATGTCCGCCATGGGGCCAGAGAGTGGAGCTCGTGTCATTGGTTGAGATCGAGAATGTGTCGATGCGGCGCGCACCGCGCGTTGCACTTCAGCAAGGTCGAGCCCGAGCATACGCGCGAGCTCCCGCGTGTAGCCCGGCTGGAGTGCTCGATCCTTGAGCCCAGCAACAATGGGAGCAGCGGTCCGCAACGCTGAGACTCGCCCTTCTACCGAGTTGAGATCGAACTGGCGTACCGCTTGTTGAAGAGCGAATTCAAAAAGTGGCTGTTTTCTCATAAACATCTGTCGCACAGCTTCGTCGCCACGGTGAAGTCGAAGATCAGCTGGATCGAGGCCATCCGGCGACACCGCTACATATGTATGCGCGCGGAACAGCTTCTCGTCGCTAAAGGCACGCAACGCAGCTTTCTGCCCTGCTTCGTCGGGATCAAAGGTAAAGATCACCTCAGCCGAAGGGTCGTCCCCCATCACCCTGCGGATCACCGAGATATGATCCTTTCCGAATGCGGTTCCACAGGTTGCAACTGCGCTTGTTTCGCCCGCGAGATGGCAGGCCATCACGTCGGTATACCCCTCGACAACGACGACTCGTTTCTCACGCGAAACCGCGCGTTTCGCGTGATCGAGCCCATACAAAACGCGTGATTTATGGTAGATCGGCGTTTCCGGAGTATTCAGATACTTCGGGCCGTCGTCATCGTCGTACAATTTTCGAGCGCCAAATCCGACCGTTTGGCCGCTGGTATCTCGGATTGGCCACACAATACGCCCGCGGAATCGATCGTAGACGCCACGCTGCCCCTGCCCTACGAGCCCAGCCTGCACCAACTCTTCATTCGTATAGCCAAGCGCGGTGAGGTGCTCGGTGAGCCCCTGCCAGCCTCTCGGCGCATATCCAATGCCGAATTGTTCACAGGCTTGGATATCAAACCCACGCTGGGAGAGAAACTCTCGGGCAGCGGACGCTTCCTGTCCGGAAAATTGTTCCCGGTAGTACGTCGCGGCAGCCTGATTTGCGGCGAAGAGTCGGGCGCGGTTTGTCGAGGGTTCGCGGCGCTCGCCACGAAACTCTTCGTATGTCAGCGTGTATTGGATCCGGGAAGCGAGCCGTTCGACGGCCTCGCTAAAACTGAGATGGTCCATGCGCTGTACGAAGGAAATGGCGTCACCGGACTCCCCACAACCAAAACAGTGATAGTAGCCAAGGCTCGGTCGAACGTGAAAGCTGGGGCTCCGTTCGTCATGAAACGGGCACAACCCTTTCAACGAGTCAATGCCGGCGGGCTTCAGCGAGACGTGGTCCGCCACAAGTTCGGCCAAGTTCGTGCGACGCTTTACTTCCTCGACATCGCTTGCTCTAATCCGACCGGCCATACTTGCTGAGTCTACTGCCCGAACGCTCCCTGACGTGCGCGTTGAGGAGCCTCTGTACCCCCTCCGGTGGTCGGGGAATTATACGAGCGGGACAGCACAGAGGCGACGGTGCCAGGCGATCGCTGTTTGATCCGTGAGGGAAGCGATTTGGTCAACAATCACGCGCCGAGCAGCAGCCTCGTCTCGTGCGTTCTGGAAGTCCTCCGCGTATGCCGGATCGAGTTCGCTATGCTCTGACTCCCACAGCGTATCTGCGAGTTCGAGGAGGAGTTCTCGCTGTTTCCGATAGGTCGGTTGGCGACGGCCACTTGCCATCACGAATGCCGCGACAATCCCTTTGAGCACAGCGATTTCCGCGCGCACCTCATGAGGCACCACGATGTGAGCTCCGTATCGATGCAGGGTCGCTCCTTGCGCAGATGCTCGCGTCGCGTGAATCGCCGCCCTTGCGAAACGGCCGATCAAATCGCTGGTGAAGTTTTTCAATTGCGCCTGATTCTGGCGAGTGCCTTGCCACGTGGTGAGCCACGTTTCCATGGCTTCCAGACGCTCGAACGCTGCCCCAAGCTCATCTTCAGAAAAATCGTGTCCAGACCATTCGGCGACCATCCGAATCAACGTGTCGTGGCCGGATCGCGAGGTAAGAATCTCAGGGTCGATAAACTCCCCCACCACAGCATCCTCGAAATCGTGCACCGAATAGGCAATGTCATCGCTGAGATCCATGGCTTGCGCCTCGACGCACTTCTGGTTCGCTGGCGCACCATCGCGTATCCATTCGAAGATCTCGTAGTCGTCGTCAAAATACCCGAACTTCCCTGACCCAGCAGGAGCCGCGCTTCTCGGCCACGGGTACTTGGTACTCGCATCAAGTGTCGCCCGTGTGAGGTTCAGCCCGAGTGGCTCGCCGCTCGGTCCAAATCGCTTCGGTTCAAGTCGCGTGAGAATACGAAGAGTCTGAGCATTCCCTTCAAAACCGCCATAGGCTTCTGCCCACGTATGCAAAGCTCGCTCACCATTGTGCCCGAAGGGCGGATGCCCAAGATCATGGGCAAGGCACGCCGTGTCAACCACGTCCTGATCCAATCCCAACGACCGTGCAAGCTCCCGCCCAATTTGCGCCACCTCAAGCGAGTGAGTCAGTCGATTACGGGCAAAGTCCACCCCTGCGGTCGGGCTCAGCACCTGCGTCTTCGCAGCCAAACGTCGCCAAGCGCTCGAATGGATCACCCGAGCGCGATCCCGAGCAAAGTCAGTGCGGCTTCCCGAATGGGTTTCCGGAAGAAAACGCTCTCGATCGTGCTCGGTATACCGCGGCTCGGGAGGATATTCCTCAGCCACCGTCGACCCCGTGTCCGAGTCGTTCCGCTTCGACCAACCCCTGAAAATCCTGTTGCTGAAAGTCTCTGCTCGCAAGCCAGCCATCAGGAAGAACGACACGCTTTGGGCTGCCTGCTCTGCCGCGCTGACCCTCAGCACCCTCACCCGGATATGGCATTTCGGGATCCATCGTCTCGAAGATGGCATCCATTTGATCGAGTGACTCGACCGCTGCGAGTGCGCGTCGGGTGTCACCGCCGACCCCGTAACCCTTGAAATACCAGGCGACATGCTTACGAATGTCGCGGCATGCCCGGTCGGCGTCACCCTCAAAAAATTCGATGAGGAGTTCTGTGTGTCGTCGCATCGCCTGCATGACGAAACCGAGCGATGGCTTCGCCGTTGCTTCTCGTACGGAATCCCATGATTGTTCCCCCCGTTCCGCGCGAAACGCCGCGGCAAGGTCGCCAAACAACCAGGGTCGACCGAGGCAGCCTCTGCCAACGACGACTCCGTCACAGCCGGTCTCTCGTACCATTCGAAGAGCGTCTTCGGCTGACCAGATGTCTCCATTGCCGAGAATGGGAACACTGGTGATGGTTTCTTTGAGCGTTGTAATTGCTGACCAGTCGGCCTGTCCGGAGTAGAACTCGCTTGCGGTGCGACCGTGCAACGCGATGGCGGCGACACCAGCGCCCTCCGCCGCACGAGCCGCGTCGAGATACGTCAAGTGATCGTGATCAATACCTTTGCGCATCTTGACGGTAAGCGGTATGTCTCCCGCAGCCTCAACCGCCTGCTCGACAATCGCCCGAAAGAGATCGAGCTTCCACGGCAACGCCGAACCTCCCCCCTTCCGGGTAACCTTCGGTACGGGACAGCCAAAGTTCAGGTCGATGTGATCGGCAAGGTCCTCGCCGACGAGAAAGCGCACGGCTTCACTGACGGTTCGCGGATCGACACCGTACAGCTGGATCGATCGCGGCGTCTCGCTCTCATGATGCTTGATCAGCCGAAGTGAAGCTGGGGTTCGCTCAACAAGGGCGCGGCTCGTAATCATTTCACTCACGTAGAGTCCCGCGCCGTATTCACGACACAACCGCCGAAATGCGGTATTGGTAATGCCCGCCATTGGCGCAAGCACCACTGGCACGTCGAGGGTGAGTGGACCGATGCGGAGCCGCGAATCGCTGAGTGTGGCAGTAGACATAGGTGGCTATTCTCTCACGCACACCTCAATGTTTTCGTGCGTCCACCCGAGAACGAATCGTGTCTGCCACGCTCCCGTGCGCCCACGACAGAATGCGAGAAGATAGACACATGCCTCTCTACCGCGAACAGGGCGTCGTCTTGCGCACTCAGAAATTGGGTGAAGCTGATCGCATTGTGACGCTCTTGACCGCCACTCGAGGCGTGCACAGAGTCGTTGCAAAAGGCGTGCGACGCACGTCATCCCGGTTTGGTGCCCGGCTTGAACCATTCATGGTCGCTGATCTTCAGCTTTACGAGGGTCGGTCACTCGACACCATCACCCAGGCTTCCACGCTTGGCGCATACGGTCCGCACATAAGTAACGATTATGAGCGGTACCGTGCAGCGAGTGTGATGGTGGAAACCGCAGAACGCCTGAGTGACGGTGGTCCAGCACCCGAGCAATACCGTTTACTCATTGGTGCATTGCGCACGCTGGCGCAGGGAAAGATTGATACCGAACTCGTGCGAGACGGCTATGTACTTCGCGCGGTTGCTGCCGCTGGTTGGGCGCCAAATTTTGCGACCTGTGTTGCCTGTGGCACCGCACAATCGCTCCATCACTTTGCGTTTCAGCTCGGTGGTCTTGTCTGCGACTCATGCCGGATTCCCGGGACCCCTTCCGTTGATCCCGGCACAGTAGCTCTCTTGCGCCAGCTCTTAACGGGCGACTGGCAGGCTGCGCTCACCTCAACGCCACAGGTGCGGACGCAAGCAGCGGGGATCGTGGCTGGCTATACGCAATGGCATCTCGAGCGTGGCCTCAAATCCCTCCGAACCTAAGTAGCGCTGACCTGGAGGGCGGGCTTATTCCTCAGGCAGGCCGAACAGGGTTGATTCCCATTACAGTTGAGTCGTGAATACTCGTAGCGCACCGAAAACGATCGTGCCTGTCGACTGGACAGGGGAAGAACCACCGGCCTTTGCGGGACCGGTACCTGCGCACGTCGCGATCGTCATGGATGGCAACGGGCGGTGGGCGAATCGGCGCGGACTCCCCCGTGTGGAAGGTCACCGCCAAGGTGAACAGGCGCTTCTGGATGTCGTTGCTGGGGCGATCCAGGCGGGTATCACCCACCTGAGCGTCTACGCGTTTTCAACTGAAAACTGGCGGCGGTCGCCAGATGAGGTCCGGTTTCTCATGGGTTTCAACCGCCAAGTCTTGCGCACGCGCCGAGAACAATTGCACGCTTGGAACGTGCGAATGCGTTGGGCAGGCCGCAGGCCACGACTGTGGGGATCGGTGATTAACGAGCTCAAGACGTCTGAGCGGGTGACCGCCAACAATACTGGTCTGACGCTGACCATGTGTGTGAACTATGGCGGGCGCAACGAGCTTACCGATGCGGTACGCGCGATCGCGCTCGAAGTGGAAATGGGACGGTTAACGCCGCAGGGCATCACCGAACGAACGATCGCGAGACATTTGTACGTGCCGGAACTCCCCGATGTTGATCTCTTTCTTCGATCAAGCGGTGAGCAGCGCACCAGCAATTTTATGCTGTGGCAATCTGCCTACGCTGAAATGGTGTTTCTGGACACCCTGTGGCCAGATTTTACTCGCAATGATCTGTGGCGAGCGATCCAGATATACCAGGAGCGAGATCGCCGATTCGGTGGCGCGGCTGACCGCCCCGAAACGGTTTCACCCAAGCCTTAACACGACTTCTGTGTTTGCCGGTCGTACCGCCTGTCGATGCAGTCGCGTGATGGTGCAGCTTTGCTACCAGGGAGACGCCGCGACGTCTCCCTCACCCCCCACGCGGTCCCCTGCGTCGTCCCTGACGTTGTTCTGCTTCCCGCCACGCCCGCTGGGCCGGCGTTTCCTGACCCAGGAGCGTCGATGCCGCGCTCGCGATACCTTCTGTTTGGCGTTGGAGGCCGCCACCCCGGGCCACATGCCATGCGTGAGTGATCGCGAGGGCGAGCGCATCAGCCGCGTCTGCTGGTTTGGGTGGTGAGGCAAGGCCGAGCAGTCGAGTTACCATCGCAGCAACCTGTGTCTTTTCTGCGTTGCCATAGCCGGTGACCTGGGCCTTGACTTCGTTTGGTGTGTACAGCGCCACCGGGATGTTGCGTTGTTGAGCGAGGTACATCACCACACCGCTGATTTGCGCCACCCCCATGACACTCGCGACATTGTCTTGAGCGAAGACTCGCTCCAGCGCGATCCCGTCGAGACGATCACCATCGAGCAGTCGTTCTATCCCGGAGCCGATGCGGTGGAGACGCTCAGGAGTGGTTAATTCCGGTCCACTTTGCAACACTTCAACATGTTCGAATGAGACACGTCTGCCCCCTGCAGCGGTGACAACGCCGATCCCACAGCGGGTGAGACCGGGGTCCACCCCAAGAAACCGCATGGCTCAGCTCCAGGGACTAGTCGTCTTCAGCGAGTTCCGCCTGCACTTCGGCACTCAGATCGAAGTTAGAAAAGACATTCTGCACGTCGTCACTGTCCTCGAGTGCGTCGATGAGACGGAATACCTTGCGCGCGGTCTCTGCGTCGATTTCAACCTTCAAATTGGGCACGAATTCCGCCTCAGCCGATTCATAGTCAATTCCGGCATCGACGAGCGCTGTACGTGCAGCCACGAGATTTGAAGCATCGGTAATCACCTCAAATGCACTGCCATTTGGCGTGGGCACCACTTCTTCTGCACCCGCGTCGAGCACTGCCATGAGGACATCATCTTCCGTCGTACCCTCTGCAGGAACAGTGATGACGCCCTTCCGTGCAAAGTTATAGGCAACACTTCCGGGATCGGCGAGCGTGCCACCGTTGCGGCTGAGTGCGGTACGTACCTCCGCTGCGGCGCGGTTTTTATTGTCGGTAAGACACTCGACCATGAGCGCCACGCCGTTCGGTCCGTACGCTTCATACATAATCGGCATGTATTCGACCGCATCGCCGCTCAGCCCAGCGCCACGCTTGATAGCGCGCTCAATGTTGTCGCCCGGAACAGAATTCTTCTTTGCCTTGTGCACGGCGTCAGCGAGCGCTGGGTTGCCTGCAAGGTCAGGGCCACCGATTCTCGCGGCAACTTCAATGACCTTAATGAATTTCGCAAACGCCTTGGCTCGGCGTGAATCGAGAATTGCTTTCTTGTGCTTGGTGGTTGCCCATTTGGAGTGTCCAGCCACTGGATCGCCTCTTTCTACGTTCGAATTCGATGGATAAGTCTAGGCGTTTGGAGCAGGCGGCGGCACGGGCCATGCCGCCGAGACCCGCTCCCGCACCTCACCCAAGAGTTGCGGCATGGACTTCGTTTTCGCAATGATCGGAAAAAAGTTCGCGTCAGATCTCCACCTCGGAACCACGTGCTGGTGGAGGTGAGCGGCGATTCCCGCTCCCGCTACCTCTCCCTGGTTCATCCCGATGTTAAAGCCGTGACATCCCATGGTCTGGGTGAGCACCCGCATCGCCACTTGGGTGAGTTCTCCCATCTCGGCGATCTCATCGGCGTTAGCCTCATCGTAGGTTGAGATGTGACGATAAGGGCATACCAACAGGTGACCATTGTTGTAGGGGTACAGGTTCAGGAGCACGTAGCAGTGGATTCCACGGTGCACAATCAGAACCTGCTCATCGGGCTGTCCTGGCGCATGACAAAACGGGCAATCGTGTTCGTCTACCTGATGAGTATCGGCCACGTAGACCATACGGTGCGGGGTCCAGAGGCGCTCCATATCGTCTGGAATTCCCACAAGTCCACTGGAGCCTGGCGTTTCCAGCGGGACGCGGTCATTGTCTAAAGCGCCCACGCCGTATTCACCTGCTCGCGTTCGGCAATCGAACGCACGATTCGCTCGATAGCTTCATCTACTGGCACACCGTTCAGCTGTGAACCGTCACGGAAACGGAAACTCACGGTACCAGCACTGCGGTCATCTTCGCCCGCAATCAACTGCAGGGGAACCTTTGCTTTCGTGTGTGTACGGATCTTCTTCGGCATCCGATCATCGCTGTGATCAACTTCAGCACGCACGCCACGGGCACGAAGCTTCCCAACGATGTCGTCGAGATACGGGCCGTATTCTTCTGCCACCGGAATTCCCACGACCTGCACCGGCGAGAGCCACACAGGGAATGCGCCCGCGTAATGCTCGAGCAGGATCGCAAAGAATCGTTCGATCGAGCCGAGCAGGGCCCGGTGGATCATCACAGGTTGTTTTCTCGTTCCGTCTGCCGCGGTGTACTCGAGTTCGAAGAGTTCTGGCTGATTGAAGTCGAGCTGCACGGTCGAGAGCTGCCAGGTACGCCCGATTGCGTCACGTGCCTGCACCGAGATTTTCGGTCCGTAGAAGGCTGCTCCACCAGGATCCTCGACAAGCTCAAGACCTGACTCCTCGCCAACCTCGCGAAGTGTTGCCTCGGCAACCCGCCACTGTTCATCCGTACCGACTGACTTCTCGGGATCCCGCGTCGACAGTTCAAGATAGAAATCGTCGAGACCGTACGCGCGCAGGGTTGCGAAAACAAAATCGAGCTGACTCTTGATTTCGTCCTTCACTTGGTCTTCGGTGACGTAGGCGTGAGCGTCGTCTTGGGTGAGCCCTCGGACTCGGGTCAGACCAGACAGGGTACCGCTCTTCTCGTATCGATACACCGTGCCGAATTCCGCCAGACGCAGGGGAAGCTCGCGGTAGCTTCGCGCCCGAGCGCGGAAGATGAGGTTGTGGAAGGGGCAGTTCATCGGTTTCAGGTAATAGTCTTGCCCCGGTTTGATCACCTCACCGGTCTCCTCATCGAGCACCGCGTCGAGATGCATCGCCGGGAACATGCCATCCTTGTACCAATTGAGATGCTGGCTCGTTTCAAACAGGTGCCCCTTCGTGATGTGAGGGGTATTCACCACCTCGTAGCCGTTCTTCAACAACTCCTGACGCATGAAGGTTTCAATCTCGTGCCGGATGATGCCACCCTTTGGATGGAATACTGCGAGTCCAGAACCGATCTCGTCGGGGAAACTAAACAGATCAAGTTCGACCCCGAGCTTACGGTGATCACGTTTCGCAGCTTCCTCGAGACGGGTTTGATACGCGCGCAGCTCATCTTTCGTTGGCCAGGCCGTGCCATAGATCCGTTGCAGCATGGGGTTTGCCTCGCTGCCACGCCAGTAGGCACCGGCGGCGCGCATCAAGGCCCAACCATTTCCGATCATGCGAGTGTTCGGCAGGTGGGGTCCTCGGCAGAGGTCTTTCCAACACACCTCGCCGGTCTTTGGGTCGACATTGTCGTAAATCGTGAGTTCCGCGCCGCCAACCTCTACGCTCTCGTTGTCGCTCCCCTCATTCGCGCCGCCTTTGAGCCCGATGAGTTCGAGCTTGTACGGCTCGTTCTTCAGTTCGGCTTTTGCTTCATCCTCAGTCACTACACGGCGCACAAATCGCTGGCCCTGCTTGATGATCTTTTGCATCTCTTTTTCGATGGCCTTGAGATCTTCAGGGGTGAAGGGCCGCGCAGGATCGAAATCGTAGTAAAAACCGTCGGTGATCGGCGGACCAATCCCGAGGGTCGTCTCAGGGTTGATACGCTGCACGGCCTGCGCGAGTACGTGAGCGGCGGAATGACGGAGAATATTCAACCCGTCGGGGCTGTCGATGGTGACCGGCTCAACGGTGTCATCTGCGGCAACCTCGGCCGCAAGATCGCGCAATTCGCCGTTGACGCGCATCGCGACAACGGATCGATCGGTGAACAGGCTGAAACCATCTGCCACGGTCATGCTCCTTTGGGCTGGTAGACCAGTTCATCCTATCCGGTACGAGCAATATTCTTCGTGTTCTGGCAGGCTTGAGTACACGCGATGACGCTGAGGAGAAACATGCCTAATCTGGATTTCAGTACGGTTCTTCACCAGGTGAATTGGGTTGCCTCAGGCGAAGTCTCGTCCCGACAACTTGTTGAACATAGTCTGTCGAAAATCGAAGCGCTGAATCCTCAGCTCAACGCATTTCACGTTGTGCTTGCGCAAGAAGCACTCGCTGCGGCAGATCAGCTTGACGCCGACCTGCGAGCAGGAATCTCTCGGGGGCCACTACACGGCGTACCACTTGCAGTGAAAGAAGAAAACGGCATCGCTGGCATTGCCACCACCTACGGGACGGGCGCTCACATGACGCCGGCATCGACCGATTCCTTGGTTGTGGCTCGGCTCCGAAACGCCGGAGCCATCATCATCGGTTCCACTCGCATGCCCGAATTCGGACTGTGGCCGTACACTGAGTCAGCGTCCGGAGGGTGGACCAGAAATCCCTGGAATCCGGCGTATTCGCCTGGTGGGTCGAGCGGAGGTACAGCCGCGGCGGTAGCGAGCGGCATGGTTGCGGCGGGCATAGCCGGCGACGGAGGTGGGTCGATTCGGCTACCCGCGAGCTGGTGTGGCCTCTTCGGTCTGAAACCGCAGCGGGGTCGGGTCAGCGCTGCGCCATCCTCAGACTTGTGGCGGGCGCTCGGCACGATCGGCCCAATTACCAGAACCGTTGCCGACAGCGCACTCATATATGACGTGATTGCGGGAACAACGGAAACAGACCGTTTTCACGCCGCACCTCTTCCCATCACTTTTTCGGAGGCAGTCACAGACTCAGAGGCATCGAGTCTGGCCTCTGGTCCCCTGCGAATTGCCGTCTCTGCCAAGAATCCCGATGGTAGAACAAGACCCGATCGGGCAAGCCGTGAGGCGCTTACTGAAGCCGTTCTCGCGTTGCGTGAACTCGGGCACGACGTGGTGCATGTCGATCCCCCGTATCCTCGTGTGTCCGCAGAGTTCATTCTTCAGGTTGCCGGAGGCGCGAGTGATGAGGCAGCGCATCTTGACGCTCCAGAGAAACTTGAGCGTCGCACTCGCGCTCTCCTGGGGCTCACTCGTCCGCTGCAAAGGCTCGGAGCCTGGGCGGAACGCAGCGGACAGCGCAAAGGCCAGGAGTTCCTTGGGGACTTCTTTGGCTCATTCGATGCCCTCGTTACCCCCACCACTCCCACCGAAGCTCAACCGGTAGGTCAACTCGATGGCGTCGGTGCACTCGGAGCTGTTCTCAAAGCAACACCGGTCGCTTCCTACACGTCTCTTTGGAATGTCATCGGAAACCCTGCGGCAGCGGTACCAATGGGATTCACCAACGCAGGTCTCCCCCGTTCAGTGCAAGTGATCGGACCTGCAGACGGGGAACTCACTGTTCTGCGCCTGTGTGCGGCCATTGAACGTATCCGTCCGTGGGCCGATCTACATCCAGTGTTGCCCAGCGTATGAGAGCATCGTGACATCACCACCCAGGAAGAAAGGTCGACGAAATGGCACGCGCTTTGCGATCCGTGACAAGGGCAACACCGGCAACGAAAGCGCTGTCAGCACTGGGGATCGAGTTCCTCGCCAGACAGTATGACCACGACCCGCGGGTGAGTGATTACGGGGAGGAAGCTGCGAACGCCTTGGGCGTCGACCCTCGTCAGGTATTCAAGACGCTCCTTGCTGATGTGGACGGGGCACCTCACGTCGCAATTGTTCCCGTCTCGGGAATGCTCGACCTGAAGGCGCTTGCACACACTCTTGGAGCACGCAAAGCGGTGATGACGGCTCCCAGCGTTGCAGAGCGTAGAACCGGCTATGTCGTGGGTGGTATCAGCCCAATTGGGCAGCGATCGAAGCTGCCGACGGTGCTCGACGAATCAGCACTCTCGTTTGACACGGTGCTTGTCTCTGGCGGCCGGCGGGGGCTCGACCTGGAGCTCGCTCCCGCTGATCTGATCCGCGCGACAAATGCCCAGGTGAGCCGCATTGGTCGCGCCTAAGATACGACCAGAAGTGAGGTCACTGGGGTTCGATCCAAAGACCACCGTGAACGTATGAAGTGGGCGATACTGGGATCGAACCAGTGACCTCTTCCGTGTGAAGGAAGCGCGCTACCGCTGCGCTAAACGCCCGTGGGCTTTCAACCAGGTGAGAGCCAACCCGAACGATATTACACGAAATTCTGAATCCGCGTAATTAGGCCGAGTCTTCTGCAACGGAGACTGCGGGAGGCGCGAGTCCACTATCGAGTTGTTGGGTTAGCTCGTGGTTGAGTTCACTCAGTTCGAGCAGCTGATTTCGCAGTTCTTCGTAGCGTGCGATGTCGGCGTTGAGTTGGTCTCGCTCCGCTCCGAGTGCCGCACGACGGTCATAGAAATCCTCACGAATTCGATAGAACTCGTCGGGGTTGTTTGAGAACTCGTATGCTTCGTTTCTTTGGAGAAACGCTGCCCATTCTTCGTTGTACTGTTCCACGTCTGCTTCGTAGGCGGCGGTGCGTCTCTCCACATCGGCGCGAAGATCAGCGAGTTCCTGTTGCAGGGTATCTGCCTGCCGCTTGAGATCGTCAAAGATTGAGCGATAGCTTTCAAAATAGTCGACAATCAGGGTGCGGTCTTCAAGCCACACGGCGTAATGTTCGTCAAGCCATGCGGGGAGCTCTCGAACTTCTGTTCCCAATACAGAGTGCAGTTCGTTCGCAAAGGCCGTCTTCGAAAGCCCTTCATACACCTGCATTCGTTCAGTCAGCACCGGATCGGTGGCGCTGAGTTCGCCGTACAGGTCGTTGAGTTTGGCAACGAGGGAGGTTCTCTGCTCCTGATCGAGTCGCGCAAAGCCGGCATGGAGTAGCTCGTGCACCGCGGTCACCTCAATAATTCCGTTGAGGCGCTCATCCATGATGTAGAACAAATGAATCTGGCCGTCGACATAACAGCCGAGCACGTGGCCCTCTTCGATGTGATCGACTTGGGCACACTGCTCATTGAATGTTTGGCTGGCATCAAGCGTTGGGTGAGTTGCCCAAAATACCCGCTGCCCACGCGGGGTGAGATCGATTCGCTCAGCAAGCGCCACAACCTCGGCCGTCGGCTCGAATTGTGAGGCCGCGATCTCATCTCTGATGTCCTGTCGAAACACGTAGGCTACGACGGCCGCGCCAACCAAGGCAATCAGAAGAAGTGACACGAATACTCGGGTGATAAGTTTCCGAGCCGTGACTGCCATGAATACCAGTATTGCTGCTGACGCTGGGAAAGAGGTCCCACGTCACAGGAACGTTACAGAATTGCGCAGGTTGATACTCGTGTGTGGCCGGATCTTCGGGAATTGCCGCACTCCTCGCAGTTCGATTTGCGGAGAGTCCCAAGTCTCCCCTATAGTCATTCAGGTACACGGCAACGTGTGCGTGCGGATGTAGCGCAGTTGGTAGCGCATCACCTTGCCAAGGTGAGGGTCGCGAGTTCGAGTCTCGTCATCCGCTCCAGTGGCCCGGCTCGCCGGTCTGCTTGTGGTGGCAACCACTCCGGTGGCGTGGCCGAGAGGCGAGGCAGCGGCCTGCAAAGCCGTATACACGGGTTCGAATCCC
>CAZJOZ010000004.1:0-68603 GCA_964547775.1 uncultured Leucobacter sp.
TGTCAGTCAGTGGTTGAAGAGTAAGTAAGAGTGATCGAGACAGCAGAGGACTAATGACGGAGAATGAAGGATTCTCCGTCGTCGCAGCAACAAGCGTGACCCAACCATTTTCGACACCGGGCAACAGCGCATCTTGCTGAGCTTTTGAAAATCGATGGATCTCATCGAGAAAGAGCACGGTCGAAATGCCGTAGAGGTCTCGATCATTGAGCGCGCGTTCCATTACCGTTCGCACGTCTTTGATTCCGGCGGTGACCGCAGAAAGCTCCACAAACCGGCGGCCGCTGGACGATGCGATTGCCTGAGCAATCGTGGTTTTCCCCGTGCCAGGCGGCCCCCAGAGAATGAGCGACACTGCGCTTCCACCAGACTGATCGGACTCAGCGAGCACTCTGAGTGGCGAGCCGGGCCCGAGCAGGTGCTGTTGTCCCACGACGTCGTCGAGTGACCGCGGCCTCATCCGAACCGCCAAAGGCGCGGTCGGTTGCCCTGCGAGAGTGTTCATGTCTCGATGCTACCTGCGACAACTGACAGTACCGGAGTGCGAACTGAGGGCTAGAGTGGAAGTGCACTACACGGTCGGCGATCGCCGGCATCGAACGAACGAACAGGTGAGCACGGTGAGCGAAATCACGAATCAGCACCCTTGGGGTCGTGTTGACGAGGCCCGCACAGTATATGTACGAGAGGGCGATAGTGAGCGCGAGGTAGGCCAATTTCCAGACGGCACCCCCGAAGAGGCGCTGGCGTACTACGAGCGGAAATTCGCTGATCTCGAAGGCCAGGTCACTCTCTTGGAAGCACGCATTGCCAGAGGAACCGCTGGCGCCGACGTAGTCGTGACCGTAACAAAACTGCAAGAGCAACTGGTTGAACCTGCCGCGGTCGGAGACCTTGCATCCCTGCGCGCCCGAGTAGAAGCACTGAGTAGTCGCGCTGCCGAGCTGAACGAACGCCAGCAGGAAGAGCGGGAGGCTGCGAAGCAACGAGCGCTTGAAGCACGTGAAGCGATTGTTGTCGAAGCCGAGCGACTCGCCGCACAAGATGAGTCATCGATTCGATGGAAAGACACCAGTCTCGCGTTTGAGAAGTTGTTTGCCGAGTGGCAAGCTGCACAGCGCTCTGGCCCCCAGGTGCCAAAGTCTGTTGCCGATGCGCTCTGGAAGCGATTCCGATCTGCTCGCCAACGGTTTGACTCCGCTCGACGCGCGCACTTCGCACAGCTCGATGCCATGAACAAAGAAGTGAAGGCACGAAAGGAACGTCTCATCGAGCAAGCTGAGGCTCTTGCGCCGAAAGGGGTTGAAGGTATCCCGGCCTACCGGCGCCTCCTTGATGAATGGAAGCAAGCCGGGCGCGCAAGTAGAAAACTTGACGATCAATTATGGTCGCGGTTCAAAGCAGCCGGTGATGTGCTATACGAGGCCAAGGCCGCAGAAGCTGCGCAAACGAACGAGGAATACGCCGCCAATTTAGGAAAGAAAGAATCGCTGCTCGCTGAGCATGCAGATGCGATTCTTGCCGACCAGGATCGCATCTCGGCACGGAAGCGACTCACAAAGTTGCAGCTTCAATGGGACGAAATAGGCCGTGTTCCGCGCGAGTCGGTGCGAGACATCGAGCAACGTCTGCGGGTCGTCGAAGACCACGTCAAGCACCTCGAAGATGAATACTGGCGCAAGACCAACCCTGAAACAAAGGCACGGAGCGAAGGGCTACGGGGCCAGCTTGAGGCATCGATTGCTGAGCTTGAGCAGGAAATTTCCTTGGCAACCGATCCCCAGGTACGAGCAGAGGCTGAAGCGAAACTAGCGACGCAGCGGTCCTGGCTCGACGCCCTCGGAGACTAACTTATCCACAGCTCCGCACGGCGTGGGTGCGACTTGGTACACACTTTGCCACGATGGGTCGATGGATCACATCAATTGCGCCCCTGCGGGCAGCGCACCTCTTCGGCTCCCTCTCCCGCCACGTCTTGATCGGTTCCCACTCGCAGTCCGGTCGTCGATGCTCCGCCGGGGCCACATTGTTCGCTGCGGCCCCGGCGTGCGGGGAGTTGGCTGGCCTGACTGTGACCGAGTACGCATCACTTCGCTTGCACCGTGGTTACTCCCAGGGAGAATCGCGTCACATCTCTCTGCAGCGTGGATCTGGGGCTGTGCTCTGTCTCCCGGTGAGCCCCTGAGCGTCGCAGTGAATGCGGGCAATCATCCTCGGAACACTCACGATCCCTCGGTGCGTCTCCATCAGCTGCGCTTAGCCAGTGACGAGGTGACCGTCGTCGCATCACAGAACGTCACCACGCCTCTACGCACCGCATATGATCTTCTCCACCAACCGGGGACCTTTGGCTGCGCTGAATCATTGGCATGCACACTTCTTCTATCGCTGCGCAGTGCGGACGCTGCGCAGCTACGGGAACGACTTCTTCACGAGCGACGGCCCTTCAGCGCACTCGCCAAGCAACGTGCGCAAGGATTGCTCTCCCGTACGTGAGTTCGTCCGAGAGAGTGGGCGCCCTACACTGCATGGTTCTGGCCGTAGACTCATGACAGAACCGTCAACGGAGAGGGATTCATGTCACACCACGCACCGCTCTCAGCACACCCCGAGCGCACGGACGTGCTCATTGTCGGCGCAGGCCTCGCCGGTTTGGTCGCCGCAGCAGAGGCGCTCGATGCGGGTCGCCAGGTTCTGGTGCTCGATCAGGAGAATGAAGCCAACCTTGGTGGACAAGCCTGGTGGTCCTTCGGAGGGCTTTTCCTCATTGATTCTCCCGAGCAGAGGCGCCTTGGGATCCGTGACAGCCTTGAGCTCGCGAGGAGCGATTGGTTCGCCAGCGCCGGGTTTGATCGAGCCGATGACGTGTGGGGTCGGCAGTGGGCGGAAGCCTACCTTGACTTCGCAGCTGGAGAGAAGCGTGCTTGGCTTCGCGAACGAGGGATCGGCTTCTTTCCGGTTGTTGGATGGGCCGAACGTGGGGGCTCAACGTCTTCTGGTCACGGCAATAGCGTCCCTCGTTTCCATATCACCTGGGGCACGGGCCCCGGGCTGGTGCACCCATTTCTCAGTCGACTTCGGCAGGGTATTGCCGAAGGACAGGCTCAGTACCGTCCGAGACATCGAGTGGACTCGCTGACAGTTACCGATGGCCGCGTCGTCGGTGTCAGTGGGCACATTCTCGCAGCAGACTCTTCACCCCGAGGTGTGGCCTCGAAGCAACAGGTGAGCGGAGAATTTGAGTGTGCTGCGGGCTCGGTCATCGTAGCAAGCGGCGGTATCGGCGGGAATCAAGAGCTGGTGAGAAGAAACTGGCCGAAGCATCTTCCACCAGCTCCGAAATCAATGCTGAGCGGGGTACCCGCATACGTCGATGGCGCCATGCTGAACGTCGTTGAGCAAGCAGGAGCGGCGATCGTCAACACTGACCGTATGTGGCATTACACGGAGGGCATCACGAATCACAGTCCAGTCTGGCCTTCCCACGGCATCCGAATTCTGCCGGGGCCATCTTCGCTTTGGTTAGATGCGACCGGAAAACGGATGCCACCGCCGGCACTTCCCGGCTTCGATACCTTGGGAACGCTCGAACGGATTCTGTCAACGGGCTACGATCACAGTTGGTTTATCCTCACGCAGCGCATCATCGAGAAAGAATTTGCGCTCTCCGGGAGCGAACAAAACCCTGATCTCACAGGAAAATCAATTCGACAATTGCTGCGTCAGCGCCTTGGAAAGGGGGCTCCGGCGCCCGTGCAAGCCTTCATTGATCGCGGCATCGACTTCGTGCAGGCAAACACGCTCGACTCGCTCATCGAGAAAATGCTGCTAGCCACGGACGCGCCGCTCGATGGAGACGCCGTTCGCCAGGCCGTCACCCAGCGTGACATGGCCTACGCCAATTCCTTCACCAAAGACTTGCAACTCGCAGCCATTCGAGATGCGAGACACTACCTTGGGGATAAGTTGATCAGGGTTGCTCCCCCACACCGATTCCTCGACCCCAATGCTGGTCCGCTGTATGCAGTGAAATTGCATGTTCTTACCCGCAAGAGTCTTGGCGGAATCCAGACCGACCTCAGCGGACGCGTGCTCGACGCACAGGGTCTACCGATCGACGGTCTCTATAGCGCCGGCGAAGTATCTGGATTCGGTGGAGGCGGCATGCATGGGTATCGCGCACTCGAAGGAACATTTGTCGGCGGATGCATCTTCACCGGTCGAGCTGCAGGTCGTGCAGCAGCGGAACACACCGGCAGGTAACTGACGCGTCACTTCCCTCGCAGGCACTGCTCACGCCCCCCAATGCACTCCTACAGAAACGGTGCCTCGAGGAATCACACCGCATTTACGCGGTATGCGTCATACACACCTTCGATGCGCCGCACAGCATTGAGCACGTGATCAAGGTGAGTGGTGTTCGCCATTTCAAACACAAAACGGCTAATGGCAAGGCGAGTGCTCGAAGTAGACACCGATGCCGACAGAATGTTCACATGGTGCTCAGAGAGCGCTCGAGTGATGTCTGACAGAAGCCCCGAGCGATCAAGAGCTTCAACCTGGATATTGACGAGGAACACACTCTTAGAGGTTGGCGCCCACTCCACATCAATTAGTCTCTCCTGCTGAGTGGAGAGTGCCTGGAAGTTCGCACAGTCAGTGCGATGCACCGACACTCCCTGACCCTTGGTGATGAAACCACGAATCTCATCGCCTGGCACAGGCGTGCAACACTTTGCGAGCTTCACCAAGACGTCGCTTGCTCCGGTTACCACCACGCCCGTATGCGAGTCGTGCTTTCCGGTACGAGACGGAGCGCCAGCAATCAACGGAGAATCGTCAGACTCCGTCGTCGCAGATTCAGTCTCAAGCAAGGCGGTGATCTTCTCAATCACAGACTGCGCGGAGACATGCCCTTCACCAATGCCTGCTAACAAGCCTGCGACGTCGACATAGCGCAATTGCAGCGCGACCTGCTGAATCGCTTCAGAATTCATCAGTTGATGAAGCGGCAGATTTTGCTTTCTCAGCGCCTTCGTGAGTTCAGCCTTGCCAAGTTCCACCGCTTCTTCGCGTCGTTCCTTGGTGAACCACTGTCGAATTTTGTTTTGAGCCCGCTTGCTCTTCACAAAGTTCAGCCAGTCGTGATTGGGCCCTGCATTCGGCGCTTTTGAAGTGAACACTTCGACAACGTCACCGTTTTGCAACGCTGTCTCGAGTGGAACGAGGCGTCCGTTCACTCGGGCGCCCATGGTCTTGTGACCGACCTCGGTGTGCACCGCATACGCAAAATCGACGGGCGTGCCACCCTCTGGAAGGCCGATAACCCGACCCTTCGGAGTGAACACATAGACTTCTTTCGCACCGATTTCGAAGCGTAAGGCATCAAGAAATTCGCTGGGGTCTTCCGTCTCCGCCTGCCAGTCGCTGATGTGGGCTAGCCACGCCATGTCGTTGGAGGTTGCCGCTCCTGAACCGCCCTGTTTGTACTTCCAGTGAGCAGCAACACCGTACTCAGCACGCTGATGCATTTCGTATGTGCGGATCTGGATTTCGACAGCGCGACCGTCGGGGCCTATGACGGTGGTGTGCAGTGACTGATAGAGATTAAACTTTGGGGTCGCAATGTAGTCTTTGAACCGGCCCGGAATAGGTGTCCATCTGGCATGCACCGCGCCGAGTACACCGTAGCAGTCACGAATAGAGTGCACGAGCACTCTGATCCCGACAAGATCATAGATGTCGTCAAAATCGCGTCCTCGAACCACCATCTTCTGGTAAATCGAGTACAACTCCTTCGGACGTCCGGTTACCTCACCCCGAATCTTCGCTTCCCTCAGGTCACTCTCAATTGAGCGAATCACGACGCTGACGAGTTCTTCACGCATCGGGTTGCGCTGCGAAACGAGGTTCTCAATCTCGGCGTAAAGTTTCGGCTTGAGGACTGCAAACGAAAGATCCTCAAGCTCTGTCTTCATCGACTGAATACCTAGCCGATGCGCGAGAGGTGCGTATATTTCCAATGTCTCTTGCGCTTTGCGCCTCGCAGATTCAGCCGCGACAAATCCCCACGTTCGGGCATTGTGTAACCGGTCGGCGAGTTTAATCACCAGGACACGAATGTCTTTCGACATCGCGACAACCATTTTTCGCACGGTTTCTGCCTGCGCGGAGTCTCCGTACTTCACTTTGTCGAGCTTGGTCACGCCATCGACCAACATTGCTATTTCGTCACCGAAGTCAGCTCGCAACTGTTCGAGAGAGTAGTCGGTATCCTCGACGGTGTCGTGCAGGAGCGCCGCCGCCACGGCGACCGGAGATACCCCGAGTTCAGCAAGAATCTGGGCGACCGCGATTGGGTGAGTAATATACGGCTCGCCGCTCCGACGTTTCTGTGAACGATGTGCGCGTTCAGCGACCGAATAAGCGCGTTCAATTACCGACAAGTCAGCCCGAGGCCAACTCGCCCTCACGGTACGAATAAGCTGATCAACCGCACCAGGAGACACGCTTCGCGAGAAGAGTCGCGGTACGAGACGCTTTCGCGCATGCGATGGTGAGACGTCGCTTCCTGCCACAACCACCTCCTGCACTCCGGTGATAGAACGCTACACCAATGCGCGCCTCAGTGACGAACTGAAGGCGGGCAGTGCTACGACTGAACCGATGCCCCCACCTCGGGTTCCGCCTCGTGACCTGCACCATCATTTCGAGCCCGAGCCTTCAACACACGCTCTTCCTGCTTCTGAATCGCTGGCTCATTCTGTCGCAACTGAACATACACCGGGGCAGCGATGAAGATCGTCGAGTAGGCACCGACGAGAATACCAATGAAGAGGGCGAGCGCAATGTCGCGTAGGGTGCCCGCGCCAAGTACAAAGGCACCAATGAACAGAATCGACCCGACGGGGAGCAATGCGACGACGGAGGTGTTAATCGACCGGACCAGGGTTTGATTCACCGCAAGGTTGACGGATTCTGCGAATGTGCGGCGATCGTTGAGTTCGCCAGGGGCTGTGTTCTCACGGATCTTGTCGAACACCACGACCGTATCGTACAGGGAGTAACCAAGAATGGTGAGGAACCCAATCACTGCGGCGGGCGTGATCTCAAATCCGGAAATTCCGTAGATGCCAGCCGTAATGATGAGATCGTGGAATAGAGCGATAAGCGCGGCCAGCGACATCTTCCACGTTCGGAAGTAGAGCGCCATCACCACTGCAGCGAAGGCGATAAAGACAACGAGGGCAACGAGGGCTTGTCTCGTGATGTCTTGCCCCCACAGAGCGCCGATGTATGACGCGGTCACTTCGGTTTCTGCGACTCCGTATGCTTCCGCAAGCGCAGCGTGCAACTCACGCGACTGGGTATCCTCGAGCTGCTCGGTTTGCACCCGAATATCTGTCTGACCAATCAGGGAGATACGGGGAGCTGAGCCGGGGAGTACCTCTTCAACTGTGGCGGCGGCGATTGCCTGGTCGCGCTCCCCATCAACCACGTGGACTTGAAATTGGCTTCCGCCGGTGAACTCGATGCCCAGGGTGAATCCCCCGCGCAAAAAGGGTCCCACGATCGAGATGATGATGAGCACGAGGGAGATCGTGTACCAAGTCTTGCGGCGTCCAACAAAATTGATGGATTTCTCACCGGTATAGAGAGCGTTACCGAACTCGGCAAATGAACGGCGAGCCATATTAGCTCTCCTTTCCGGTTGAAGCCATTTCGGCAGCCTTGCGTTCCGCGATCGTCTGTCGTTTGGCTGCCTCGCGCTGCGAGCCCTTATTCTTTTTCCCTGCCCCACGGCCGGTCACCACGGGTTCGCGGAAACGAGCGCGTCCTCGATACACCGCTCCGAGCCGCTGAGGGTCTAGCCCAGAGAGTGGATGACCTTCGCTGTAGAAGCGAGTACGAGCGAGCAACGTCACCATCGGATGGGTAAACAACGCGACGACAATCACGTCAACGATGGTGGTGAGACCGAGGGTAAAGGCAAATCCCTGCACACTGCCGACGGCAAGGACAAACAGGATCGCTGCTGCGAGAAAGTTGATGCCGTCTGAGGCGAGCACGGTGCGGAACGCCTTCTTCCAGCCTTGCTCGACTGCACGGTCGAGACTGAAACCATCGCGCAGCGCATCCCTGATCCGTTCGAAATAGACGATAAACGAGTCAGCGGTGAAGCCAACCGCGACGATGATGCCCGCGATACCAGCCAGTGAGAGACGATATCCCTGACGCCAGGAAAACAGGGTGAGCAAGAGATACGTCAGCACCCCGGCAATTGCCAGGGAGAGAATCGTAACCGACCCGAGTGCTCGGTACTGGATGAGTGAATAGATCACCACAAGCAACAGACCGATCAGTCCGGCAATCAGCCCCGCTGACAGCTGGTTGGTCCCCAAGGTCGCCGAAATATCTTCCTGGCTTTGGACCGTGAACCCGATGGGTAGGGCACCAAACTTCAGCTGATTTGCGAGTACCTGCGCTGATTCCTGCGTAAATGAACCACTGATAGAGGGCCGTCCGTCGAGAATCAAACCGTTCATGGTAGGAGCAGAGATCACCGTGCTGTCAAGCACAAAAGCAAACATGTTTGCCGGCTCAGGCTGACCGTACATGCGGGTGCTGATCTCACCAAAGGTCTTCGTGCCTGACTTATCGAGCGTAATCTGCACGACCCATTGACCGGTGGTTGCCCCTGTAGATGTCGTGCCAATCTGGGCGACCGCGTCGGTGATTGTCTCACCACCCATCTCGACCGGCCCCAAGATGTACTTATAGAGGCCGAACTCGTCACAGGTAATCAGTGGCCGATCTGTCGGAGCCTCGCTGAGCCCCAGCGTCTCTTCCGCGCTGCAAGTGAACTGATCATACTCAGCGAAGAGCGCTTCCGTCACCCATGCAGGATCATACGCAGTCTCCGGCAGCGGGCTTGGATAAAGATCACCCGTGTCACTTTCAGACGCGGCGAGCACATCTTCATCCTCCGCTGTCCCGTCCGCAGCAGCGTCGGCCTCGCTTTCAATTGCGTCAGTCTGACCCTCGGCACCATCTTCAGCACCGTCATCCCCCACGGCGCTGGTGGGATCCTGCGGTGTTGATCCGTTGTTCGCGCCAAAGAACAGCACCGGTCGGAAGTCAAGTTTTGCTGATGCTTCGATTCGTTGAAGCGTCGCCTCGTCTGCCTTGCCAGGTATCGACACTGAGATGTTTTGTGTTCCAACAGTGGTGATCTCGGCTTCACTCACGCCTGACGCATCGACACGCTGCCGAATAATCTCTACCGCTTGTTGGAGCTGCTCCCCGCTTACCGACTGCCCATCACTCAATTTCGGAGCGAGGACGATCTGCGTCCCACCTTGAAGATCAAGCGCCAACTTCGGCGTCCAGGTGGCATCCCCTCGCCACACCCCGAGAGCAATGAGTCCGGTAATTCCGACGATCAAGACAAGCAATGCAACGAGTGAACGGCGCGCTCGTCTGATGGCAGGTGCCTGAGCCACAGTGTACTTCCTAACTCCATCCCATGGGGTGCATGGGTGACCTTTCAGTGTTCGGAGTACATCCGAACACCTTTCCTACGCCTTCGGGCGATCGTCCCCGTCAGTCTCGTTTGAATCGGTTCCGCCGAACTCCCGGGAGGAGGAATCACCCGGAAGATGTTCGCCGAACGATGGGTCGTCATCAGGAGCAACATCATGAGACTCTTCAACGGTGGCTACCGGCGTCACAATTTGACCGACTGCGTTACGGTGCACCACAATCGTGGATTCACCGGTGCGAAGGCTAATGCGATTCTCTTCGTCATCGACAGAAACAACCGTGCCGAAAATTCCGGATTGAAGCATCACTTCAGCGCCGGGCTGCAAGTTGTTTTGCATCTCCTGAGCGGCCTGCTGACGCTTCTTTCCGTTGCGGAACATGAAAAAAATCAACACGGCAATCAGGCCGAACATAATGAGTGAAAGCGGATCCACGGGTGTCCTTTCGGTGGCAGGATCAAATTGACGCTTATCACGTCAAACTATTCAAGACTACATGACGTCCGGCAGAGGAACGCCGGTGTATTCCCAGCCACGTCTGGTTGCAATGCGTCCCCGCGGAGTTCGACTGAGGAGCCCGGCCCTCACAAGAAATGGCTCAACCACTGCTTCAATAGTTTCTGCTTCCTCACCCACTGAGACTGCGAGCGTCGAGAGACCCACCGGTCCGCCTGCGAAGCGCTCGACAACGGCGTGAAGCACTTCCCGATCCAAGCGATCTAATCCGAATGCGTCGATATCGTACAGCGCAAGCGCAGACTGTACTGAGGCAAGATTCGCTGGTATGTCATGCACGAGACTGTAATCGCGGACTCGTCTGAGCAGTCGGTTCGCAATACGGGGTGTGCCTCGCGAGCGACTCGCGATCTCACTGACTCCTTCATGGTCGATGTCGACCTCAAGAAGCCGCGCCGCACGTGCAACGACGTCAACCAACTCTGAGTCATCATAAAATTCAAGATGAGCAGTGAAGCCGAAACGGTCACGTAATGGATTCGGCAGGAGCCCGGCCCGCGTGGTCGCACCAACCAGGGTAAATGGAGCGAGCTCCAGCGGAATGGATGTCGCTCCAGCCCCCTTCCCGACCATAATGTCAATCTTGAAATCTTCCATTGCGAGGTAGAGCATCTCTTCGGCGCTTCTCGCCATGCGATGAATTTCGTCAATGAAAAGCACTTCACCCGGGGTCAGCGCAGAGAGTACCGCGGCGAGATCTCCCGCATGCTGTATTGCGGGCCCCGAGGTCTGATGAAGGGGCTTATCAAGCTCAGCAGCGACAATCATCGAAAGCGTGGTCTTGCCGAGACCGGGAGGACCAGCAAGCAAGATATGGTCTGGAGTGCGCTGCTGCATCATGGCTGCATCGAGAAGGAGCCGAAGCTGACTCCGAACCTTCGACTGCCCGACGAATTCCTCAAGGGTAGACGGGCGAAGCGCACCCTCATACCCCAATTCGCTCGGGCTCGCCTGTGGCGAGAGTTCTCGACTCATGCTCTTCCCTCGCGATCGAGTGATGACGAAGCGCTACGACGAGACACTTGGAGCAAGGAAAGAGCCGCTCGCAGCAGGCTCGCCTCTTCAAGATCAGCTCCTGCCAGACGGGCATCGGTCACAGCAGTCTCCGCTGCGACAGTCGGGTACCCCAATCCGGTGAGGCCTTCAATCACCGTCGCCACCACTGAGCGTTCTTCGTCATCACGAGAACTCTTCACCGGTGACTCGTGAGCAAATAGCGCCGGGTCGAGCTTGCCCGCAAGTTGTACCGCGATGAGCTTTGCCGTCTTCGGCCCGATACCGGCAGCTCGACGAAATGGCTTGTCGTCTTCGTGTGCCACCGCCCTCGCAATCTCAGCGGGTGAAAGCTCAGACAGCACACCAAGAGCGCTCTTCGGACCCACCCCCGACACACCGAGCAAGAGCCCGAACATATCCAGTTCTTCGGTGCTTGCAAACCCAAAGAGCGTCAGGGCATCTTCCCTCACAACGAGATGGGTGTGCAGTGCGACGGTGTTGCCCACGTGAGCGACCTCTCCCCGCTCGGGTACTTCTACCCGCAAGCCAACACCGCCAACACCCACGACGAGCCAGCCCACCCCGCGTGCGAGCACTTCGCCTCGAATCGATGCAATCACGTGTTCACCTTAGACGCAGGGCTGGGGCTCCCCTGGCTCGCCACGCCGCTTATTCGAACAAAGTTACGAACCCCTTGGCTCGTTCCACCGGCGCAGGCTACACGCTCACAGCTGACTGTGTGATTCCTCGCTGATTCTCACGCTCGGCCCGGTTTACCGCGGAAACGATAGCCTTCAGTGTGGCCCTCGTGGTGTCTGGGTCGATGCCGACCCCCCACAGCCGGTGACCATCGACCTCAAGGTCGACGTATGCCGCGGCGACCGCATCACTACCACCACCCATTGAGTGCTCGACGTAGTCGTAAAGGGTGACTTCGTGGCCATTGGCGTTCAATGCGTTCAGGAAGGCATCAACCGGACCATTCCCGGCAGCCGTCACCTGACCATTCGAATCACCATCACGATAGTCGACCGTGAGCTCCGTCACGCCGTCACCCGCACTGGTCGTCGCTGTTCGGGTCAGCTCATACCTTCCCCACCGCTCGAAGGTTCCTTCGGAAGCAGGCAGATACTCGTCTTGGAAGATTCGCCAGATCTCTTCGCTGGAGACTTCCCCGCCTTCGCTGTCCGTCAGTTCCTGTACCACCGCGCTGAACTCAATCTGCAGCCTCCGCGGGAGATCCAGCGAGTGATCTGTCTTCAAGAGATACGCAACGCCACCCTTGCCTGACTGCGAATTCACGCGAATGACCGCCTCATAGGATCTGCCAAGGTCCTTCGGATCCACTGGCAGGTAAGGCACAGCCCACTCAAGGTCATCGACCGCCACGCCTGATGCCGCAGCGTCGGCTTCCATGCGTTCGAAACCCTTCTTGATGGCATCTTGGTGCGAACCGGAAAACGCCGTGTAGACGAGATCTCCAGCCCAAGGGCTTCGCTCATGCACACGGAGCTGATTGCAGTACTCGGCGGTTCGACGTACTTCGTCGAGACGCGAAAAATCGATCTGCGGATCAATTCCTTGGGTGAACAGGTTGATTCCCAGGGCAACGAGGTCGACGTTACCGGTGCGTTCTCCGTTCCCAAATAGGCAACCTTCAATGCGGTCTGCACCGGCCATATATCCGAGTTCAGCTGCAGCAATCGCGGTGCCACGGTCGTTATGGGGGTGAAGTGACAAAATCACGTTCTCACGATGGTGGAGGTGGCGACTCATCCACTCGATCGAATCAGCATAGACATTCGGAGTCGCCATTTCCACGGTCGCGGGAAGATTGAGAATGACCTTCCGCTCGGGGGTAGGCTTGAAGATTTCGAGGATGTCGTTGCACACTTCGAGCGCATATTCGAGTTCGGTCCCTGTGTAGGATTCCGGCGAATACTCGTAAAAGATTTCGGTGCCAGCGCAGATCGACTCACTCTCAACGCACATGCGCGCGCCATCTAATGCGATCTGTTTGATGCCAGCCTTATCCTCACGGAACACAACGTCGCGCTGCAGTACGCTGGTGCTGTTATACAGGTGCACAATGGCTTGCTTTGCACCGATTAATGACTCATAGGTCCGCTTAATCAGGTGTTCTCTTGCCTGAGTGAGCACCTGAATGGTCACGTCATCGGGAATGGCGTCTTCCTCGATAAGTTGACGAACAAAATCAAAGTCAGTCTGGCTTGCCGATGGAAATCCAACCTCAATTTCCTTGTACCCCATTTTGACGAGCAGATCGAACATGATCCGCTTTCGCTCAGGGCTCATCGGGTCGATGAGGGCCTGATTACCATCTCGCAGATCGACCGCACACCAACGCGGGGCCTGCGTGATTCGCTTGTCGGGCCAAGTTCGATCAGGAAGATCGACCTGAATGATCTCATGGTAGGGACGGTAGCGATGTACCGGCATTCCAGAGGGCTGCTGCATGTTCTTCATTGGATTCTCTCTCGCTCACATTTTTGCTCAGCCAACGCAAACACCGCGACGAGTGAGGCCTGAGATGTTAGGACTCGTCGCGGCAGCTAAGGAGAAGCGAGCCGAACAGCATGCCATCATCATAACACCATGACACACATGCAGGTTTGTCGTCATTGACGACCCGAGTGGTTGTCACCCAAGACTCAATCCGTCACAGTCGGCGGTAGCGAGCCTGTCCGAAACCCAGCACAAAGAACCCGATGATTGGGAAGATCAAGAGCCACAGTAGAGAGAAGAGCACTCCCTTGCCGAATCGTTCACCAATTCGGAGGGCTACGAAAATTGCGAGGATGATATTCGCGATCGGAATGAGATAGACCAGCACTAGCCAGCCCGAGTAGCCAGCAATTTTGAGGAGCAAGATGGTGTTGACGATCGGGATCCAGGCGAGGATTCCGGGGTATCCCGCCTTTGAAAACACTTTCCATAGCGCGATTGCGCTCAGGATATAAATCGCAATTGCCGCGAGAATGTATGCGGTCGAGAACTGAGCTGCCAGCAGTTGGTTCGCATCGGTAGGAATTTCATTCATGTGTCGAGCATATTCCAGCCGGTCCTGCTCAGTGAGTGTTACCTTTTGTCTGCAGTTCAGAAACCGAGTCGCCCGAGAGCTTTCGGATCTCGCTGCCAATCTTTCAGCACCTTGACACGTAACGAGAGATATACCCTCCGTCTCAGGAGTTTCTCAATCTCCTTGCGCGCCTGCTCACCAATCTCCCTCAGGCGTGAACCACCTTTTCCGATAATGATCCCCTTTTGGCTATCACGCTCAACGTAAATCGAGGCATAGATTTCCAGGAGCCCCGGGGAATCACCATCCGGCTCTCGCTCGACACGGTCGTCAACACTTGCGGCGAGTGAATGAGGAAGCTCCTCTCGCGCACCTTCGAGCGTTGCCTCCCGAATGAGCTCGGCTATTCGATCGTCTTCGCGCTCATCAGTCGTCGTTTCCGTCGCGTACAGCGGAGGTGACTCTGGCATGAGGTCGAGGAGTACCTCGCACAGCACATCCAGCTGCTCTTCGGTTACTGCAGAGAGCGGGACGACCGCGTCCCACTCACGGAGTGCACCAAGTTGAGTGAGCTGTTCAATGATTTCCGAACGGCTCGCCCGGTCAACCTGTGTCAAAATCGCAATCTTCCTCGCGCGTGGAAAATCGTCCAAGCGATCATTAATGTAGCGGTCGCCCGGGCCGATTTTCTCATGCGCAGGAACACAAAAACCGATGACATCAACATCACCCAGCGTGGTTTCCACCAGCGCATTGAGGCGTTCGCCGAGCAATGTTCTTGGCCGGTGAATTCCGGGGGTGTCAACGATGATGATCTGCCCGCCATCCCGATGCACGATGCCACGAATCACTCGTCTCGTCGTTTGGGGCTTTGAGCTGGTGATTGCGATCTTCTCGCCGACCAAGGCATTCGTCAGGGTCGACTTGCCAACATTTGGTCGACCCACAAAGCTCACAAAGCCCGCTCGATGCGACGGCGAAAGGTCAGGTGCTTCACTCATTGGCGCTCCTCAGCGTTTCCATCGTCATGATGGTCAGCGGTCATCGCCGGCACCTCACCGGTGTGAGTACCCACCCACCGCGCCCTCACCGAGACCAAGCGTTGCCGTTTCCGCTCAGTTTCCATCGCGGTCAGTTCGATTCCCCGCACCAACACTGTGTCACCCACCTCTGCTAATCTCCCGAGCTCTTTGGCGACGAGGCCGCCGACGCTGTCAACTTCATCGTCTTCAAGCTCAATGCCAAAGATTTCACCTAAGCGATCGATGGGGAGACGAGCACTTATCGTAAATGAACCATCTGCATTGGGTGCCGCTTCTGGAGCTTCTTTATCATGCTCGTCGCTGATGTCACCGAGGAGTTCTTCAACGAGGTCCTCAAGCGTCACCAGGCCAGAAATGCCGCCATATTCGTCTACGACCAGGGCAAGATGATTGGACTCGCGTTGCATTTGTCGGAGCAGGTCACTTGCATGTTGGAGTTCCGGCACAAACATCGCCGGCTTCATAATTCGCCCGACTGACGAATGGTCGGCCTCCTCGGGTCGTCGAAACGTGAATGCACTCGCATCCCTCAGATACACAACCCCTTCGACGTCGTCGGCGTCGCCCGTCGCGACAACCGGAATACGAGAGTGACGGGTCTGCAACAGCACTTCAAGTGCGTCTCGCACACTCATATCAGCATCAACGGTGATCATGTCTGTCCGTGGAACCATGAGCTCCCGCACGAGAGTGTCACCAAATTCCACGAGCGAGCGAATGTAGTCGCGGTCATCATCTTCGATGAGCTCCTGCTCAACTGCTTGATCCACCAATGACAACAATTGCTCTTCATCGCGCACACGACCGCGCCCGAGCGACACTCGCGCAGAAATTCGCTTGGCCGTTTCCGCAAGCTTCGCCGCAAGAGTGACCGGAGAATCTTCGTTCATCGATTCAGCTCACCGGCCAGGAACGCGATCACCAGGTCCCGCTGCAACCCAAACATTTCTGCTTCCTCGCTCGGAGTTGCATGATCAAATCCAAGCAAGTGCAACAGGCCGTGCGTGAGCAACACCTGCATTTCCATCGCCGTATCGTGGCCCGCAGCGGCTGCTTGCGTCTCGGCCACCTGCGGACAAATCACAATGTCACCGAGTAACCCCGCAGGGGTGACCGAGTCAGGCCGCCCAGGCCGAAGTTCATCCATCGGAAAGCTGAGCACATCAGTCGGGCCCGGCTCATTCATCCACTCCACGTGGAGCTGCTCCATCGCAGCTTCGTCGACCAATGAAATACCCACCTCAGTCTGAGGATGCACATGCAAGGCGTCAAGCACGAATGCCGCCAACGCCTGCAGCGACTGCTCATCGATGTCCATCCCGGACTCATTGTTTACTTCAATGCTCACGACGACTCTTTCTGTGTGTCCCGACCGCGTGTCCCTGCCGCACGCTGCTCATCAAATGCGGTGTACGCATCAACAATTCGTCCCACCAAACTGTGGCGCACAATGTCATCGGTCGTAAGTTCCGGGAAGGCGATATCTTCCACGCCCCGCAAGATCCGGTTGACAATTCGAAGACCACTGGATGCGAGCGGCAAATCAACCTGGGTGATGTCTCCGGTGACCACCATCTTGCTGCGATACCCGAGCCTGGTCAAAAACATTTTCATTTGCTCAGGGGTGGTATTTTGCGCCTCATCGAGCACGACAAATGACTCGTTCAGCGTTCGGCCGCGCATATACGCAAGAGGAGCGACCTCAATGGTGCCGCTTGCCAAGAGCTTGGGCACCGCCTCTGGTTCCATCATCGATCCAACCGCGTCAAAGAGCGGACGCAAATAGGGGTCGATCTTGTCTTCAAGGGTTCCCGGCAAATACCCGAGACGCTCGCCTGCTTCAACTGCTGGCCGAGTCAGAATGATCTTCGCTACCTCGCGTCGATGCAGTGCTTGCACTGCTTTCGCCATCGCCAGGTAGGTTTTGCCGGTACCCGCCGGTCCGATACCAAAGGTAATCGTGTTCGCGTCGATCGCCTCGACGTATTGCCGCTGGCCACGCGTTTGGGGCCGGATCGCGTGCCCGCGCACCGTAAGAATCGGCTCGCTCAGCATCTGCGCTGCGCTCGGGGTTTCTCCCCGCTCCACCATCCTCGCAACTTCACTCACCTCGCGCTCGGAAACGTGACCGTTCGCCCGAGCGACTCGGAGCACCTCGGTTACGACCGCTTCTGCGGCGTGCACCTTCGATGCTTCGCCTTTGAGCGTCAGTACGTGATCGCGCGCGTGAAATTCGACTCCCGGGTGTTGCCGTTCAAGGTCAGCAAGCAAGCGGTCCCGATGCCCGAGAAACTGCGCAAGATCAACCCCGGTCAACAGCACTGTGCGCTGCAACGATTCCTCCCCGGGTGAGGAAGGTGTGCGTTGATCGCTCGGGTCTGGCACTAGAGAGAACTTTCCGTCAGCCCGCCAGCAAGGACATGTGCATGCACATGAAACACCGTTTGACCCGCAGAGGCACCATTGTTGAAAACCAGGCGAAAATTGCCGTCTGCGTGCTCGACGGCAAGTTGCTTTGCAACCGCCACCATTTCTGCGAGGAGCTCGGGGTCATTCGACGCCAACTCAGTCACATCGACATATTCGGTCGTCTTGGGAATGACCAAAATATGCACGGGTGCCTGGGGCGCGATATCAGGAAATGCAAGCACACGCTCTGTCTCTGCAAGCTTTTCTACAGGAATCTCGCCGGATACGATCTTGCTGAACACCGTCTCTTCTGCCATGTGCCCAGTCTACTCACCAGCGTCCCAGACCAACGTTGAGCACGGTCAAACCCGCCGCTCCTGCCGATGAAGTACGCAGCACCAGTGAGCCAAGCGAGGCGACGGTGGCGCCCGCATCCCTCAACGAAGCCAACTCCGATTCATCGATTCCACCTTCTGGACCAACAACGACGACAACTTGACGGCTCTTCGCCAGCCAACTCTCCCGCGCGAGTGCGCTCAGTCGATGCTCCCCACTGGGGTGGAGAACGATTACCGCATGCCCCTCAGTCTTCGCGAGGTTGCACAGGGATGCGGTGGAGAGAAGGTCACCCACCGACGGCATCCAAGTGCGGAGAGACTGTTTGGACGCTTCTCGGGCGATTCTTCGCCACTTGAGAACCCCCTTGGCAACCTTGTCGCTGCTGTTCCACCGAGACACCGACCGATGAGCTGCCCACGGATGAATGACATCAGCACCCAGTTCCGTCGCCTGCTCGACTGCGCGTTCATCGCGGTCCCCTTTCGCTAACGCTTGCACGAGGACAAGCTGTTGCGCAGGCCTTGGTTCCATGGTGATTTCTGTGAGAGAGACCTCGAAGCGGTCTTTCGCCGCAAAGATCACCTCGCCCCTCACGATGAGGCCATGACCATTCCCGACGAGAGTCTGTTCACCAACCCGCAGCCGGCTGACCTGCACCGCATGTCGCGCTTCTTCGCCGGTGACAGCGATGCGCCCACCCACAACGCAGTCATCCGCGGTGAGCGTCTCGTCGTAATAGAGATTCGCCATGATCGTCACTCAATGCGAGTGTGTCGTGCGAATCCCACGGCCCGCATTGTGGGATGGATGAGGGAGGCGAGCATTAGCCAGCACGGAAGAACCGATCACGAATCTTGCCGAAGAATCCCTGTTGGAACTCTCCGAGCACGGGCGGACCGTCTTTTCGCAGGGCAGCTAACTGCCTCACGAGTTCCTTCTCGCGACCAGAGACTTTCGTCGGCGTGACCACCTGCAACGCGATTTTCAAGTCCCCGCGATTTGTGGAGTGCAATCCCTGAATGCCACGACCACGGATCGTGACAACATCACCAGATTGTGCGCCAGGAGGAACCTCAAGAGTGACCGTGCCATCAAGCGCAGGCACCTCGGTTTCGGTACCGAGAATGGCATCGGTCATGCTGACCTGCGCAGTTGCGAGAAGGTCATTCCCGTCCCGGCTGAAGACGTCATGGTGCATCACTCGGAACTCGATAAACAGGTCACCGTTGGGGCCACCGGCCGGTCCCACTTCACCACCGCCGCGCATCTGCATGCGCGTTCCGGTATCAATACCCGACGGCACATCAATGGTCATAGAGCGACGCTCGCGCACTCGGCCCTTGCCACCGCATTCAATGCAGGGATGTTCAATAACGGTGCCGTAACCTCCACAGTTTCCACAGGGATGCGTGGTGACGACGTTCCCGAAGAGCGACCGAACTTGACGCTGCACCTGTCCCTGCCCACCGCAGTGGTCACAGGTCACCGGTGTCGTACCGGGCTGACAGCACGAACCGTTACACGCGGTGCATAAGACCGCAGTGTTGACGGTGATATCTCGCTGCACCCCAAAAATCACATCCGAGAGTTCAACGTCGACGCGTATCATCGCGTCTTCGCCACGCTCCGTGCGGGAACGTGGGCCGCGGCTCCCACCACCGAATCCGGCGCCGAAGAAGGTTTCGAAGATATCCCCAAAGCCACCCATTCCACCGGATTGGTCGCCGCCAAGGTCATATCGTTGACGTTCCTGAGGGTCACTCAACACGTCGTAGGCATGGGTAACACTCTTAAAGCGCTCCGCAGCCTCCTCACTGGGATTCACATCTGGATGGAGTTCCCTCGCAAGTCGGCGATAGGCTTTCTTGATCTCATCAGGCGTCGCGTTCTGGTCTACCCCGAGCGTCTCGTAGTGATTTGCCACGAATTGCTGCCTTTCATCGAAATTTCTTCATCGTTCTTCACGCTGACTCCTGCAGCGAAACCTTACGCCTCACCCAGCATGTTGCTGAGATAGCGTGCAACCGCACGAACTGCGGCAATATTCGAGGCATAGTCCATGCGGAGCGGTCCAAGCACACCCACACCAGATGAGGAACTCCCCTCATTTTCGTATCGCGTGGCAATCACCGACGCATCGGTAAGTCCATACGGTTCGTTCTCTCGGCCGATTGATGCGGTCACGTCACGACCGTCACGCCACAACTCGTTGAACAGCCGCAACAGGGTAACCTGTTCCTCGATCGCTTCCAATACTGCCGGAAGTGCCTCTGCGAATTCTCTGGGTCTTGAGAGATTCGCGGCTCCTGCAACCGCGATCTTCTCGCTCCGATTCGCCTGCAACTGTGAGAGCACCACATTGAGAATCTGCTGGACGAGCGCCTGCTCTCGAGGATCTGACCAGTCGCTCATGCTCGCAGCGAGCTGTTGGGTTGCAGTAACGGCGGCCTCGAGGTCTTGCCCAACCACGGCTCCGGCAATTCGTTCACGGACGCCATGGACCCAGGCTTCGGTCACGCGAGCCGCAGGCAATGACGCAATCTGCTGCTCGACCACTCCGGTGCCCAAAATGAGTACGCACAACACCCGATCATCCGCTACGGCTACTAAGTCGATATGCCGCACCTGTATCCGGCGAAGTGACGGGTATTGCACCACGGCAACCTGATTCGTCAGTTGAGATAAGAGACGGACGGTGCGAGCCAAGGCATCGTCAAGATCTCGCGATTCACCGAGGAATCGTTCTATCGCGTTCCGCTGCGCACCGCTGAGCGGACGAACACTCGAAAGGGTATCGACATACAGCCGGTATCCCTTATCAGTGGGAATGCGACCTGAAGAAGTATGGGGAGCAGTAATGAGTTCCTCATCCTCAAGCAACGACATGTCATTTCGGATGGTTGCTGCTGACACTCCAAAGCTGTGTCGCTCGACAATGGTCTTACTTCCCACTGGTTCGTTGGTCGACACGTAGTCTCCAACTATTGCATGGAGAACTGCGAGTCCGCGTTCGCTGACCCGATCCTCAGACACGGCACCCCCTCAGTTCTGGCACTCTCACAGCTAGAGTGCCAGTCTACCGTAGTAATCGATGCACGACAGTGTCGGCAAGTAAACGTCCCTGAAGTGTGGGCACCACCCGCGGCTCCTGTCCTGGGCGCATCAGAGCGCGAGGGCCATCGATGAGGCCGTCTGCGATGAGCCCCGCAACGGATTCACGTTCGCGTTCGGTAAGCACGTCAAGCGGCAATCCTTCCGCCAATCTGCTCTCGAGTAGCACTCGCTCAATGCGTCGGGTATTGTCGTCGAGCAATTCACGTTCGAGCGCGGGTGAATTACCCGCGAGAATACGGGACGCGTAGGCCCGAGGATGCTTCACATTCCACCAGCGCACACCGCCAACATGGCTGTGTGCGCCGGGCCCTGCGCCCCACCAGTCTGCACCCCGCCAATATGCAAGGTTGTGCCGAGATCTCGTATCGTGTGATCTCGACCAGTTGCTGATCTCGTACCAGTGATAGCCCTCGCTGGTAAGCACTCGATCAACCAACGCATACATCTCCGCGTGAAGATCGTCGTCGGGAGCGTCCACCACTCCCCTCCGTATCTGCGCAGCCAGCCGCGTGCCGGGTTCCACGATAAGTGCATACGCAGAAAGATGATCTGGCTCACAGGCGAGTGCTGCGTCGATCGACCGTTGCCACTGCTCCAGAGTTTCCCCCGGTGTCCCATAGATGAGGTCGAGGCTCACCTGCAGGCCCTCAGCCTTCGCCCACTCCACTACCTGCGGGACCCGTTCAGGAGTGTGCGTGCGTTCGAGTGTGGCGAGTACTGATGGCACAGCGGACTGCATGCCAATGCTCACCCGTGTCACACCACCTTCTCTCAGCACACGCAGGTACTCCCGATCCACCGAGTCAGGATTCGCTTCCGTCGTCACTTCAGCGCCCTCCGTGAGCCCCCATAACCTGCGCACCGATGCAAGCATCTCGACGAGATCCCTTGCCGGCAGGAGTGTCGGCGTGCCACCGCCAAAGAACACCGTGGAAGCTCGCCGCTGTGGAAGTCCCGCCTCATGAAGTACGCGCGCTCCAAGCTCGAGTTCACGGATTGCTTGGCTCGCGAAATCTGCCCGGCTCGCCCCTTCTCCCAATTCCTCTGCCGTGTACGTGTTGAAATCACAGTACCCGCACCGTACCCGGCAGTAGGGGACGTGGAGATAGACTCCGAAGTCCCTTTCTTCAGCGCCGACGGCTGCTGACACCGGCAGCGAACCACTCAGCGGAGCTGGTTCACCGGCTGGAAATGTACTCGGCAAGGCCTACTCTGTTTCTCCCTTGCGCTGAGAAGCGACACCGGGTGCAAGACACTCAATCTGTTGAATCACGGTGCGCTCGGCGAGGCGGATCGCTGCTTTCCGACGCAGACCGAAGATTCCTGATTCCGGGGCCCAGTAAAAACCTCGAGCGATCGCCCACACGGTATCGTCGGCACGATGCTCAACGTAATACGCGGTTTCACCCACAACTCCAGCGTCGTCTGCGGTACCAAGCGCGAAGCCTCCTCTACGAGGCTCGTCGAGCACAAACACCACGCGAACGTTTCGAACGACTCCGCGGCCCGGCCAATGTAATACCGCTGTGGTGCCAGCGGTCAGAAACGGTTCCCCGTCGCTCCCGTAGCGCACCTCAAGCTCGGGAGCCGGCTCAGGAACCCCTGACCTGCTGTACGTAATCCCTGAATAGTGTTCGTGATCGGACTGATCGACGTCGCGCACCTCAATGCCTGCGGCACGCTGCGCTCCCCAAGTCATGAGCATGCTTGAAGCAGTGAGGAATCGTTCGACTCCGCTCCCAAGCTTTCGCTCGTGCTCAAACGCTGTGCTCCCCTCTGGTGGGAATCGCATGAGATCTGGACTCGATGACGCGCCAACCGCACCGTAGACGGCACCCTTATCGATGTGTGTTGAACGGCGATGTACCTCAGGCTGGTCACTCACTTTTTCTGATCCTTGCCCTCAACATCACCGGACAGTGCTGCGATAAAGGCTTCCTGTGGCACCTCCACACGGCCAACCATCTTCATGCGCTTTTTGCCCTCTTTTTGCTTCTCCAGCAGCTTTCGTTTCCGGCTAATGTCGCCGCCGTAACACTTTGCGAGCACGTCCTTACGAATCGCCCGAATGGTCTCTCGAGCGATCACTCGCGATCCAATTGCCGCTTGGATCGGCACCTCAAATTGCTGTCTCGGGATCAGCTTACGCAAACGCTCGGTCATAAGCGTTCCGTAGTGATACGCGCTATCACGGTGAACAATCGCGCTAAACGCATCGACTTTGTCACCCTGAAGCAAGATATCGACCTTGACGAGGTCTGCTTCCTGATCGCCCATTGGCTCATAGTCAAGGCTTGCGTAGCCCTGGGTGCGACTCTTCAAATGATCGAAGAAATCAAAGACGATCTCACCAAGCGGCATCGCATACCGTAGCTCCACTCGCTCGCCGAGATATTCCATACCGAGAAGGCGACCGCGACGACTCTGGCAGAGTTCCATAATGGTCCCTACGTAGTCTTTTGGCGCAAGGATCGCGACGCGCACCATGGGTTCGCGCACACTCGCGATTTTTCCCTCGGGGTACTCACTCGGGTTCGTGACCGTGACAACCGTGCCATCTTCCTTGGTCACCTCGTACACCACGCTCGGGGCTGTCGCGATCAGATCAAGATCAAACTCGCGCCTGAGCCTCTCACTGATAATTTCGAGGTGAAGCAGACCAAGGAAGCCACAACGAAAACCGAATCCAAGAGCAACTGACGTTTCTGGCTCGTACTGCAGCGCAGCATCGCTCAATTTGAGTTTGTCGAGCGCTTCACGGAGCACGGGGTAGTCACTGCCATCGATCGGGTACAACCCTGAAAAGACCATCGGTTTCGGATCCGTGTAGCCGGGTAACGCCGCATCAGCTGGGTTCAGCTTGCTGGTGACGGTGTCGCCAACCTTTGACTGGCGAACATCCTTCACTCCGGTGATCAGGTAACCGACTTCGCCAACCGCTAACCCCTCGGTCGGAGTAGGACCGGGTGACGACACACCGATCTCGAGCGCCTCATGCTCCGCTTTCGTGGACATCATCAAGATTTTCTCGCGAGGCGTCAGCTTACCGTCCACCACACGCACATAGGTGACAACGCCGCGATAGGGGTCATACACCGAGTCAAAAATCATGGCACGTGCGGGCGCCTGCGCATCTCCAACCGGCGCAGGAATACGGTGTACGACGCGGTCGAGGAGCTCCTCAACGCCCATTCCCGTCTTCCCGGACACTTTCAAAATGTCATCTGGATCGCCACCGATGAGATCGGCGATTTCTCGAGACACTCGCTCCGGGTCGGCAGCAGGCAGGTCGATCTTGTTGAGAACGGGAATAATCTCCAGATCGTGCTCCATTGCGAGATACAGGTTTGCGAGGGTTTGGGCCTCGATCCCCTGCGCTGCATCGACCAGCAAGATCGCACCTTCACAGGCGGCGAGAGAACGTGAAACCTCATAGCTGAAGTCGACGTGGCCCGGCGTATCGATCATATTGAGCGCATATGAAGAACCGTCAACATCCCAGTGCATACGCACGGCCTGGGACTTGATCGTAATGCCCCGCTCGCGTTCGATGTCCATGTTGTCAAGGTATTGAGCCCGCATATCTCGATCAGCAACGGTGCCGGTGATCTGCAGCATACGATCCGCCAGGGTTGATTTCCCGTGGTCAATGTGGGCAATGATGCAGAAATTGCGGATCTGCCCCGGGTCAGTTGCTGCCGGGGCTGGTGGATTCACGCTTCGAGGGGACATATCTGCCTATTCTCTCACTGTCTCATCTCAGGGAACTCGTCATCACGCGAAAACGCCCCCGGTCTCGCCGGGGGCGTTTTCATATCAGTCGAAGGCTTTAGAGTGCCGCGAACTTGCGCGCAAGCTTAGACTTACGATTCGCTGCCTGGTTCTTGTGAATAACGCCCTTCGAAACCGCTTTATCAAGCTTCTTCGTTGCGAGCTGCACCTTCGGTGCCGCTGCAGCCTTGTCACCAGCGGCGATTGCCTCACGTGCATGACGAATTACGGTGCGCAATTCGCTCTTGTACGCACGGTTGCGCTCGGTTGCCTTCTGGTTGGTCTTGATGCGCTTGATCTGCGACTTAATATTTGCCACGAGTGTGCGGTCCTTACGTCATAACGTCATGTGGATGTTCAGTCGGTGAGAGAGGGCACCTTCTGAGGGTGTGGATCACTCCACACGCAAGCCAAGGATTAAGCCTACCAGAACTCCTGCATTCCTGCTCGCACAGTGACGCGAGTTCAACGCCGTTGATCTATAGCCTACGAAGACTCAACGGCTCGTCTGTCCACGCTTCGACCACGTCACGTTCCGAGGCCGTCAACTTCTTGGGTCGTAGCGTGTGGTAGTCGACGATCACCACGTTGGAAATTGCGCGGGCGACCACCCGCCGAGCGGTTGACGCGCCGTCAACAATCTCACTGTGCAATTCGAGGCTCGAACCGCCCACTTTTCCAACCCACATTTCAACGACGACCGCAGAGGGGCTGTACTCTAACACTCCTACGAACTCGATTCGTTGAGAGGCCAGGAGCATCTTATGCGGGTCTTCATTGTTGCCGTGCAACAGCGTCTCCATGCCTGTCGGCGTGTGTGCTGCGTCGGACCCAAAAATGCGCACCCGAGCTTCTTCAAGATATCGAGCGAACGCGACATTGTTGATGTGGCCATATTCATCTTGGTCACCCCATCGGAGGTGGATGTCGACCCGCACCCGTCCCACAGTTGGCCGTCTAGTCTCTCGTGAGCTTGCGGTAGGTCACACGTGACGGCTTTGCCGCCTCAGGGCCGAGCCGCTCGATCTTGTTCGCTTCGTATGCCTCGAAGTTACCCTCGAACCAATACCAGTTCGCAGGGTTCTCTTCGGTGCCTTCATACGCAAGAATATGGGTTGCGATACGGTCAAGGAACCACCGATCGTGGGTAATCACCACAGCGCAGCCTGGGAACTCGAGCAGGGCATTTTCCAGTGACTGCAGCGTCTCAACGTCGAGGTCGTTCGTTGGTTCGTCGAGCAGCAACAGATTGCCACCCTGCTTCAGGGTAAGAGCGAGATTGAGTCGGTTACGTTCGCCACCCGACAGCACCCCTGCTTTCTTCTGCTGATCGGGCCCCTTGAAGCCAAACTTCGATACGTACGCTCGTGAAGGAATCTCAGTCTTCCCGACCGTGATGATGTCGAGACCGTCACTCACCACCTCCCAGAGTGTTTTCTCTGGATCGATGCCACCACGAGACTGGTCAACATAGCTGATCTTCACGGTTTCGCCCACCTTGAGCTCTCCACCGTCGAGGGGCTCAAGGCCAACAATGGTTTTGAACAGGGTGGTTTTGCCAACACCGTTCGGGCCGATCACACCCACAATGCCGTTCGGTGGAAGGCTGAATGACAGTCCGTCGATGAGCGTGCGCCCGTCGAAACCCTTTTGCAGGTTCTTCGCTTCGATCACCACATTGCCGAGTCGGGGTCCGGCTGGAATCTGGATCTCTTCGAAGTCCAGCTTTCGTGTCCGCTCTGCCTCCGCAGCCATCTCCTCATACCGAGCCAGACGAGCCTTTGATTTCGCTTGACGCCCCTTGGTGTTCGAACGGACCCAGTCCAACTCGTCCTTGAGGCGCTTCGCAAGTTTGGCGTCTTTCTTACCCTGAATCTCGAGCCGCTCAGCCTTCTTCTCAAGGTAGGTCGAATAATTTCCCTCGTAGCCAATCAATCGGCCGCGGTCAACTTCAGCGATCCATTCGGCCACGTTATCGAGGAAGTATCGATCGTGGGTAATTGCAATTACCGCGCCAGGATACTTCTGGAGGTGCTGCTCCAGCCAAAGCACGCTCTCGGCATCGAGGTGGTTTGTCGGCTCATCAAGCAGGAGGAGGTCTGGTTTCTGCAACAACAGGCGCGCAAGAGCTACCCGTCGCTTCTCACCGCCCGACAGATGCGCCACTTTCGCATCACCCGGCGGAGTACGGAGAGCATCCATTGCCTGTTCCAGCTGATTTTCTAAGTCCCAACCGTCAGCTGCATCGATCTCCTCTTGCAAGGTGCCCATCTCGGCCAACAGTGCGTCAAAATCAGCATCTGGCTCCGCCATAAGCGCGGAAATCTCATTGAAGCGGTCGACCTTGGCCTTGATCTCAACACCCTCTTCAATGTTTTCAAGCACGGTCTTCGACTCGTCAAGTTCTGGCTCCTGCATCAGGATGCCGACTGTGTAGCCGGGTGAGAGGGTCGCTTCACCGTTCGACGGAGTATCAAGGCCCGCCATAATCTTCAAGATCGTCGACTTGCCGGCGCCGTTCGGTCCGACCATACCGATCTTCGCGCCCGGCAGGAATGCCATGGTCACATCGTCGAGAATTACTTTTTCGCCGACCGCTTTCCGCGCGCGAACCATTTGGTAAATGTATTCAGCCATATCACTGTCTAAGGTATCAGGCTTCACCTCTCAGCGCGCAGACCCGATCCGCATCAACTTACGTCGCAAAGTCAGAAGGTCCACTCGAACATTCACCAATCGATGATTCGAGTCTCCCCGATCAGACAGATCGTCTTCTCCGGCCCGACCGCCGGCTGCACGGAGGTGACAACGCTTCGATCACTTTCAATAACCTGCCCGATCAGACACTCTTCGCCAAAGCGCACAGATACATAGATGTGATCCGCGACCAACTGCGTTTTGCTCTCATCGAAACTCACCTGCATCACCTCACGCGTGAAGCCGGCTTCCTCGAGGGCGGTGACCACAGGCACTCCCCTGACAGGCTCACTTCCTGCGGAGAACGCCTGCAAGATTTTCGCGAAATACGGCAGATTGTCATGCGCTGAGCCGTCAGGAACGAGCTCCGGCTCCGCATCCCCCGCGGGAAGCTGTTGAAAATTCTCGTCTGGTGCACTGGCACGGTCAGGAACAGACGGCGCGCACCCCACAACGCTGGCCATGAGTGGTGCGACGATCATCGCAACAACGAACCGGTAACGAGTGCGGAGCATGGTTGCCAGTGTAGCGATTCCCTTCTCATGTGCCTGAACATCCACTGCGCAGTCCGTAGTACACAGTCATGAATCTGGACCGATCCACCCTCACTTTTCCACAGAGTTTCCTGCTTTGGAGCGGGTCACCCGTCCTTCATCAAGGATCATTCGTACGTCATCACCGCACGATCAGCACACCCTCACAGTGAGTGCGTGGATTTCACCACACCCAGAAACACAGGAGCACCCTCATGAGTCAGACCACTATTACCGTCGTCGGAACGATCGCGACAGAGCCAAAGCTCATCCGGACTGCGACAGAGGTGAACCTGTGTTCCTTTCGACTCGCTCACGATGAGCGGCGCTTTGATCGCCACCAGCAGGCGTGGGTCGATGCGAATACGAACTGGTTCCGCGTGAGCGTATTCCGCTCACTCGCAGATCACGCTCACGAGTCCCTGCAGAAGGGCGATCGCGTGATCGTCACTGGCCGACTGCGGGTCAGGGAGTGGGAGAACAGCGAAAGGCGCGGCACCTCTGTTGAGATCGAAGCTGACGCACTTGGCCACGATTTACGGTGGGGTGTGACCGCCTTCACCAAACGAGGGCGAACCTCTCAAGATGAGCCATTTGCGGCACCAGATCAACACGCGAGCGAGCACGCCACCGATTCTCTCGGTTCCACTTTCATCCCAGGCGAGTCAGACCAGGTCGCTGCTTGACCCCGTCGGGGGGCGCAAGTACTGGGCGTATGCCGCTCGCACCTTATTCACCTTTGGCACCGCCACTGCGAGGCAGTACCCTTGGGTCGGATTCTTTGCAAAAAAGTTCTGATGAGATTCCGGCGCCGGATACACGGCTCCAAGCGGCTCAATCGTGGTCACTACTTCACCCGGCCACACCTCAGTCGCACGCTGCCGTGCCGCTTCAAACAGTTCCTGCTGCGAATCATTCGCCGCAAACATTGCCGAACGGTACTGGGTGCCCACATCATTGCCTTGACGATTGAGCTGTGTGGGGTCATGCATCGTGAAGAAAGCGTCTAAGACCACGTCCGCAGGGAGGATGTCTTCATCAAACGTCACCGCGACTGCCTCCGCATGGCCAGTCGTTCCGGTGCACACCTGTTCATAGCTCGGGTCTGCGACATGACCTCCCGTAAAACAAGAATGCACATCGGTCACTCCCCTGAACACGCGGTATGCGGCGTCGAGGCACCAGTAGCACCCGCCTGCGAGCACGAAGGTAGTTGGCATTGTGATCCCCTTATCCCGTCTTTCCACGTCCTATTTCCACCACTCGTCAGCAGGAGTTACCGGAGGACGACGCTTGTGCTCCGTACGGCGATAGAGATGCTCGATTCGCTGAGCATCTTCTTCTGCCACCGATTGGCCCATAAGATACGCGTCAATCGCGACGTACGACACACCAAGATTCGCTTCGTCTGTTTGACCGGGCTCACCATCAAGCAGGTCAGCAGTGGGGACCTTCTGCCAGAGTCGATCGGGGGCCCCCAAACGCTGCAACATGAGCGCACCCTGATGTTTCGTGAGACCCGCCAATGGCAACACATCGGCCGCTCCGTCACCAAACTTGGTAAAAAACCCCGTAACGGCTTCAGCCGCATGATCAGTTCCAAGCACCAACATCGAACGATCACCAGCCAGAGCATACTGGGCCACCATGCGCATGCGCGCTTTGATGTTGCCCTTATTGAAGTCCGACACCGGCTCATGTGAACTCGAAGAGACTTCTTGCACGAGCGAATCTACGGCCGACGCAATATTTAGCGTAATCACACGGTCCGGCTGAATGAATTCGAGCGCTCGTTGCGCGTCATCCTCGTCGTGTTGGGTGCCATATGGGAGACGAACCGCTAGGAATTGCGCGTCGTTGCCCTCACTCCGCAACCGCTCCACAGCCAATTGCGCAAGTCGCGCCGCCAACGATGAATCTTGACCACCGGAGACACCCAGCACAAATCCCCGATTTCCGTTGACATGCGTTGCGTAATCAACCAGAAACTGGACCCGCCGATCTACCTCTCGATCCGCGTCAAAGTTGACCTCGACGCCAAGCGTCTCTTGCACTTCTCGCTGGATTCCGCTCATGGGTCAAGCCTACTCTTCGGAGGAGTTGGACGGGTGATCACGCTCTCCATGCTCAGAGATCAATCAGGCAACGCGGCCCGAGCAACCCCTTCAGCTCACCGAAAAGGTCTGAGGAAACATCAACCGTAAGCGGAAGCTCAAATACTCGCGCGGAGGTCCGCGTCAGGAGGTTGAGACGAACCTCGCCAGAGCCAGGGTGGCGTTCCAGGACCTCGCGGAGCCGCTCCATGAGCTCCTGGGTAGCCCGACTTTCTGAAATGGTAATTGCCAGATCGGAGACCTCATCACGTGTGGTGCTATCAAGCACTCGCACAGAATACGCATGCATCGATACGCCGTCATCGCGCGAATTCAATTTTCCGCGAACCGCCACAATGCTGTCTTCCTGCAGGAGGTGTCCGAACTCCTGGTAGCCCTTACCCATAAAGAGAGCTTGAATTTCTCCAGTGAAATCTTCAATCGTGACTGATCCGTACAGATTTCCCGACTTCGCCGTTCGATGCTGCACTGACGAAAGAAGACCCGCAACGACGACCGTGTCGCCATCTACCATTGTGTCGGGATTCGTGAGGTGTTCCAGCGTCGCTGTCGCCTCTTTCGCCAGGGTCGACTCGAGACCGCGCAGCGGGTGATCAGACACATACAAACCCAGCATTTCCCGTTCGAATGCGAGCTTATCTTTCTTCGTCCATTCGGGCCGGTCAGGGACCTGCGTACTCAGTCCAGCATGATCGTCAGCTCCCGCGTCCTCGAAGAGGCTGTCAAAATCAAATCCAACATTGCCGTGCTCAGCGTCACGTTTCTCTTTCACTGCTGATTCAACGGCGTTCTCATGGATCTCAACCAACGCGCGTCGCGAATGACCGAACGAATCAAAGGCTCCCGCCTTAATCAACGACTCCACGGTTCGCTTGTTTAAGACTGTGAGCGGTACTCGCTTCAGAAAATCATGGAATGAGGTGAACCCTCCTCCGGATTCTCGGGTCGTACGAATACCTTCGACCACGTGTGTGCCGACATTTCTCACCGCACCCAAACCGAACCGGATGTCGTTGCCGACCGCAGCGAAATTTGCGAACGACTCGCCGACGTCAGGCGGGAGCACTTTGATGCCCATACGACGACACTCATTGAGGTAGACAGCGAGTTTGTCTTTCGAATCGCCAACGCTGGTGAGCAGCGCAGCCATGTATTCCGCAGGGTAATGTGCTTTCAGGTAGGCCGTCCAATAACTCACCAACCCATACGCGGCAGAGTGTGCCTTATTGAATGCATAGTCAGAGAATGGCAACAGGATTTCCCATAACGCGGTGATGGCAGCGGTCGAAAAGCCCCGCTCTTGCATGCCCCTCGAGAAACCTTCGTACTGCTTATCGAGTTCCTCTTTCTTCTTTTTCCCCATGGCGCGACGCAGGATATCGGCTTCGCCAAGACTGAAACCCGCCACCTTTTGCGCGATGGACATCACCTGCTCCTGATAGATGATCAGGCCGTATGTTGTATCAAGGATTTCCCGTAGCGGCTCCTCGAGTTCCGGATGGATCGGAGTGATCGCTTGCAAGCCGTTTTTACGCAGTGCGTAGTTTGTATGCGAGTCAGCGCCCATCGGCCCCGGGCGATACAGTGCGAGCACCGCGGAGATATCTTCAAAATTGTCGGGTTTCATCAGCCGCAGAAGGCCACGCATCGGACCACCGTCGAGCTGGAACACCCCGAGGGTGTCACCTCGAGCAAGGAGTTCATACGATGCACTGTCGTCGAGAGGGAGCGCCTCGAGGTCGAGATCTATGCCCTGATTCTGACGAATATTTTCGAGAGCATCACTAATAATGGTCAGATTTCGCAGCCCCAAGAAATCCATTTTGATCAGCCCGAGGCTTTCACAGGTCGGATAGTCGAATTGGGTGACGATCTGGCCGTCCTGCTCCCGCTTCATGATGGGGATAATGTCTATGAGCGGATCACTGGACATAATCACGCCCGCTGCGTGAACGCCCCACTGCCGCTTCAAGCCTTCAAGTCCGAGTGCTGTCTCGTAGACGGTCTTCGCGTCAGGGTCTTCCTGCAGCACCGTGCGGAACTCCGCCGCTTCCTTGTAGCGGGGGTGCTCAGGATCGGTGATGCCCGCGAGCGGAATGTCTTTGGCCATGACCGCCGGAGGCATTGCCTTCGTGAGCTTTTCACCCATCCCGAAGGGAAAACCCAGCACCCGTGAGGCATCTTTGAGTGCTTGCTTGGACTTAATCGTCCCGAATGTCACAATCTGGGCGACTCGTTCATCCCCATACTTTTCAGTGACGTACTTGATGACCTCGCCGCGCCGCCGATCGTCAAAATCGACGTCAAAGTCCGGCATTGACACACGATCAGGGTTCAAGAACCGCTCAAAAATCAATCCGTGCTGGAGCGGATCAAGATCGGTGATTCGCATGGCGTATGCAGCCATTGACCCTGCGCCGGACCCGCGACCAGGTCCCACCCGAATGCCATGATCCTTTGCCCAGTTAATAAAGTCAGCAACAACGAGAAAATAGCCGGGGAATCCCATCTGTACGATGACACCGGTTTCATACTCTGCCTGGCGTCGAACCTCATCGGGAATGCCTGCGGGATAGCGAACATGCAGTCCCCGCTCGACCTCCTTGACGAACCAGCTTTCTTCGGTTTCACCCGCTGGCACAGGGAATCGTGGCATATAGTTTGCCGACGTGTTGAACTCACTCTCACAGCGCTCCGCGACCAAGAGGGTGTTGTCACATGCTTCGGGAAGTTCGCGGAAGAGGTGGCGCATCTCAGCCGCGCTCTTCAAATAGTAGCCATCCCCGTCGAACTTAAATCGGTTCGGATCATCGAGTCGAGATCCGGACTGCACACACAGGAGTGCCTCGTGTGATTTGGCATCATGTTGATGGGTGTAGTGCAAATCATTGGTCGCCAGAAGTGGAATATCAAGATCTCGCGCAATGCGAAGCAGATCAGCCTGCACACGGCGTTCAATTTCGAGTCCGTGATCCATGAGCTCACAGAAGAAGTTCTCTTTACCGAAGATGCTCTGAAACTCTGCAGCAGCCTGACGTGCCTCAGCAAACTGACCGAGCCGCAGTCTGGTATGAATCTCTCCGGAAGGGCATCCGGTGGTCGCAATGATTCCTTTTGCGTAGCGCTGGAGGAGCTCTCGATCCATGCGCGGCTTGAAATAATAGCCCTCAATCGACGCCAAGCTCGAGAGCCGGAAAAGATTATGCATCCCCTCCGTTGTCTCTGATAACAGCGTCATATGGGTGAAGGCTCCACCGCCGGACACATCATCGCCGCCGCCGTCACCCCACCGAACCCTGCTTCGATCACTTCGATGAGTCCCTGGCGTCAGGTACGCCTCAATACCGATGATCGGTTTAATTCCGGCGTCGCGGGCGGTTTTCCAGAAATCGTAGGCACCAAACGTTTGCCCATGATCGGTGACCGCGATGGCCGGCATGCCCTGCTGCACCGCCGCTTCAATGAGCGGTTTGACTCGAGCTGCCCCGTCGAGCATCGAGTACTCGCTGTGCACATGTAAATGGACGAACCCACCCTGATCGGACACCCACTCGCCTCCCTCACCTGTCGTGATCCAGCGTACCGGCCCGAGCCGAGAAGAACGATGAACGCGGGGCTGTCTTCTCCGCCACCCCTAGGAACGCAAGATCTCCAGCGCGCGCGAGAGATCCTCGGGATAGGTACTCTCAAACTCCACGAGTTCCCCTCGCCCGGGGTGCGTAAAGCTCAGCCTCATCGCGTGAAGCCACTGGCGCTCAAGCCCTAGTCTGGCGCTCAGCGTGGGATCAGCTCCATACATCGGATCACCCACACAGGGGTGGTGCTGAGCCGCCATATGCACTCGAATCTGATGTGTACGCCCAGTCTCCAGTTCAACCTCAAGGAGTGAGGCATAGGGAAATGCTTCAAGGGTCACATAATGGGTAATTGAAGGCTTGCCGTCTCGTGTTACTGCGAACTTCCACTCGCTCCCAGGGTGGCGACCGATCGGTCCATCAATCGTCCCGGCAAGCGGATCTGGATGGCCCTGGACCACCGTGTGATAGATCTTCGTGACTTCGCGACGACGGAAGGCCCACTTCAGTGCGCTGTAGGCTGATTCGCTCTTGGCGACGACCATAAGTCCGCTCGTGCCGACGTCGAGCCGCTGCACAATCCCTTGCCGTTCCGGAGCGCCCGACGTCGCGATTCGGAAGCCGGCTCCAGCTAATGCTCCGAGCACAGTAGGCCCTTCCCAGCCAAGCGATGGATGCGCCGCCACTCCGGGAGGTTTATCGATCACCACAAGATCGTCGTCATCGTAGACAATAGACAGTTCCGGAAGGTCTACGGGCACCACCTCGGGGCCCTTCTTCTCAACCCAGCTCACCTCAAGCCAGCCGTCCGCATGTAGGCGGTCAGACTTGGCGAGTGGCCGCCCATCAATGGTTACCCCGCCTGATTGCACAATCTCTGCAGCAAACGAACGGGAGAACCCAAAGAGCGTTGCGAGTGCACTGTCTACGCGCTGACCGACGAGTCCGTCAGGGACGGGCAATGACCGATGTTCCATCAGCAACTCAACTTTCCGGATCGACGGGCACATCCGTCGATCCGCTGTTGCGGTGCTTCGGATGACGTGGGGAGCCGTCGATGGGGAGCCCGAGGATGGTAATGACAATGAACAGCACCATCGCGGAGACAATGGCCATATCGGCAATGTTGTATATGGCCGGGTTGAAACCCAACCACATCCAGGGCGTGAGAATGAAATCGATCACATGGCCGACAGGAAAACCAGGCTCTCGTGTCAGGCGATCGGTGAGGTTCCCAAGCACCCCTCCGAGAAGAAGTGCGAAAAATATTGCCCATGAACGTGAACCAAGGTTGCGCACCTGCCAGATGATGGCGCCAACAACAATCACTGCGAGGAGCGTGAACATCCAGGTCGCACCGCCGGCAATAGAGAATGCCGCACCTGGGTTCCGTACGAAGTACCACTGCAGGAAGTCGCCGAGAACCGGGACCGCCCTGCCCTCGGGAAGGTTCGCAACAACCCAGTTCTTGCTGAGCTGGTCAGCGGCGTAGATAAGTACGGCAAGTCCGAGCAAGACCATAGCCTGGGCGCGATGCACCGGCTGAGGTCTTGCTCGGGAAGATGCTGACGTGGATTCTTCGGTCACGCGGAGGTCTAGTCGAGGCCTGCCGGAGCGCCACCGGGCTCAGGCGAACCATCGAGATTGCGAAGTTGCGACTGAATGTACGACCGCAGGGTTGTGCGATATTCGCCTTCGAACTCACGGAGTTCCCGGATCACGTCACGCAGATCGCTCTTCTCGCCTTCGAGACGCTTCAGCACCTCGGCACGCTCAGCTTCAGCTTCAGACACGAGGCGCGTTGCTTCCTTCTGCGCGGTCTGAATCAGTTGATCGTGCTCTGCTTTGCCCTCAGCGACATGCTTGTCATGCAGTTCAAGCGCCAACTGGAGCATTGCACTCGACTTCACGGAATCAGCGGAATAGGCGCTCGGCGCGGGCTCAACCGGCGCGGCAGGTTGCGGCGCATCCACAACAATGGTGCGCTCTGAGGCAGGTGCGGCACTGTCTCCAGCGTGCTCCTTCAGCGATGCAATCTCCGCCTGCGCAGCTTCAAGCTGAGCTCGTAAGTCTGATTCAGTCTGCTCGCGCTCGCGGAGCTCTTCGACAATGGTGTCCAGAAATTCATCAACCTGATCGAGGTCATAGCCATCACGGAACTTCGTGATCGTGAATTTCTGATTCAAGACATCTTCGGGAGTCAGTGCCATCGTGTTTTGTCTCTTTCGCTTTCACACCGCATCGGTGGTTATCTTCAGTAACGCTAGCAAAAATTCTTCGTTCGGTCACACCTGCAAGAACATCAAGAGGATCAGACAACAGAACATCGTGACCATCCACCCGAGGTCGAGCGCAACCTGTCCCAAGCGAATGGGGGGCAAAATCTTACGAAACATTCGGATCGGTGGATCTGTCAGCGTGTACACCAATTCAGCGATGAACAACACCACGCCCTTGGGTCGAAAGCGCGGCTGAAAGACTCTCACCCAGTCGAGAATGAACCGTCCCCAGAGTACGTACATGTAGAGCCGGACCACCCAGCCCAACACAAGGAGAAGAATGACGAGCGCTGACACCTATGCGGTCGCACCCACGAAGAACGTTTCGGCTTCTCCCGCACGGTTCGACGAGTCACCGCTCACTGCGACGTGCTCAGGCGAGAGAAGAAATACCTTACTCGTCACTCGTTCGATGCGGCCGTTGAGACCCATCACCAATCCTGAAGCAAAATCAATCAGCCGTTTCGCCTCACCCTCATTCATGCGTGAGAGATTCAAAATGACCGGAACTCCGTCGCGGAAACTTTGAGCAATCACGGTGGCATCGCTGTACTCTGTCGGATGCATCGTGAGGATCTCATTCATTGCCGACGAGGGGGTAGCACGCACAGGTGTGACTTTACGCAACGGGGTCACATGAGCGCGATTCTGGGTCGCTGCTGCCGGCTTTGCGACCGATTCTGTCTCTGGACGCGCCTCTTGGGCCGGCGTGTGATGCTCTTCAAGGTCTTCTTCGGCGAGCCCCAAGAACACCATTGTCTTTTTCAGTGGATTGCCCATGTCATCTTCTCCTCACGAGATTGCCAACGGGATGCGTCATTAGCTTCGAGACTACGCCGCATCTGGCCGGTTTCCCGTGATTGCGCTTCCAATTCGTAGGTGTGTCGCCCCTGCCGCAATCGCCTCGCGAAAGTCGTGCGTCATACCTGCTGAGATCGCCGTTGCCTCTGGCGCGAGGCGCTGCACACGCTCCGAGTAGGTACGAAGCCTCGCGAACGCGCTTTCGGGCGCTTCCTCCTCAGGGAGAGGCGCGACAGCCATGACACCGCGCAACTGCAGGGTGGGCGTGCTCAGAACCGACTCCGCAAGCCGCTCGAGCTCGTGAGGATCAGCTCCCCCACGCCCAGGGTCTTCGGTCAGATTCACCTGCAGGAAGGCTTCTATCGGCGTTTCACGCTCGGCAGTGCTCAGCGCTTCAACAAGCCGTTCACGATCAATGGAATGAATCGCATGCGCGTACTTTGCAGCCTGGCGTGCTTTCTTGGTTTGGAGTTGCCCAACAAAGTGCCATCGAAGATCAAGAGCCGAAAGTTCCTCTGCCTTCATCTGAGCTTCTTGATGGCGGTTCTCGCCGACATCTCGAACACCAAGGTCATACAGCGACTGAACCAGACTTGTCGGATGAAATTTGGTGACGACAATCAGGGTCAGTTCGTCAGTGCGTCGCCCGGAAGAGTTCGCGGCGTCGGCAATCGCTTCACGCATGACCATCAACCGTTCGGCAAGGCCCTCATGAGTTGACATGGTTACCTCAGGAACTCCGGAATATCCAGCTCGGAATCATCCGATTCAAACGCGGGATCAAGCAGTTGTTCCTCGACCGGCGGCGTGACGATAACCTCACCAAACTCTGTCCGCACCTCACCGGTCTCTCCCGCGGTGACTGGAGCAGCTACTGGTGGCAGGTCTTCGAGCGTTTCTACTCGTCGAGCGCGACGACCGCGCTCCTGCACGTTCGTTGCGTTACTCTCAAGTTGTTCAGGATCGAACCCTGCCGCGATCACGGTGACTCGCACCTCATCCCCGAGGGTGTCATCAATGACCGTGCCAAAAATGATGTTTGCTTCAGGATGCACCACATCGTGGACAAGTTGCGAGGCCTCGGTAATCTCGGCCAGAGCGAGATTCGATGATCCCTGGATCGAAAGCAATACGCCGTGCGCACCCTCGATTGACGCTTCAAGCAAAGGTGACGCGACTGCAAGCTCAGCAGCTTTAATGGCGCGGTCAGCCCCACGTGCGGAACCGATGCCCATCAGCGCCGAGCCAGCCCCCTGCATGACGGACTTCACGTCAGCAAAGTCAACGTTAATGAGTCCCGGCGTAGTAATGAGGTCGGTGATACCTTGTACACCTGCCAGCAGCACCTGATCCGCCGCCGCAAAGGCGTCGCGCAGGCTGATCCCGGCTTCACTGATTTCAAGCAGTCGGTCGTTCGGGACCACAATCAGCGTGTCAACAGATTCCCGCAGGGTATGAATACCCGCATCTGCCTGTGCTGCGCGGCGTTTTCCTTCGAAGCCAAAGGGACGGGTAACGACACCGATCGTCAGAGCTCCAACGGAGCGCGCAATTCTGGCTACCACTGGCGCCGCACCGGTGCCGGTGCCGCCGCCCTCGCCTGCCGTCACAAACACCATGTCGGCACCAGCGAGGGCTTCCTCAATTTCCTCTGCGTGATCCTCTGCTGCACGACGGCCAACTTCAGGATCAGCGCCTGCGCCAAGACCACGAGTGATCTCACGCCCAACGTCGAGCTTCACGTCGGCATCACTCAGCAACAGCGCCTGCGCGTCGGTGTTCACCGCAATAAATTCAACTCCGCGGAGGCCGAGCTCAATCATGCGATTGACAGCATTGACACCACCCCCGCCGACGCCAACGACCTTGATGACTGCGAGGTAGTTCTGGTTCGACACGGTGAGTCCTCCCTCAACCCTCAACCTCTACCTTAAGGTGAAAGTTAGTATTCGGGTATACGTTTTACGGTTCTCACGCTAAAGGTCTGGAACGACCTCACGCAGACGACACGCCGGGACTACGTGAAGACGGGCGCCTCAGGTGCTGAGACGTCAATAAAAGAGGGCGTGCCGATCGCACCGATTAAGGCTTCGAGAACAATCGCTTTCCGTTGCGTATCAGCGACATCGCCCCACAACACCTGCGTGCCCGAGTCGAGGGTAAAGGTCACATCTTGAGCGTTTGTTGCCTGAGCCGCAACCAAACGATCGCGTAGTGAACTCGGCAAATCGCGAATCACTGATGCGACAGCCCCGAACGCAGGGGACGCGGTGTCCTGGAGTTCCGCTGATGCAAGGGGCACTCCGACGGGACGTTCAGAGACTCTGTCAATCAGCACCCCCGCTGGATCGCGAAGGTCGAAGCCGTCTTCCCGCTCATACGCCAGCACTGGCATCCGCTCTTCAACGCGGATCAGGAGAGTATGAGGCGGTATACGCTCAGTGGCGTAACTCTTGATCACGGGGAACAGCTCGAGGGCTCGATGCACCTCTTGGTCATCAACCAGCGCAAGGGGCACGCCCTGGAACTTCTCGAGCGCACCCTCGATCTCGCTCGCACTCACCGTAGCGGCACCCTGCACGCGAATATCACGCACTGCCATAATCGGCGTATAGACCCCGATCGCGACAAACAGTGCGAGCAAGAGCACCGCACCAATACCCACGAACCATCGACGACGACGTACCCGCTGGTGCGCGGTGAAGCGTTTCCGCTCACCTCGTTCCCGCTGGCGTCGCTCCCGCTCCGCGAGCCGGAGGGCTTGTTTCGCCTGCCGCACGCCATCGCCCGGCCCTCCCCAACGCAAGATGCTTCGAGCCGGCTGAACAGGCACAGGAAGACTTTCAACACCGCCGCTGTCGCCGTCACGTTCGAAATGGTCGCGCATGGGTGTCCCCATCGGCACCACTGGCGCCACGGGGGCGTCGCGCTCTGGCTCGGCCCACTCACCAACCTCGGGGATCACGGGAGGGTTCTGAGTGTTCCGCGCTGAGCCAGGAATCGCATCAGACGGAGCGGTGAGCCTCGGCGCTTTGACGCCCGATCCGGGTTCGGCACTGTTCGTTTCGGGATGGCTCATGCCCGACTCTGGTTCGGAGGTCGACGGAGTGCGACCTGATGCTCGCACTCGGTCAATCAGAGACGATCTTTTTGATTCCTCGGCAATGGGACGAGGCCGTTCCTGATCGAAACCCGAGGGACGCTTCATACCTGCTCAAATCGCCGTTTCAGTGATTCAACGATTTGAGGGATGATCTGATAGACCGTGCCGCAACTCATCGTCACCATGACGTCTCCGGGCTGAGCAAAATCCGCGAGATAGTCTGCCGCTTCTTGCCAGTCGGGCAAATAGGCAACCTTCTCAGGGGACACAAAATCATTGGAGACGAGCGCCCCAGTGACTCCGTCGACGGGATCTTCGCGTGCACCATCGACCGCGAGCACGACCGTATGATCTGCTCCTCGTTCAAGCGCCTCAGCAAACTCGGCGTGAAACAGTTTCGTACGGCTATACAAGTGAGGCTGGTGCACGGCGATGAGGCGCCCGTCGCCAACGACGGCCCGGGCTGCTGAGAGCAACGCTGCCACCTCTGTGGGGTGATGAGCATAATCGTCGTACACCCTGACACCACCAACGTCTGCGTGGAACTCAAACCGTCGTTTGGTGCCACCAAATGTGGAGATTGCGGAAAGCGCTTCCTGCGCATCAATACCGAGCCCGACCATCACGGCAAGGGCACCAACTGCATTCACTGCGTTATAACTGCCGTACACGTGCAGTGCCGACTGATACGTTTCTCCGTTCACGGTAACGGAGAACCGCACCGGGCCGCTGTCGTCAATATCGATGATCCTGATGTCGGCCTCAGAATCAATGCCGAACGTCACGATGCGAGGGTCATCCGGCTGGGGGTTCGACCGCAATTCTTCGAGCACTTCACGCGCCCCAGGATCATCCGCGGAGATCACCACCAGTTCGCGAGCCCCTCGTGCGAACTCCACGAACGCTGCCATGAACGCTTCACGCGACCCGTAGAAATCGAGGTGCTCAGGATCAACGTTCGTGATCAATGCCACGGCAGTGTCATACAGCAAGAATGACTTGTCACTCTCGTCTGCTTCGATCACGAAGAGGTCCTCGGCTCCCACGCCGGAACTCACCCCGAGTGACTCAATGATTCCGCCATTCACAAATGATGGGTCTTTACCAACCCCGATCAGGCCAGTCACCAGCATCCCGGTCGAGGTCGTCTTTCCGTGCGCACCCGCAACGGACACCACACGTCGCCCTCGAGAGAGCCAGGCGAGTGCTTGCGAGCGGTGAAGCACCGGTATGTCATGCGCCAAGGCGTACTGGTACTCCGGATTGTCTTGCCAGAGGGCTCCCGTGACCACGAGGGTATCGGCATCTCCGACGTGCGCAGCGTCATGGCCAATGTGTACAGGAATTCCCAGTGCCTCTAATGCCTCAGTGCTGTAGTTTGCACTTCTGTCGCTGCCTGTCACGCGCACCCCTGCATCGTGGAGCATCCGCGCAATGCCACTCATTCCTGAGCCGCCAATGCCAACAAAGTGGACGTTTCCCAGGTGGTCCGGGATGGTGGCCGAGAGGTCAGGATAAATCATCGGGTCTCCTTCGCGGGTTTGCTTCGAGTGCTTCCCGCACAAGATCGTACAGCCGCTCCGTGCCATGCAGTGATCCGACGCTTCTTGCCGCGTCACCCATCGCCGTGAGATCCGACTCACGTGAGAACAGTGGAATCAGGATGGTGCGGACCCAGTCCGGGGTGAATTCGTGGTCTTCAACCAGCAGCGCGCCGCCCGCAGTAACGACACCTGCGGCATTAAACCGCTGCTCTCCATTGCCTTGCGCGTATGGAACAAACACCGCTGGAATGCCGAGGCCAGAAAGCTCACTCACGGTCGTTGAACCTGCTCGAGCTACCGCAATATCTGCCGCAGCGAACGCGAGATCCATTCGATCGCAGTACTCGATAACGTGATATCCGGGAAGACCGGGATCACGGAGTTCAGTCAGCCCTCCCCACACATGGAGCACCTGCACACCCGACGCAACAAGCTCACTCGCCGCCGCGGCAACGGTCTCATTAATCGCTTTTGCACCAAGCGATCCTCCGGTCACCAGGAGCGTTCGCCGGTCAGGCTCCAGTCCGAGGGCAATTCTTGCGGGCTCTCGTTGAGCTACGCGATCCAGCGTTGTGATTTCGCGGCGCAGCGGCATCCCGGTAACCCGCGCATGACGGATTGGTGTGCCCGCAAACGTGACGCCAACGTAAGGCGTGCGCAACGCCCCTTGACGGTTTGCGAGACCAGGTTTTGCATTCGCTTCGTGGATCACATAGGGCACCCGCTCGAGATACGCTGCACGGTAAGCCGGCGCCGATGCGTAGCCGCCAAATCCGACCACAATATCGACCCCGCGCTGCCTGATGAGTGATCGGACCTCTCGCACGGCGCGGCGGTAGCGAGCGGGAAATGTCAGCGCATATGCATTGATGCGACGGGGAAACGGGAGTCGTTCAATCGTCAGAAGCTCATATCCGCGTTGCGGCACCAGACGGGACTCCAGCCCTTCTTTGGTGCCAAGTACCGCGATATTCGCATCTTGCTCTCTCGCCACAATTTCGTCGGCAAGCGCAAGGAGTGGATTCACGTGCCCGGCTGTGCCTCCACCTGCCAGGAGATACGTAGTCATCGAGCCCCTCCCCCTGCCTCTTTCAGTTCCGCTTGATACTGCTCACCATCTCGAGCAAGAGAAATCACCACGCCCATGGCCAGCAGACACGCGATGAGGGCCGTACCTCCCGCACTAATCAACGGTAGTGGCACGCCGAGCACCGGAAAAACTCGGATCACCACCCCGATATTGATGAATGCTTGGCCAACAATCCACACCAGAATCCCGCCGATGACGGTACGGCCAAAGCGATCACGGGCTCGACCGATCGCCCGAAGCATCGCAAGAGCAAGCACGACGTAGAGGCTAATAACCAGGAGTGCACCAACAAGACCGAGTTCCTCACCAATAATGGCAAAAATGTAGTCATTGTCTGCTGCGGGAAGCCACGACCACTTCGCTTTGGAATTCCCGAGACCGGAACCGAAGGCACCTCCGCCTGCAAGGGCCCAGACACCATGAAGCGGCTGCCAACCCGCGCCGGAATAGTCTGCATTTCCGTCGGTGAAGCTGAACAACCGTCGCATGCGATTCTCACTGGTGACCACCAGGAGGATCACCCCAAACAGCGCGGTTCCGGCTGTAATACCAATCGCTTTCCAGCTCAGACCACCAAAATACATGGCACCGAGCACTGCGAGACCCATCACCATCGCGGTTCCTAGGTCACGTCCCAGCAGCACCAGCCCGAGGGCGATCGCCGCGCCCGGCAGAATCACCGGTATCAACTCGTGCTTCACCTGGCCTAAGAGCGGTTCTTTCTTCGCCAGGATCACACCGATCCAGACGATAAGCGCAAGCTTGAGAAGCTCTGAAGGTTGCCCTCCAAACCCGCCAATTTGAATCCAGTTTCGGTTACCGTACACCTCCACACCGAGCGGCGAAAAGACAAGAAGCTGAAGGGCGAGGCCGATGCCGAGCAGCCACCACGCCCATCGTTTCCAGAAGCTGACAGGAAACCGTGCTACGACCAACATCAGCGGCACGCCGATCAGCGCATACGTTGCCTGCCGCCAAAAACCGCCGAGGAATCCGCTGTTCCCAAGGTATGACGTGATCGAGGATGATGACAACACCATGATCAACCCGATACCGAGGAGCAGAAAGGTAATCGCGTACAGCAATGCGATGGTCAACGCAGACGACTGCATCCCCGAACTCTTGCCAAGACGAATTCTCGAAATTCCCAGCTTCGCGCCCAGTTGCACCGGTTCGGTTGGTTGCTGAAAGGTCGTCACACGCGTCACCTCCGCAACACCAATTCGCGTGATTCAAGTGTGCACTGCTGGCGCCATATTTCCCCACACCAAGGGAGCGTGTCGCCAAAGAACACCTCCTGCGAGGAGGGGCATTCAGTCCTGGCTATAGAACCGATGCACCGCGGCGGCAATCTGCTCAGGTGACACGCCACGGGCGCGGGCGAGAGCGGCTGCGGCAAGAATCTGTTGCACCGTATGCGGTGTATTGACACTGTACTCGGCGAGCTCTTCAAGCGAGAGCAGCTCGAGGGCTTCGCGACGCCGTTCCGGGTGAAAGCCACGGTCAATGAGCAGCCCCTCGACCATGCCGAGGCCGCTCGGCGGGGGCGTATCCAGGCCAAAGCTGATCGCACGTGCACCCTCAACAACGTCTGCCTCTTCTACCATCAGCTCAGTTGAGGCATCGGCGCGATTATAGACACAGGCAATTCTGGTGTTTTCATACACTTTGGCGAGTGCTCGCCGATGTTCGAGGGGATCTTCGTGTGCACCTGAGGCTGAGGCGTCAAAGGTGAAACATACACTCGCGAACGGTGACATGTGGTCGATCCAGTGCAACTGTTCACTGGAGAGATCAAGCACCAGTGCATCGTAGCCCTGAGGGTCACGAATAGCATCCAAGACAGGCATACCACCCCTACCAACTGGCGCTACCCGGAGATCGCCCTCGTAGAGCATATGAGCCGTTAATTCGGCAATACCCGGCGCTCCGTGAGAACCGGCCACGCAGATCCAATCTGCCACCCGCGGGGTCTTATCACGCAAACGCCAGGCGAGGTCGGCGTCGCTCCAGACATGAGCGTCCCGGGCGCGAGCCCATTCGACAACCGGATCGTCAAGGGGTGTCACGGGAGTGACCACCACAAGATCTGGATTGAACAGTTGAAATTCTTCGAGCACCGCGTCACGCGACACCTCACGGTGTTCTGCGCCAATAACCTCGAGGAGCCGAACTCGCTCGGGATCCGAGGCGGTGTGAATGACACGTACGTCGCTGCCGAGTTCTGTGAGGGTGTCTGCGATGGAAAAACCAATCTCCCCCAGGCCATACACCCCTACGGTGAGACCGGACCAATCATCGTGCCAACTCGCGAGTGAGTCGAGCCGCTGCTGCGCCGTCGCACTCACTGCCGCAGGGTCCATTCTGCGTAGAGGGCACCGATCCCTGACAGCACGAACAGGCCGGCAATAATCCAGAAGCGGACAACCACTTTGGTTTCATCCCACCCCTTCAGCTCGAAGTGATGGTGAATGGGACTCATGCGGAAGATCCGTTTACCCTTGGTGATCTTGAAGTACGCCCGTTGCACAATCACTGAGCCAGACTCAATGACGAAGAGGCCACCGATCAGTACGAGAAGCAGTTCGGTGTGGGTCAGAATCGCGAACGCCGCAATGGCACCTCCGAGACCCAGCGAGCCAGTATCGCCCATATAAATTTGGGCAGGGTTTGCATTCCACCACAGGAATCCGATCAGTCCACCGACGAGTGCACCGGCAAACACCGCGAGGTCCAGAGGATCTCGCACCTCGTAACACCCAGGCTCAATACCTCGCGCACACAGCTGGTTGAATTGCCAGAATGCGATGACTGCATATGCGCCGATCGCGAGTATCGATGCGCCGCCGGCAAGCCCGTCGAGACCATCCGTCACATTGACCGAATTCGACGCGCTCGTGACGATCACAATGATCCACAGCAGAAAGAGAATCAGTCCAAGGACCGAGCCGAGTGACATGAAGTCGAACGGCAGGTCGCGGATGAACGAAATATGTGTGCTCGCAGGCGTGAGTCCATTCTGATCAGCAAATTGAATGGCCAACAGCCCAAACGTGACGGCCACAATGACCTGCCCGGCGATTTTTGCCCAGCCACCAAGCCCGAGGGATTGCTGCTTCCGTGTTTTCAAGAAATCATCGATGAACCCGACCGCCCCGAGTCCAACGGTCATGAGAATTGCCAGCACTGCCGACGCGCTCGGCGCGGTGCCCGTGATGCCGTGCGCCGCAAAATAGCCGATCACCGCCCCCGAAATAAAAATGAGGCCACCCATCGTCGGGGTACCACGTTTTGCATAGTGGGATTGGGGTCCATCCTCACGAATGAACTGTCCCCATTTCAATCGACGAAATCCACGAATGAACAAGGGTGTCAGGAACAGACTGAACAGCAACGACAGTCCTGCGGCGATAAGGAGGTTGATCATGCGAGCGCCTCCCCCAGCCGGTCCCCGAGCGCCTGCAACCCTGCCGAATTTGAGCCTTTGACAAGGATCACATCACGGGGGCGCACACGACTCATGAGGTATGCGAATGCTTCGTCTTGATCTTCGACGAACACACTCTCTCCGTCCCACGATCCCTCATTGATCGCACTGATGTGCAGGCGGCGCGCTTCGGCACCAACCACGATCAGTTCACTAATGCCGAGTCGTACTGCGAGCAATCCAAGTTGATCGTGTGCCTCTCCGGAGAACTCGCCGAGCTCCGCCATCTTTCCCAGCACGGCGACCGTGCGAGACGAGGGATCCGCGATGAGAGCGAGTGTTTTGAGCGCGGCCCGCATGCTGTCGGGGCTCGCATTGTATGCATCGTTAATGACCGTAATGCCGTCGCGACACGGGAGGACTTGCATTCGCCCCGGTGCCGCAATCGTGGCTGCTTCGAGGGTGGTGACAATGTCGTCAATTCCCATTCCGAGTTCCGTCGCAACGGCCGCAGCGGCAAGAGCGTTCATGACGTGGTGCTCACCAAGAACCTGAAAGTGTACGTTCTTCGACTGGCTGCCCACCCACAGGGTGAAGGTTGTGCCCGAAGCAGATGCGACGACCTCGCTTGCGCGAACATGCGCATCATCTCGCAGTCCGAACCACACGACTCTCGCGGAGGTAAGGTCGGCCATTTTCGCAACCCACGGGTCATCTCTGTTGAGCACGGCGACCGCATCGTCGGGCAGATCACGAACCATTTCTGATTTTGCTGCAAACGTCCCCTCAATTCCGCCGAACTCGCCAACGTGGGCGAGACCAACAGAGAGCACGACAGCAATGTGCGGGGGTGCCATGGTCGTCAGACGAGCAATTTCGCCTGATGCACTCGCACCCATTTCAGCCACTAATATCTCGGTACCCGATTCAACCCGTAGCATCGTCAGAGGCCCACCAACTTCATTGTTGAATGACTTCTCACTTGCCACGGTTGACCCGATTTGCTCTGCCATAGCGGCAACAAGGTTCTTAGTCGTTGTCTTGCCGTTGGATCCGGTGATCGCCACAATTCGAAATGCGTGATCCTCCAATTTGCGCGCTATCACGAATTGCGCCAGCAGCCCGAGCGCGACCGTGGCGTCCTCGACCACCACCTGTGGCACTCGTTCCTCGCCTTCGTGCTCGACGATCAGCAAGGCGGCTCCACGCTCTACCGCCTGTGGCACGAATCGATGGCCATCGGTGGTCTCACCGCGTCGCGCAACAAATATCTGCCCGGGCTGCACCTCACGGGAATCGGTTTGTGCTGCGCCACGTATGCGCTGCGAAGGGTCACCGTCAGGGTTCATCACGAGCCGGCCTCCCACAGCGCACGCGATCTCATCCGGTGTCAATGCAATCACTCAAGCAGTCCTGCCTCGCGGAGAGCTCCGCGTACCTCATCCCTTGCCGAATACGCAACCTGCACGCCAGCAATGTCCTGATGCTCTTCATGACCAGGGCCCGCATACAGAATAACGTCGCCTGGTCGCGCGAGCGAAATAGCCAGACGAATCGCAGCCCTCGGATCTGGCTCTTCATACACCTCGGCACGTGCGGCATCATGAGCACCTGCAAGTAACTGTTGGCGTATAGCTGCGGGGTCCTCAGTCCGCGGGTGGTAGTCACAGATGATCACCACATCGCTCCCCCGAGCGGCGATTCGCCCCATCTCCTCGCGCTTCGATTGATCCCGATCGCCATCGGCACCGAACATAAAGATAATCCGCCCCTGGGTGACTTCGCTTAAGGCATCGAGCGTGGCCCGGAATGCTCCAGGGGTATGACCGTAGTCCACGAAGAAACGTATCTTTGCGTCGGTCGGTTCCTGGGCAAGCTCTTTGGGAGTGATTTCTTCAAGCCTGCCCGGGATGTAGACAGGAATGACACCGCGATCGAGTCCATCCGCAACCCGCTCAAGGCTCACCCCTGCTTCATGCAGCATGATCAGCGCAAGCGCAGCGTTCTCTGCCATGAACCGCCCAAACATCGGCACAGATCCACGAAAATACTGACCGGCAGGACCTTGCAACACAAAGCCGACCCCATCGAGACTTTGCCAGGTTACGGCAAGGTGCCAGTCCGCATCCACCCCAAACTCGGTGGAAAGCGTTGCCACGGGAATGCGGGATTCCCGAGCGATTCGTTGGCCGTGCACGGTATCTACCACGACAACCCCGCGTTCGGCGCGTTCGGGCGAGAAGAGAGACAGCTTTGCCTGGAAATAGGTTTCCATATCACCAAAATCGTCCAGGTGATCCTGCGAAAAATTATTGAAGGCAACCACATTGAAATGGAGGCCGTCAATTCTTCTGCGGACTGTGGCGTGCGCCGACACTTCAATGGTGATCGCTTCTGCGCCCTCCTCGTGCATCCTCGCAAGCAATGCATGGAGTTCGGGGGCTTCGGGGCTCGTCAGCCCGGAAGGCATCACGGTGCCATTGACTCGCCGTTCGGCAGTTGAGCTGAGTCCTGAACGAAACCCAGCCCGGCGAAGCAGCTCGTCAAGCAAATAGACAACGCTCGTCTTCCCATTTGTCCCCGTCACTCCAAAGGTGATGCGCTGACATGCGTTCGTCGCATACACCTTCGCCGAGAGCTGTCCGAGTACCGCGCGAGCCTCGTCAGGGGTTACCAGTATGGGCACCTCAGCCCCCGCCTGCTGCACCAGAGAAAGCGCTGACTCGTCGCAGAACACCGCCACGGCGCCCCGCGAAACTGCGTCTGAAAGGTAATCCGCCCCGTGTGTGCGCGCACCCGGAATCGCGGCATACAAGTCGCCCGGCCGAACATCCCGGGAGTCGAGGGTCACGCCTCGAACCAGAACGCCGTCAGTATTGCCGAGAATACGCATGCCGAACTCTGTGCGAAGAGTTTCGAGCGTCAGCGGAAGTTGACGCGTTGGGCGAATGGTCTTGCTGGTCACCTGATGATCCTACCCACGACCGAGGGAGCTCGGCAGTAGCCTCGCTCAGTAGGTGACGGGCAGTGGCTCGTATTCTCCGCTGGATGGCGGAAGGTGAGCGTGCCGAATCGTGGCTTTCGTCGCAGCATTCCAGGCTTCTGTCGCTGCGATCGAACCGTGCTGGGACTTTGGATAGGCGATTGTAGCAACGGCAACATACTGAGGGTCATCGATGGGAAACACCCCAGCAAAGGTATAGACAAAGTCCTTACGATAGCCTCCCTGGCCGTCGCCCTGCTCTGCAGTGCCCGTCTTGCCACCTACTCGGTATCCTGCGACCGCTGCCTGCTCCGCGATCCACGCCTGATTTGCGACATTTTCCATCATGGCGAGCGTCTGAGCGGCAGCATCTGCCGAGATCACCCTGGTCTCTTCGGGAGCGTCAGGAGCGTGCACCTTCCCGTGGGCGTCAGTGCAACTCTTGACCAGGGTCGGTGCGATTCTCACCCCATTATTCGCGATGGCTTGGTAGCTGCTCGCAGTCTGAATAATCGTGGTTGAGAAACCCTGACCAAACATGGTGTTGTAACTTGTCTGCCGATCCCATTCGTCAGCGCTCAGGAGGTACCCGGCACTCTCGAGGGGCATGCCTGCCTGCGTCGGCTCCCCGAACCCAAACTTTCGGAGATAGTCATACCGCGTTTGCTCATCGAGCCGAACACCGATACCCGTGATGCCAACGTTCGAAGATTCGACGAGAATGCCGTTCAACGTCCACGGCATGGGATCGTGAAGCACCGCATCACTATACGTGACTCCGGGTTCCGGCTCCGCTGAATATGGCGTGTAGTGCTGGGTGTATGCATTCGCCGCCCCCTGATCGACCAGCATTGCTGCGGTCAATATTTTTATCGTTGAGCCTGGCTCATACGGCCAGGTGAACGAGCGCGCTTCCCTCCGTTCAGCAATGGTCGCACTCACGTCATTTGGGTCGACCGAGCGATCCTCTGCGATAGCCAGCAGCTCACCCGTCTTCGCGTCCATGATGGTCAGGAGGCCCCATTCCGCAGCGCTCTTCGCTACCTGAGCGTCAAGGGCCTGCTGCGCTTCGAACTGCAAGTCGATGTCGATGGTGAGTTGGACCGTCCCGCCATTTTCCGCTTCCTGGGTCACAACCACACTGCCTGGCAAGCGAACGCCATCTGCGCCCATCTCGTAGGTCTCACTTCCGTCGACGCCGACGAGACATTCATTCTGGGAGAACTCAATTCCAGCCTGGGGTTCTCCGTCTGCACCGGTAAAGCCGATGATGCTCCCAGCGATCGCTCCATTGGGATAGACCCGTTGTGGGTGAAGATCGAACGTCATCCAGGGGATGTCCAGCTCTTTGAGCGCGTTGAGTGTCGTGAGGTCTATGCCGCGCTTGATATACGCGAAGTCTGATTTGGGGTCGATAGCGAGTGCGTCATCGACGATCTTCCCAATTTCCTCGGCCGTTTGCCCGGTGATTGCGCCGATCTCGGCGAAGGCTTCCTCTGCGGTGACTTGCACCGTTTCGATTCCACCGTCATCCACGACGCGCCAGAACTTCCCACCGTTCAGCCGGACGTTTTTCGGCGACAACTGTGCGTCGTACCGTTCATCGGTCGTGGCGAGCACCACCCCGTTCCGATCTACGATGTCGCCACGAACGCTCGGCACCGCAACAGGAACTCCCCGCTTGTCGAGTGCTTCTTCGTTGAATTGAGCAGCAGACACAATTTGCACATCGACCAGTCGAACCGTGAACACCAATGCACCAACGAGCACGAGGGCCATGGCAGCGATCCTTCGCGCCGCGAGAGGTCGCAGGCGTGGCATTCAGCTGCTCCTTTCGTACGGTCGATCTCGGACTAGTGCGTAACTGGCGCCGGGAGTGGCCCTTCCCAAACTATCGGCGTTTGTTGGGCGGCTGCCGCAAGCTCGGCGGCCTGTTCTGGATTCCGGTCCGTGAGGAGTCCATCCGCATCGACCATTGGCAGCCCATCGAGGGTTGCGTTGGCGATCAGGCTTCCCTGGGCGTGAGATATTGGCCCATCAATGGCACCCAGAACCGCACCGTCACTCAGGCGGAGCGTTGCCGGCGTCAAGTTTTGCACCATTCCTAGGCTGACCGCATTCTGGGCGAGGTTCTGGGGGGAAGAGAGTTTCGCGGCATTCTGCGTGAGCACACGCTCGACTCGCGTCAGGTCACGCAGCTCCACTTGGAGAGCGCGAGCTTCATAGGCCCCCTCAGAGATAGCGATGCTGAGGCCAAGTTGCGCAACCAAGGTGACAAGGATGATGCCAACGGCCGTCAGGGCCCCCGCGACCGGGGTGAGGCGTCGCTTCGCCCTTTGCGGCGCGGGCAGTGGGGCAAGACGGAGCCGAGATCGTCCATCTGACTTTTCGCGATGCGGCGCCGGAGACGAGGCGCCGACCGCGGCCGCGAGTCGCACGCTGTCGAGCGGCACTGTTTCTGCACTCATGCGGCCTTCTCCCTTACTCGTTCCACAGCCCGCAGACGAACCGGAATGGATCGCGAATTGGCTGCCTGCTCATCGTCGCCTGCACGCTCGGCACCACGGGTGAGCAACGTAAATTCCGCTCGATGCTCGGGAAGCTCCACTGGCAGCCCCGCTGGCGCGGTCGATCGTGTGCGACGAGCGAATAGCCGCTTCACAAATCGGTCTTCTAACGATTGGTATGACATCACCACGGCTCGTCCGCGAACCGACAAGAGGTCCAGTGCTGCGGGGAGTGCCGCTTCAAGTGCGTGCAGTTCGCCGTTTACTTCGATGCGAAGCGCCTGAAAGACGCGTTTCGCTGGATGCCGCTGACGTTTGATCGCCGCGGGAGTTGCCTCCTGAAGCAGGTCGACCAATTGCCCGGTGGTGGTGAGCGGTGTGTCCTGGCGTGATCCAACGATCGCTCTGGCATATCGACCGGCGAGCGGTTCTTCACCATATCGCTCAAAGATGGCTCGTAATTGCCCTTCACTCGCGGTGGCCAGCAGCTCCGCCGCGGTGCGCCCCGACCGTTGATCCATACGCATGTCGAGCGGAGCATCGACCGCGTACGCGAATCCACGCTCGGCTTCATCGAGCTGCAGAGATGACACGCCGAGATCAAAGAGCACCCCGTCAATTGCTTCGTACCCAAGGTCAGCGACCACCGCAGCAATCTCGGAATACACCGCATGGACCGCGTGAAACCGATCAGCGAAGCCGCTCAGTCGTTCCCCTGCGAGCGCAAGCGCTTGCGTATCTCGGTCAAGCCCAATCACAGTGAGCCCATCATGTGCGGCGAGGAGCGCTTCACTGTGGCCGCCCATTCCGAGGGTCGCATCGACCACAACCGCTCCTGGGCGGCTCGCTGCGGGAGAGAGCAATTCGACGCAGCGTCCCAGGAGCACTGGCGTATGCATGTCTGCTGCTCGTGATTCAGAGTGGTGATTCATCTCAGTACCGGGTACCGGATTCCCCGGTTCCCCGTCAGCCCACCTGGCACCGGGGAAGGTGCGCCAGGGCGGTAGACGAGAAACCGCGAAATCCGACCTAAAACATTCCCGGAATCACCTCCTCTTCAATTTCGGCGAAGGCGTTTTCCTGCTCCTCCAGGTAGCGCTGCCATGCGTCGGCATCCCAGATCTCCGCTCGGCTTCCGGCCCCGATGACGGCGAGATCCCGTTCCAAACCCGCGTAGGTCCGGAGCGCTGCGGGAACGGTTACCCTCCCCTGCTTGTCTGGAGTTTCTGCGTGCGCTCCCGACAAGAACACGCGCAGGTAATCGCGTCCCTGCTTGGACGTAATAGGAGCCTGCCGGATTCGCTCATGCATCTGAGCAAACTCCTGCTCGCTGAAGACATAGAGGCATCGCTCTTGGCCACGCGTGATCACGACCCCTTCCGCAAGCGCATCACGGAATTTCGAAGGAAGGATGAGCCGCCCCTTCTCGTCCAGCTTCGGAGTGAACGTGCCAAGAAACATTGGCCACTCCCTCCTGCGGATCAGCGCGTAAACCACGAAATGAAAGGATCATCCCGTAACCTCCACTTTACCCCACTTCGCTCCACATTGCTCACTTTTTCACCACAAACTTCTCCACTTCACACCACAGCGCACCGAAGCGGCACAGCACGTGATGCGTCGTGACACCGTTCACAATGAATCACCCGTCGGCATGCACGCTTGATGGCGCTCGGCGGCATCAAGCGGTCGCCACGTCAGCGCAGAGCGACAGCAATCAGCGGGAACTGTCGCGCAAGGCGCCCAATATCACCGTTCACGGCCTGCCGCGCAACGTCAGCGGCGAGGCGACAGGGATCACCAGGGTTCGACGAAGGAACCACCCATGTCGATCAGACGAGAAATCGGAGGAATCACCCTCACTCGCGAATGGGCCCGCAGGAAAATGAGGGCAAGAAAAGTCGGTCGGTGAGGAGGGGGCAGGATCTAGCGGTCGCCGCCCATGCGTTCGTCCCACCGACGGTTCAGACGGTCACTGAGAGACTCACCGGCCGCTGATGCCCGTTGCTGTGAATCGCGCGATGCCACCGGCTGATCAACCTGCTCATCACGCTTCGAGAATGCCAACAGGGTGCCACCGAGCATCAGCGCAAACCCGAGTAGACCCAGCCACAGTTGCTGCACACTCACCCCAGCAATGAGCACACCAATCCCGGCCAGGATCACCACAATGCCAAGCACGAGAGACCGCAGGTTCAACTTCGCTGGCGAGGCGGATGCCTTGAGTACATCCGCTTCGCTCTGGTACAGCCGTCGCTCCATGTCATCGAGCAACTGCTGTTCGCGCTCAGACAGCCCCATTCTTGGCCTCCCACCACTGAAAACCGGGTCCTACCAGTCTACTTGCCCTCAGCGCGGCTAGGCTAGCCACGTGCAAGAAACCAGACGACTCGCAGGACTTATACAGGAGCGCCTCGATGACGAGATCACTCGACACGAAGGCGAACTCGAGAGCCTCGGGCCAGACGCTGCACCAATTTTGCAAGAAAGCCGCGCATTTCTCACCGGCGGAAAGCGACTCAGGGCGCGATTTGCCGTTCTCGGCTACCAAGCCGTGCGTTCACTTGACCTGAGTGATCCGACACGGTCTGACGTGTCGGCAGTCCTGAACGCCGCATGCGCACTCGAAATGTTCCATGCGGCCGCGCTGGTGCATGACGACATCATCGACCGATCACATACACGCAGAGGGCGCCCATCCGCACACCGTGTCTTTGCTTCGCTTCATCGTGAGCGTGGCTGGCGGGGTGATTCGCAGCATTTCGGCGTCGCAACAGCGATTCTGCTGGGCGACCTCCTCCAATCGTGGGCTGATGAACTGTTTGATCGGTCAGCCACCGAACTCGGAGCCCCCGCGGCCGCGCGTGCCCACTTCAACAGAATGCGAAGCGAGGTTGCCGTGGGGCAGTATCTCGATGTCGTCGAAGAGCAGCAGCCGGGGTTCGCCGAAGAGACCGTCCAGTTGGAGCGGTCGACTCGCGTGCTGATCTTTAAATCTGCGAAGTACAGCGTAGAGTCACCCCTGCTCATCGGCGGCGCGCTCGCCGGCGCCTCCGATGAACAAGAGCAGGCGCTCAGCGATTTTGGGTTGCCGGTCGGTGTCGCGTTTCAGCTGCGTGACGATCTGCTCGGAGTGTTTGGTGATCCAGACGTCACTGGCAAGCCAGCGGGCGATGATCTCCTTGAAGGCAAGCGCACCGTGCTCGTGACCCTGGCAAGGAAGGATCTCCCCGGTTCACAGCAACGCCTCTTTGATGAACTGCTTGGAGACCGGGAACTCGAGCCCGAGCAGCTGCTGCTCCTCCAACAGACGATCCGAGACAGTGGCGCGGTAAACCAAGTTGAACAGATGATCACCAGAAATGTTGAGCGGGCCGAAGCTGCGCTCGACTTTGCGCCCCTCACGCCCGACGTACGAGAGCAACTCATCGAGCTCGCCCACCGGGCGACACAGAGAGTTTCCTAGAACTGAGCGCAAGCTAAAACGCAAGCGACTGAGTAGCGCGACGGACTGCGCTCTTTCTCCCTGCGATGAGCGCAGAAATCGGACGTTCACCCAGCTCATCATTGTCTGCGAGCATCCAAGCGACCGCTTCGTCATCACTGAATCCGGCGTCGTGCAACGCCAACAAGGTGCCGCGCAGCGAATTGAGCGGCTCGTCTCCGGCGACGAATTCGGCAGGAATCCGGAGCACACCATCAATGCGAATTGCGGCGAGGGATCGATCTTCGATCAGTCGGCGAATCTTGCTCGGAGTGGTGTTCCAGCGTTCAACCAGATCGGGAATGGTCAGATACACAATGTCTGAATCGTCAGTCACGATCCAAGCCTAACCAGATCGCAAGGATCGCGCATCTGGCGGCGCGCCGCAGGGAGCGGCGAAGTGTCGCGGCATAGAATCGGCGCGTGAAGTCTGCCCCTGTCGACCCGTTCATTGGGCAAACGCTCGATGGCAGATATGTGGTGCGCTCACGTATTGCGCGCGGCGGCATGGCCATGGTGTACCTCGGTGACGATCTGCGACTTGGTCGACGTGTCGCAATCAAAATGATGCACCCGCACCTAAGCGATGACGAGAATTTTACTCGCCGCTTTGAACAAGAGGCTCGCAGCGCTGCGGGACTCGGCCACCCGAACATCGTAAATGTCTTTGACCAGGGCGAAGCGAATGGTGTGCCGTACTTAGTGATGGAGTATCTGCCGGGAATCACCCTCCGAGAACTCCTCAAACAGCATCGCCAGCTCACCAGCGATCAAGCAGCGGAGATTTCCGAGGCGATTCTTTCTGGCCTTGCCGCTGCGCACGAAGCCGGTATCGTCCACCGCGATCTCAAACCAGAGAACGTACTTCTCGCTGACGACGGTCGCATCAAAATAGGGGACTTCGGGCTCGCTCGAGCAGTAAGCGCAAACACCACCACCGGCCAAGCACTGCTTGGCACCATCGCGTACCTGTCGCCTGAACTCGTTACTCGCGGAATCGCTGACGCACGTAGTGACGTCTATGCGTTTGGCATTCTGCTCTTCGAAATGCTCACCGGACAACAACCGTATACCGGCGACCAACCGATGCAAATCGCGTACCAGCATGCCCACTCTGAGGTCCCCTACCCCTCGACTCTCGTCGACCAGATTCCTGAAGCGTTCGACCAGTTAGTCAAGTGGACGACCCAGCGCGACCCTGACGCACGGCCCAAGAACGCGCGCGAGGCTCTTGATTTCCTCCGGTCCGCACAACAGACCGGAGCTAGTGCGACAACCATGGTGATGCCAGGGTTTGCCGATACCGATGTGACAGATCCTGCGACCGCAGTACTCTCAGACGACCTCCCGCACAGCCAAGCCGGCGATCACGCAACGGCAGTACCACTGACCCAACCATCAGCAACCACCAAAGCTCACCGTGCAGCGAGGCGGCGAGCAAGACGAGGCACTGGTGCCGCGATGATCCTTGCACTCCTCGTTGCGGCCGCAGGGCTAGGCGGATGGTGGTGGGGCCAAGGGCCAGGTTCACGAGTGACCATTCCTGACGTCACCGGTCTCAGCATCACGGACTCGACAGCATTACTCGAAGAAGCCACGCTGCGAGTGACGGTAATACCATGTTCGAGCCTGGAGGTTGAGCCAGGGCGAGCAGCAGGCACCGAGCCTGAAGCAGGCACCCGTGTCGATCGACAGAGCGAAGTACGGCTGTGTGAGTCAACCGGCCCCGAACTCCTCACTCCCCCGGACGTTGTAGGTCTCACACTTGAAGAGGCTCGGCAAGAAATCGAACGCCAGCGATTCGTCTTCGGCTCGATACGCGAAGAAGTCTTCGACACAGCTCCCTCAGGTACCGTGCTTCGCCTCACTGATCCATCGGGCGCTGACCTGCCTGACCAATACCCAGAGCAAGGCGTGATCGATGTCGTGCTCTCAGCTGGGCCTCTACCTGACCTCGCCGGAAACACGGTGGAACAGGCGACCTCTATCCTGAACGCGCTCGGGCTCAATGTTGATTCGGCCATGAATACCAGCGACTATAGCGACACCATTGCTGAGGGACAGGTCATCTCGCTGGTTCTCCCCGAGGGCGCGGTGAGAAAGGGAGACGCAGTCGGATTCCATGTGTCTCTTGGCAAGCAGCTGATTGAGATACCAGACGTGCGCGGTCTGAACCTGCGTCAAGCAATGGAACAGCTCGAGTCGCTCGGACTTCGTCCGCAAACAGCGCTCCCAGAACTGCTGTGGGATGCTGCAGAGGTTGACCGCGAGACAACGCCCAAGGCAGGCGAGCGCGTAGAAGTCGGCACGGAGGTGAGGGTGCGAGCGTCAATCTGACAAGCTCGCACCTGTCCCCCTAACGTGCCAGGCTTTTCAGTTCCTCAGCAACTTGGAACGCCAATTCAAGCGACTGCATATGATTCAGTCGAGGATCACACACCGATTCGTACCGAGTTGCGAGCGTAGCCTCGTCAATGTTCTCGCTCCCCCCGAGGCATTCGGTGACATCGTCACCCGTAAGCTCGACGTGTATTCCGCCTGGAATGGTACCCACCTCACGGTGCGCTTCGAAGAAGCCCATGAGTTCGTTCATGACGTCGTCAAAACGCCGGGTCTTGTAGCCGGTAGCGGTCGTAATGCCGTTGCCGTGCATCGGATCGGTCACCCACAGTGGCGTCGCCCCCGCGTCACGAACTCCTTCGAGAAGCGGCGGGAGGGTGTCACGAATCTTCTCAGCCCCCATTCGGCTGATGAACGTTAACCGGCCTGGCTCACGCTCAGGATCCAATTTATCGAGGAGTCGTAGCGCGTCATCGACGGTTGCGGTCGGCCCGAGCTTCACGCCAATCGGGTTTCTCAGGTGCGACAGGAATTCGACGTGTGCTCCGTCGAGGTCCCGGGTACGTTCACCAATCCACAACATGTGGCCAGACGTGCCATATGGGGTGCCGGTGCGGGAATCAATTCGAACCAGAGGGCGCTCGTAATCAAGGAGAAGTGCCTCGTGGCTGACATAGAATTCGGTCTGGCTCAGCGCAGCGCTTTCCACACCGCACGCCTCCATGAACCGAAGGGCACGATCTATTTCAGCGGCAAGCGCTTCATACCGCTGATTCGCGGGATCGGAAATGAACCCTTGGTTCCATGCGTGCACCTGCCGGAGGTCAGCAAAGCCCCCCTGGGTAAACGCACGAATGAGATTGAGTGTTGATGCAGAAACGTGGTACCCGCGAACAAGACGCGAGGGATCCGCTGCTCGAGACTCCGGCGTGAAATCGTAACCGTTAACCAGGTCACCGCGGTACGCAGGGAGGGTAACTCCTTCCCGAGTTTCGGTATCACTCGAGCGTGGTTTCGCGAACTGACCCGCCATGCGTCCGACTTTGATCACCGGCATTGATGCCCCGTATGTCAGGACGACAGCCATCTGCAGAAGTGTCTTCACTCGATCACGGATCTTGTCGGCAGTAGCCGCATCGAACGTCTCGGCGCAATCACCGCCCTGCAAGAGGAAAGCTTCCCCACGAGCAGCTTGCGCAAGACGTTCGCGAAGACGATCCACCTCACCCGCGAACACCAGCGGCGGCTGGCTTGCGAGATCCTCTACTGCACTTTGCACCGCTGCATGGTCGTTCCAAGTGGGCTGCTGTTTCGCGACGAGAGAGCGATAACGATCAAGCTCGGGAAGGCTTGAAACGTGTTGAGGTGCGCTCTGCTGAGTCACTGCCGCCTACTTTCCAAACGAGAACGAAAAAATTGCTGCGGATCTCCGCAGCAATTTCAGTCTACCCCGCCTAGGACGTTGCAGAAACTCGCGAGCGAACGCTTGAAGCGTACACGTCGACGTATTCTTGTTGGCTCAGCCGTTGGATCTCGACCATGATCTCGTCGGTGACGCTTCTCAGCACGAATCGATCGGCACTCATACCCGCGAACCTACTGAAATCGAGCGGCTTTCCGATTACCGTGCCAATGCGACGCACCTTCGGAATCTTCGCGCCGATCGGCATACATTTCTCAGTGTCAATCATGACAGCAGGCACTACCACAGCACCTGATTCCAGTACCAACCGTGCGACACCGGTACGACCCCGGTAGAGGCGGGCGTCTGGGCTCCTCGTACCCTCGGGGTATAACGCAAGCACTTCCCCCCGCTCAAGCACTGAGAGCCCGGTATTGAGCGAAGCTTCTGAAGCCTTGCCGCCCGAACGATCAATGGGGATCTGACCGACGGAAAGCATGAAGTTCTTCACGAACCATCCCTTGAGCCCTTTGCCTGTGAAATAGTCGCTCTTCGCCAAAAAGGACACTCGACGATCAATCATGAGCGGCATAAAAAAGGAGTCGATGACGGACAGGTGATTGCCCACAATGATCACCGGACCGGTCGCTGGAAGATTCTCTGCTCCCTGCACCCACGGTCGAAAGATTGTCTTGAGTAGCGGACCAATTACGAGGTGTTTGTAAATCCAGTAGATCACGTCCTACTTCACCTCATTCTTGCGTTACCGGAGATCCAGGGGTGGCACCAATGCACCGGTTGCGCATGCCATCAGATTCTTCTGATGGAGGCCGCCTCAGTTCCACCGAATTTAGAATAGCCGATTTGTAGATACCCGACGGTGAATAGAATCCCATTTCAGCGAAGTGCAATAAGCTTGATCAGGATCGTCCGCACAACGCCAACGAAGGTGTACACCCAGATTTCGGGTATCAAAGGAGCTACCGTGAACCTCACAGAAACACCAATTATCATTCCCGCTGCGCCGAATGACAACGTGACCGACCTGCTCGAGCAACGCGTCGCAGCCACCCCAGATCGAGTCATTTTTGCAACTCCCGAGGGAGATGGCTGGAGCGATCTGACCGCTCGCACGTTCCGTGAACGTGTGGTCGCGGTAGCGAAGGGTCTGGTTGCTGCCGGAGTACAGCCGGGCGACCGAATTGGCTTCATGTGCAAGACATCATTCGAGTGGACCCTCGTCGATTTTGCGCTCTTTTACGCCGGCGCGGTGATGGTGCCCATCTACGAAACATCCTCGCCTCTCCAGATTCAGTGGATTCTTGAGGATTCCGGCGCCAAGGGCATCATTACCGAGACTGCCGAGCATGCGGGTCGCCTCGCAGAAGTGCGCTCGGACATCTCTGGCGTCGAGTTCGAGTGGAGACTTGACGAGGGCGCCCTTGACGCACTGGCTCGCTCAGGTGCTGAGATTGACGATGCCGAAATCGAGCGTCGCCGCAATATCGCCAATGGTGACGACATTGCGACCCTGATTTACACTTCTGGTTCAACCGGGCGGCCGAAGGGATGCGTGCTGACCCACTCGAATTTCGTCGACCTCTCGCGAAATTCAGCCGCGGCACTTGGTGAAGTCGTGAATGAGCAGGGTTCATCAACGCTCCTCTTCGTTACTCTCGCTCACGTGTTCGCGCGTTTCATTTCGATTCTTGCGGTGCACGCAGGCGTACGTGTGGGCCATCAGCCCGACACGTCAAAGTTGCTGGTCTCGTTGGGGAGCTTCCGCCCGACGTTCCTGCTCGCTGTGCCGCGGGTTTTCGAGAAGGTATACAACTCGGCAGAGCAGACCGCCGAGGCAGGAGGCAAAGGAAAGATCTTCCGCGCAGCCGCCCAGGTCGCTGTGCAGCACAGCCAAAAGACGATGGCCGGCGAAAAGGTTCCTTTCGGGCTTGCGCTCAAGTTCAAACTCTTTGACAAGCTGGTCTACGCAAAGCTGCGTGAGAAGATGGGTGGCCGTGTCCGGTTTGCGGTTTCCGGCTCCGCACCTCTGAGTCACTACCTCGGACACTTCTACCAGAGCCTCGGCATCAAGATTCTTGAGGGCTACGGACTTACCGAAACCACCGCTCCGGTCACGGTCAACTTGCCGAATAAGTTCAAGATCGGCACGGTCGGCCCTGCGCTTCCTGGTCATACAGTGCGCATTGCTGAAGATGGCGAGATCGAAGTCAAAGGCATCGATGTGTTCAAGGAGTACTGGAACAACCCCGAAGCGACGCGGGCCGTTTTCACGGAAGACGGTTTCTTCCGCACCGGCGATCTGGGTTCACTCGATAGCGATGGCTACCTGACGATTACTGGCCGAAAGAAGGAAATCATCGTCACTGCCGGCGGGAAGAACGTCGCCCCCGCTGGGCTCGAGGATCCCATCCGGTCATTCACCGTTATCGGCCAGGTGGTAGCGGTTGGCGACCAAAAGCCGTTCATTTCGGCGCTCGTCACGCTCGATACCGAGATGCTCCCAACGTGGTTGAAGAATAACGGTCTTGACGAAACCATGTCACTCGAAGAGGCAGCTCAGCACCCTGTCGTGCGTGCAGAAGTGCAACGTGCGATTGATCACGGAAACAAGTTTGTGTCTCGCGCAGAGAGCATCCGCAAATGGGTCATCTTGCCGACAGAGTTCACCGAGGCATCAGGCCATCTCACGCCAAAGATGAGCATTAAGCGCGATAATATTCTGCGTGACTTCGCAGGTGAGATCGCAGCGATGTACGGCGAGAATCCACAGACCGAGGCAGTCCAGACAAACTAGGTACTCGTATGACACCGGTGTGGAGGTGAGCACGGCCGCTCACCTCCACACCGGTGTTTTGGGGTATTGTCGGCGCGTGCCTCGTGGCCTAGAACCAGGAAGATGATCGAATCTGTCGCATAGCCTCACCACGGGTATCGCGGTCAAGTCGGCTCAGGTACAGCTTGCCATCCAAGTGATCGCACTCATGTTGCAGTGCTTGGGCAAGCAACCCCTCACCAGAAATGAGGACATCGTCACCGTTGAGGTCAATACCTCGTACCGTCGCCCTCGGGTACCTCGATACGGGGAACCAGAGATCTGGGACGGAAAGGCAGCCCTCCCCCATCAATTCTGGCTCCCCGCTGAGATCAATAATCTCTGGGTTGAGAACGTAACTCACGTTCCCATCAATGTGCAGGCTAAAGGCACGAAGCGTGTGTCCAATCTGTGTCGCAGCGAGCCCTGCGCGACCATCGAATGCCACGGTATCGCAGAGATCAGCCACGAGTGCACGTACACCCTCGTCGATATCGGTGATCGGGTCACAGACAGTCCGCAGGACTGGATCACCGAACACACGAATCTCACGCACTGGCATTCGAGCTCCTACCCTTCTGCGATGACGAGCAAGAGGTCGCCAGCTTCCACACCCCTCGCTCCTTCAAAGACCACCCGTTCAACACGGCCCGCAACCGGCGCCGTAATTGCAGCTTCCATCTTCATTGCTTCGATGGTTGCTACTGGCTGACCTGCCTCGACCGTGTGACCTACCGCGGCCTTCATCGTGACCGTGCCCGAGAACGGTGCTGCCACGTGACCTACGATGGTTCGATCTGCCTTTTCTGCGGTGACCGTCTCTACCAGGACTGACTGGTCCTTGACGAAGACTGGCCGCAGCTGGCCGTTCACCCGGACCATCACCGTCCGAATGCCCTTGTCGTCCGCTTCGCCGATCGCTTCCAGACCGACGTAGAGACGCACTCCCTTAGACAGGTCGATAGCGTGTTCTGCGCCGACCTCTAGCCCATATAAGTAATCCCCGGTATCAAGGATCGAGAGATCACCGTACCGCTCGCGAGTCTCATGGAAATGCTGCGTAGGCGCTGGGAAGAGCAATCGATTCAACGTGTCCCGCCGCTCCTCGCTCGTACCCTCCAGCAGGTGCTCATCATCCACTGAAACATCAGCAACCCCGATGGACACCTCACGCCCCGCAAGTACCTTACTGCGGAACGGTTCAGGCCATCCGCCCGGAATCTCTCCCAGTTCTCCAGCGAGGAAACCTACAACGGAGTCAGGAATGTCATAATTTTGAGGATTTGCTTCAAAATCAGCTGGATCGGCATCGACCGCAGCGAGATGCAGGGCGAGGTCGCCGACCACCTTAGATGACGGAGTCACTTTTGGAATACGGCCGAGGATTCGGTTCGATTCCGCGTACATGTCTTCGATCTTTTCGAAATTATCGGCCAAGCCGAGCGCAATCGCCTGCTGGCGAAGATTTGAGAGTTGCCCGCCAGGAATCTCGTGTGTGTACACTCGCCCTGTCGGAGACGGAAGACCAGACTCGAACGGACGATATGCGGTACGCACTGCATCCCAATAGGGTTCCAGTGAAAAGACTGCGTCCTGGCTGAGCCCAGTATCTCGCTCGGTGTTCGCGAGAGACGCTACCAGTGCAGACAGAGAAGGCTGAGAGGTCGTTCCTGCCATCGGAGCGGATGCCGCATCAACAGCATCGACCCCAGCTCGTGCCGCCGCAAGCAAGGTTGCGAGTTGACCACCCGGGGTGTCGTGGGTGTGCAAGTGTACGGGCACATCAAATCGTTCGCGCAGCGCGATGACCAGCTTCTCAGCAGCAGCTGGTCGAAGCAGTCCCGCCATATCTTTAATCGCGAGTATGTGTGCGCCAGACTCAACTATCTGCTCAGCCAAACGGAGATAATAGTCCAGCGTGTACTTATCTTCACTCGGATCTAGCAGGTTTCCGGTGTAGCACACCGCCACTTCTGCGACCGCGCTTCCCGTGTCACGAACAGCATCGATGGCGGCTCGCATTTGATCAACATCGTTGAGGGCGTCAAAGATACGGAAAATGTCCACTCCGGTAGCAGTGGCTTCCCGAATAAATGCTTGAGCGACCTTTGCTGGATATGGGGTATACCCCACGGTATTCTGGCCGCGCAGGAGCATTTGGATCGGGACGTTGGGCATAGCCTCACGCAGCGCAGCAAGTCGCTCCCAAGGATCCTCTGCCAAGAAACGCAGTGCGACGTCGTAGGTCGCGCCTCCCCACGCTTCCACAGAGAACAACTGCGGTGTCAGTCGGGCAACGTGTGGCGCTGCGGCAACGAGATCTTTCGTTCGAACACGAGTTGCCAGCAGCGACTGATGGGCGTCACGGAATGTGGTGTCTGTCACTGCAAGCGCCGTCTGCTCACGGAGGGCACGCGCAAACGCCTCAGGGCCGACTGCCTGTAGAAGTTGACGGCCACCCGCTGGCGCAGGGACCGAGAGGTCAGTGTCCGGCAGTTTTACCTGAGGCTCGATCGCAGCGGGGCGAACCCCGTGAGGCTGGTTGACGGTGACATCGGCAAGGTACTGCATTAATCGCGTGGCGCGATCCTTTGGCTTATTGAGCGTAAGGAGTTCAGGGCGCTCCTCAATGAACGACGTACTTACGTCTCCTGCCTGAAAATCAGGGTCATCAAGTACGGCCTGCAGGAACGGAATGTTCGTTGCCACCCCGCGGATACGGAATTCTGCGAGAGCCCGCCTTGCGCGGACGACCGCCGAAGAAAAATCACGCCCTCGACAGGTCAGCTTCGCGAGCATGGAGTCGAAGTGTGGACTGATGTGTGCACCAGGGTTGATCGTGCCACCATCGAGTCGGACCCCGCCGCCACCGGGTGAGCGGTAGGTCGTAATACGCCCAAGGTCCGGCCTGAAACCATCCGCGGGGTTTTCGGTGGTGATTCGACACTGGAGCGCCGCCCCATGCATCTGAATATTTTCCTGCTGCAATCCCAGGTCTTCAAGCGTGGCCCCCGCAGCAATACGCATTTGCGCCTGCACGAGGTCAATATCGGTGATCTCTTCCGTGACGGTGTGCTCAACCTGAATACGAGGATTCATTTCGATGAACACGTGCTGACCAGCACGCTCCCCCTCGGTATCGAGCAAGAATTCCACCGTGCCGGCGTTCTCGTAGCCGATTGATTGTGCGAAGGCGATCGCATCGCTCGTCAGTGCTTCACGAGTAGCCTCACTCAAGTTTGGAGCCGGTGCGATTTCGACAACCTTCTGGTGCCGTCGCTGCACAGAACAGTCACGCTCGAAAAGATGAACCGCGGCCCCGGTTCGGTCAGCGAGCACCTGAACTTCGATATGCCTCGGTCGGAGGACCGCCTGTTCAATGAACATGGTGGCATCACCAAAGGCACTCTCAGCTTCGCGCATCGCTGATTCGAGCGCTTCGCGAAGATCAGCTTCGCGTTCCACCCTGCGCATACCGCGACCACCGCCGCCTGCGACGGCTTTCGCAAACACAGGGAAACCAATCGCTCGCGCGCCTTCCACCAGTTCATCGAGATCCTTCGACGGCGGGGTCGACTGCAAGACCGGCACCCCAGCAGCAATGGCGTGCTGTTTCGCGGATACCTTATTCCCTGCCATCTCGAGAGCACGCGTGCCTGGCCCAATAAAGGTAATACCGGCAGCCTCTGCTGCGGATGCCAGTTCCGGATTCTCCGAAAGGAAGCCGTAGCCCGGGTAGATCGCATCTGCACCAGACTCACGCGCAACGCGAATGATTTCATCCACGTCAAGGTACGCGCGTACGGGGTGCCCCTCTGTGCCAATGAGATATGCCTCATCCGCTTTCAGTCGGTGCAGCGAGTTGCGATCTTCGTAGGGGAAGACCGCAACGGTTCTCGCACCTAACTCATTCGCCGCACGAAACGCTCGAATGGCAATCTCACCGCGATTGGCGACCAGAATCTTTTTGAACACGTGACTCCTCAACACATCATGCCCACACACTGGAAAGCGCCCGAGGTTCAGCCTACAGGTACTCGGATTGCTCCAACGAAACTCCTGAGAAAAAGAGTGAAATCTTTGTTGGCCGTCACCCTCACCTTTGCCCATGGTGTCCGGCAACAATACACTGGAACCGTGCATGTACTTAGCGTGAGCTCTCTCAAGGGCGGAGTTGGCAAGACAACCGTGGCACTCGGGCTCGCTTCGGCGGCGTTTTCCCGGGGACTTCGCACCCTTGTTGTTGACCTCGACCCGCAATCCGATGTCTCAACAGGCATGGATGTGAACCCCGAGGAGTACAACAACATTTCCCAGGTTCTCGAGAAGCCGCAATCCGTACGGTCAGCCATTGCTCCCAGTGGATGGAATAAACACCACGAGGGTCTTATTCACCTGCTCGTCGGTAGCCCTTCTGCGATCAATTTTGATGTGCCCCATCCGACCATCCGTGAGATATGGAAGCTGGAAGAAGCACTCTCGATTGTGGAAGCAGATTATGATCTCGTGATCATTGACTGTGCCCCGTCACTCAACGCACTCACCCGCACCGCGTGGGCTGCGAGTGACCGAGTCTTGGTCGTCACTGAGCCGGGCTTCTTCGCTGTTGCAGCAGCAGACCGCGCGCTGAGAGCAATCGAAGAAGTTCGCCGGGGAATTAGCCCCCGCTTGGAACCACAAGGCATTCTCATCAACCGCGCACGTCCCCAATCGACGGAGCACCAGTTCCGCATCAAAGAGCTCAAGGACCTGTTCGGATCGTTGGTGCTGTCACCTCAGCTTCCAGAGAGAACCTCACTCCAGCAAACTCAGGGCGCGGCGAAGCCGGTTCATCTGTGGCCGGGAGAGGCCGCACAGGAGATGGCAGGCTACTTCGATGAAGTCCTTGATCAGGTCATCGCTTCATCAAACATCGACAAGAATGCGGTTCGCCCCGCAGTAAAGCGCACCGTTCAGTCTGCGTTCGTGGCAGAGAATGAGCCCGTCGGCGAAGATACCGCGGTCACCGACGCCGACCAGTAAGTGCGACGCATCGGAGAGGCGTAGCACGCGTCACGCCCGACGAAGCGTGCCTACTCGCCGGCATCTCCAGAGCCGAACAGGTGTGATGACGCCCGCACATTCGGGCGCCATGCTACGACTGGCTACGACGACTGTCGGAGCTGACGGCGAGCCGCAAGCTCATCCATGCCAGCTGCCTCTGAGCGCCGCTCGTCCAGGTCTACCAGTGACGTCTCGACCTCACGCAGCACTTTACCCACGGCAATGCCGAACACGCCCTGGCCCCTGCTGACCAGATCGATCACCTCGTCGTTTGAGGTGCAAAGGTACACACTCGCTCCATCGCTCATGAGCGTGGTCTCGGCTAAGTCATTGACCCCGGCCTCGCGAAGCTGCGCTACCGCCGTGCGAATCTGCTGCAACGAAATTCCAGTGTCGAGCAACCGCTTCACAAGTTTCAGAACCAGAATATCTCGGAAGCCGTAGAGTCGTTGAGACCCCGATCCGCTTGCGCCCTGCACGGTAGGCTCGACGAGCGAGGTTCGCGCCCAGTAGTCGAGTTGCCGATAGCTGATGCCTGCAGCCTTAGCCGCGACCGCGCCTTTGAAGCCCCCATCACGATTTGGCTGAGGAAGCCCATCAATGAAGAGCGGCTGCGGCGAGGAAACGATTTCCGGGGTCTGCGCGAAGCCTTCCATCGCGTTCCTCTCTTCTCAATGCCTGTTCACTCAACGCTACCGCTCAGTGACCTTTGGAGCAATTAACCTTCAACCTTAACTTTAGGCCTCCCTGCAGTCAGCGAGGTCACGACTCGCCGACGCGTTTACCGCCCGAGTCTGCGACGTAGCACGCCTCGGCGCACCGTCTCAAGCAAATCAACAAGCTCGAGTGAACGCTCGCGCCCGTCAGGGCTCACGCCCTTCACGCCGCGAGCCTCAAGCGCTTGCCCCACCAGCTCGGCATCCCGCTCAGCGGCGACCCGCATACTCCTCAGGTGACGAGGAGTGAGGCCGAGTTCTGCGAGTTGCAACAGGGCTGAAAGCTCACTCACCGTTTCGTAGGGAAACACTTCCGCAGCAGGCAACACACCCGCAGCAATCGCTTCGGCAATAAACTTCGGGGTTGCCCCTGTCATTCGTTGCAACTCTTCCCTGCTCAGCAAGCGCCGCGGGGCCAGAATACTTGACGCGCTTCGATTCGACGCTCCGGGAATGATCGGGTCTCGCCCCGCGTCCATGTCATCGAGTACGTCTGCAATGACTTTCAACGGCAGATAGTGCTCCCGTTGAAGGGTGAGGATAAGCCTCAGCCGCTCAATATCAAGCTGAGAGAACTTGCGATACCCCGATTTTGTCCGCTCAGGAGAAACCAGGCCTTGCTCCTCAAGAAAACGCAGCTTCGAGGGTGTCAGGTCACCGAAATCGTCCTGCAGTCGTTCAAGCACTTGCCCGATGCTGAATTTGCCTGTTTCTGGGCGGCTCGCTGCCGCGGTTGTCGGGGCCAACTAACGCTGTCCTGGCAGGTCGAAACGCGAAGCGAAAAAGGTGAACTTGAACTTGCCCACCTGCACTTCAACGCCGTCGTACAGTCGCACGAGATCATCTGTCCGCTGTCCGTCGCAGTAAGTGCCATTCAAAGACCCAAGGTCTCGCACCGAAAACTCGGTGCCGTTGCGCACGAACTCAGCATGCCGACGTGACACCGTGACGTCATCGAGGAAAATATCAACCGCCGGGTGCCGACCTGCGATGGTCACATCTTGATCGAGAAGGAAGCGAGCGCCCTGGTCTGGCCCGCGACGAACAACAAGCAGGGCAGCGCCCGATGGAAGCGCCTCAACCGCCTCTTGTTCATCAATGGAAAGGTCGGTGGCACGAGCGCGAATCATCGTTCCGAGATCTTCACGGAACTGCTGGGTCGCCCGGACCTCAGTGTCCCCGGCACGATGGCCGCGTTCTTGGCTCATTCCTCTCCCTCCTCACACTCTCGAGCAGCGATTTTCTCTACTGCGGTTCCCTCTACGTTATCGCAGCACAGTCGCTCCCGCATCTCAGATTTCTCAGGTTTTCAGCACCTGTCCGAGAAGGCTGGCGAAGGGAGTGTAATCCGCGCTTTAGGTG